>CALRZR010000205.1:0-14469 GCA_943372705.1 Opitutus sp. GAS368 | reverse complement strand
GGAAACTGAAAATCAAATCCCTCGCCGACGATGAGTCGGTTTTCTTGCTCTTCGGCGACAGCGGCTCGGGCATCAAGCAGGAGGATTTGTCTCGGTTGTTTCAGCCTTACCACACCACGAAACCGGGCGGTCACGGGCTCGGGTTGATGATCGTGCAACGCATCATGCGAGAGCATGGCGGGCACGTCGGCCTCGAAAGCAAAGAGGGCGTCGGCACCATCGTGACGTTGCAGTTTCCGCGAAAAGATCGGCGCGTGCGCATGCTGCGCTGAAGGCGACCTGCCGAAAAAGGCGGGCGGTCGAGTGGTTAACGGGGCACCGAGCGCGAGCCCGTGTCGCTGCCGCCGCTGTTGGCCGAAGAGGAATACGAAGAGGAATCGGCCGGCGCAGAATAGGCGGGCGCCGAATACGACGACGATGACGACGAAGAAGAATAGGACCCGGCTGACGAAGACGTGTCCGACGACGAGGAGTAGGATGAGCGCGACGAGGAGTCGTAGGACGAATTCGACGACGAGGTGGAGCGGGCGGACGAGCTCGAGGAACTATCAGACGCTGGGAGCGGCCGGTAGGCGTGGCTCGGCGGGTGGGGGTTGTGGCCGACGTAACTCGGCGGCGGTCGATAGGGCTGCGAACCCGGGGGGCAGTCGGCCGGATTGGGCGGGCGGTGGTGGGCCGGCGGGTTTACCGGCGCCGGTGTTGTATTGGCGGGAGGCTGCGCGGGAGCCGTGTAGCTGTAGCCCGAGTTGTAGGCATCGTAGTAGTTCCCGTAGTTGTTATAGCGGTCGTATCCGTAGTTGGTCGACCAGAACGGGTCGTAATTGGAGCGCGCGGAAGAGGCAAAGGTCGGCGTGTAAATGGAGCTGGCGATTTCGGGTGACTTTCCGAAAGCGGGATTGGCGGCGATGCTGGTGATCATCGCGGTGCCGCGGGCGGGGCTCGTTGGGTCCGGCAAGAAATCGAGATAGATGATGTGTTGAGCCTTTGTGTGGTCGTTGATCAACAACATGCCCCGCGCGGCGAGCGCTTGGGAAAACCGGGCATACATGGCATTCCATTGCGCCGTGGTGGGTTCGACACCGCCGTGCACGGCGACGGCGAGCGCATAGGTGGGCGCCCCCTTCGGCAGGTAGCCAAAACCGGGCACGAAATTCTTCGTGGAGGAGCAACCGCCAGTCAGTGCGGCTAAGACTAAAGCAACCAGGCCGACCGAAAAAAATGCGGACGTTTTTGGGCTCATGGGAAAAATCCTTCCTAGTGGGTTTTGGGAGCGGCCTGGGGGGCACCCTCGTCCGTTCTGCTCCCATGCACAAGCTGATTACTCGGCTCGACGTTTGCCAAACGTGAGCCGAACGCCGGCCGGCCGCGGATTACTGCTTCAAAACCGAAGCCATGATGATGTTTTTCACGGCAATTGTTTGGGTGTCTTTCTTGCCTGCCATGCGCACGGCGATTTTCACCGGGATCTCGTCGCTGGTCACACCGAGTTGGGAAACCATGGGATCCAGCGTGCCTTTTTCTCCCGGGGCGATCGTCAGTTTGGAGGGACGCACGGCAAAATTGCCGAGCTCGGAGTTTACGTCGGTCACTTCGACTTCCACGGGCTCGGTGCCGCGGTTTTCGATCTGCACACGAAGAGTGACTGGGGGCATCGGGCTGCCTTGGGCACGGCGGGCCATCGCCATCCGGACGTATTCTTTCATGGCCTCTTTTTGCTCCTCTTCGGAGTCGCCAAAGCCAGTTGAGTAGACCTCGGTGATGCCATCGCTGTCGCGGCGGCGACGTCCGCCGTTCAATTCATCTTCCACGCCGCCCTTGCCGGCGCCAGGGCCGCGGACGCCGGGTTTGCCGCCGCGCTCGAAGCCCCGGCTGACGGTCGCGAAGGCGGCGAGTTTGCCCTCAAACAGTGTGCCGTCGCCCTTCATTGCGACCGGGCGTTCGCCGGTATTGACCGCTTCGACCATCAAGTCGCGTTGAGTGGGGGTGCCGCAGCCGGCGGAAAGCAACAGCACTGAAGTGATCGCGGCAGCGCCGCATGTGCTCGAAAGAAGGCTCAATTTTTTCATGGGTGGGACTATGACAGGAAGCCGAGGCGAAGGTTGGGGCGATTGCAAGGATGGGAGGGGAAAGCCCGAATCTTTCTGGCCTTTCTCCCGTCTTACTGATCACACAGCAATGCTCTCCGCATGGAATCAACTTCAACGACTGCGCTGGCCGATCTTGTTCGCCGGGCCCAAAAAGGGGACGAGAACGCCCAACGGGAGCTCATTGTGGCCTACCAGCACCGGGTCGCGGGATTCGTTTACGCCATGACCAACCGGAGCGATTATGTGGAGGACTTGTCCCAGCAGGTTTTCATCAAGATGGTCCGGGCCATCGACCGTCTGCAGGCGCCGGCGCAGTTCGAGTCGTGGCTTTTTCGGTTGGCCCGTAATACCTGTATCGACCAGCTGCGCCGCCAAAAGCTACGACGCATTTTCCTGCCGTTTGGCGAAGAGCATGAAAACATTCCCGAGCCGGCCGGTGCGGTCGACACCGAGGAGCTGGATGCGCTGCGTCACGCGCTCGCCCAGCTGCGACCCCAAGACCGTGCGTTGCTGGCACTGGTGCAGGAAGGGCGCAGCCACGCCGAGATTGCCGAAACTCTCGATACCACGGTGGCCGCGGTGAAGGCTCGCCTTCACCGGGCTCGTGAACACCTTCGCGAACACTATCAACCCGACCATGAAAACTGAAGACCAAGCTTGGCGTGATCTCCAAGCCCACGCCTCCGCGCAGTTGCGCACCGGATTTGCCGACCGCGCGATGCGGGCCGCACGCGGCCCACAGGCGCAGACGTGGCGCGCACTCAACGACCACGCGGCGCACCAGATCCGCCCGGGATTTGCCGAGCGCGTGCTGCGCGCGGCCCGGGCGGCGGCCGAGGTTCCGTCGCTCACCAGCCAGTTTGCCCTGAGTGCCGCGACGGCGGCCGTATGTCTCGCGGCAGTCATCTTCGTGCAGGACCGGTCGGCCCAACTGGCCGACGAGCGCAACTTGGCCGATTGGGAGGTCATTGTTATGAGCGCAAACGACGCGCAGGACCTCGATTCCATCTGATGACGCAACGTGTCTTTGTCGCTTTGCTGACCGTCGCGGTCTTCCTTGCCGGCTATGGTGCCCGCGGGTTTGCCGACCGCGACCGGCCGGTGCCGCCCCCTCCGGCGACGTTGACCCGAGAGTATGGCCGGCCGGCCGCCTCTCCGGCCGATGCCAAGGCGAAACAGAAGCTCGATCGGGCGAAACTGCTGGCGGAGATCGACAAACTTCGTCCGCAAATCGTCGCTTACACGGCGCAGGTCGCCGAGATCGAAGCGGGATTCGACCGTGAGTTCAGCGTGCTGCTGACTCCGGAGCAGAGAGAAAAATTTCTCGCGGGCCGGAAGCGAATGGCCGAGCGCGCCGAGAAAAAGAAAACCGATCCGGCGTTGTTGTCGGACGACGATATTAACCGTGAGCGTGATCGCCCGCTGACCGATATCTATCGCCAAGTCACGGTCACGCCGCCGCTGGAGTGGATGACTAAAGAATACAAGCTCGACGCCGCGCAGCAGACCAAGACGCGCGCGCTCCTCGCCCTGCGCCGGAACCAATTCATCGCGCTCTTGGATTCCACGGCGCATCCGACGATCCGCCTCAGCCGACTCGCTCCGCTCGTGCAGCGCGTCGTGCCTCCCTCGAAATAGAGCTTGGCGATTGGCGTGCGCGTCTCCGCGGGCTTGACCGCGCGTCCCCTCGACGTGTGAATGCGCCCATGGTGCCGGCCGTATTGATCGTCGACGACGAAAAACACACCCGTGAGGGCCTTCAACAGGCTCTGTCCGACGGCTACGACGTGACGATTGCGGCGAGCGCGGACGAGGCGTTCAACCTGCTGGACGCGCAACCGTTCGATGTCGTGTTGACCGATTTGCGCATGCCGGGAAAGTCAGGACTCAAGGTCATCGACAAGGCGCTGGCGCTGCCGCAGCGACCGGCGGTGCTGATGATGACGGCCTACGGAAATATCGATACTGCCGTTGAGGCCATGAAGCGTGGCGCGGTCGATTTTCTGACCAAGCCGGTCAATATCGAGCGACTGGAAGTGCTGATCCAGCGGGCGCTGAAGACCAAAACATTGGAAGTGGAAGTGAAGCAGTTGCACGAGCGTCTCGACGAGAAATTCAGCGTCGAGGGCATCATCGGCACTTCGCAGAAACTGAAGGATGTGATCGACAAAATGCGGCTCGTCGCGCCCTCGCGCGCGACGATCTTGATCGAGGGCGAATCGGGCACCGGCAAAGAACTCATTGCCCAGGCGATCCACCAGGCGAGTCCGCGGGCGCGGGCGCCGTTCATCGCGGTGCACTGCGCTGCGCTTTCGGAAAATTTGTTGGAGAGCGAAATTTTCGGCCACGAGCGGGGCTCGTTTACCGGAGCCACCGAGCGCCGCGTCGGACGCTTTGAATCGGCGGATGGCGGCACCTTGTTTCTCGATGAAATTGGTGAAATTTCCGCTTCCACGCAGGTAAAGCTGCTGCGTTTCCTGGAGACGAAATCGATCGAGCGCGTCGGCGGATCCAAGCCAATCGATCTCGATGTGCGCCTCGTGGCGGCGACGAACCGCAATCTCGAACAAATGTCCCGCGACGGAAAATTCCGCGACGATCTCTTTTTCCGACTCAATGTCGTCCGGCTCGTGATGCCGCCGCTGCGCGATCGAGCGGAAGACGTTCCGCTGCTGCTGGCGCATTTCATCAAGGTGTTTTCCGACGAGAACGGAGTGCCTCCCCTGACGATCGAGTCAGGTGCGCTACGCATGCTGCAGAGTTATCCTTGGCCGGGAAATATCCGCGAATTGCGCAATTTTTGTGAGAATGCCGTCGTGATGCGGCGTGGCGGTAGCCTCACCGAATACGATCTGGAACCAAAATTCCGGGGCCAAGCCGGGGTGGGGGAGACCCCGAACTCCGCGACGAAGGCCGATGCCCGGGCCAATCCGCTATCGGTCGAAGAAAACGAAAAACGCCTGCTGCGGGAGGCCTTGCACAAATCGAGGGGCAACCGCACCAAGGCGGCCGAGTTGATGGGCATCAGCCGTCGCACCTTGCATCGCAAGATCGCCGAATGGCCCGAGCTCGACGTGACCGACAAATGACCCGTTTTCCGAGGGCCACCTTTGCGCTGTCATGAGTCGCCCGCGCACCGCCCAAGAACTCGTTCACTGGCTCGAAGCCGGGGCCGGGGCCGGTTGGATCCGTCTGGCGGCAATCCTGGCCGGCACGTTGGCGCTTTCGCTCGTGGTGGCGTGGAAACAATTTCACGGTCCGGTGACCGAATCGACGCTGCTGCAGGCGGACATGGGGCGCCAGCTGGCCCGAGGCGAGGGCTTTACGACTTTGGTCAATTTCCCCCAAACGGTGGCCTTTCTGCGCGCGCGCGGCGTGAAATTCGAGGCCGCGACGCCGTATCCTGAACTTCACCACGCGCCGCTCTACGCGTTGGTCGTGGCCGGCGGGCTGCGGCTTTTTCCGGAGACGGCGAGAGAAAAGTTGTTCGCGTCCGCCCCGGTGCCGCCGGACGGCTTTGCGGCGGATTATTTCTTGCTGGGGCTGAACGTCGCCCTGCTCTGGTTGGCAGCGTGGCTGGCCTATGACCTCGGCCGCCGGCTTTTCGAGGCTCGGGTCGGCTGGTTGGCGGCGTGGGCGATGCTGTTGTCGATGCCAGTCTGGCAACAAACGGTCGCCGTCGGGGGGACGACGTTGTTGATGGTCCTGGCGCTGGCGGTTTTTTCGGTCTGGCACCGGGTGGAGTCGGCGACGACTCGCGTGCCTTGGGTTTGGCTCGGTTTGCTGGGTATGTCGTGCGGCCTGCTCTTTTTGGCCGAGTATTCGGCCGGTGCCGTGGGCTTGGTCGCGCTCGCCTACGCAGCCGTCCGTTTTTCCTCAGGTGGGCGGTGGGCTGCGGTGGGTGTCGTCGCCGCCGGGTTCTGTTTGGTGGCGGGGCCGTGGATCGCCCGAAACATGGTCGTGACGGGCTCGCCTGTGGCGCTCGCGGTGCAAAACGTGGCACTGAAGGCCGGGGACTCCACGGCAGAACCGGCGACCATCCGATCGACACTATCGGCGGAGCTTGCACGCATCGATCTCAACAAGCTGGGCAACAAAACGCTCACCGCATTGCAAGCCAGCTTGCGGGAGCGCCTCTGGTCGGGCGGAGCCATGTGGCTTACGGCCTTTTTCTTCGTGGGGACGCTGTATGTGTTTCGTTCGCCGGTCGTGAACCGTCTGCGCTGGGTTTTCTACGCCGCGTTGGCCGTCGCGCTGATCGCGCAGGCCGCTCTCAATTCCGGCGAGAGCGATCGGTTTGTGGCGGCTTGGATGGCACCCTTGATCATGGTGTTTGGTGCCGGCTTTTTTTTCATACTGTTGGGCAGCAACGCGACGCTGGCGCGTTGGCCCCGGGCGTCGATGGCTGCGCTGTTGATCGTGCAGGCGCTGCCGCTGGTTCATGATGTGTTGGAGCCGCGGCGGTTGCACTTTCACTATCCGCCCTACCATCCGGGCTTGTTGCTGAGCCGGCCCCGTGAACTCGTCCAGCGCGGCGCCGACGGCCGTTTTGGTCTGATGGCAGATGTCCCGGCCGCGATGGCGTGGTATGGTGGTGGGCGGGTTTGGGCACAACCCCAACGGCTGCGTGATTTCTACGGCGTTACCTTTGTCCAGCCGATCGGCGAACTCCTGCTGACGCCGAGCACGCTCGACCGGCCTTTTTTCTCCGAACTGAACGCGAAGCCGTTGCTGCAGGAGTTGCCGGGCATCCGGACGAAACGATTCGACGAGTGGGGCGAGATTTACGCGGGGCTTTTGACGGGCCGTTTCCCCGCCGAATTTCCGCTGCCCCAACCGATTAAGGTAATGGAAAATCTCTACCTGTTGGTGAACCCGGCGCTGCCGCCGTTGCGGGGAAAGTAATTGCTTAAGCCAAAGCCTTGCGCGTAGCGTCCCGCGAATTTTGCGGTTTCGGACTACCTCGACGTCATGAATTTTTCCCGTGCTCTCTTTGCTGGTGGACTGCTGCTCGCGGCGCTGCCCGTGCGCGCAGTCTACGCGCCGGTGCCGGAACAGGAACTGGGCAAGAGTCTGGTCGTTTCGTTGAAGAGCGCTTTCGGCTACGACACCAATCTTTTCGGCGCAGCCGCGAAGAATGTTGAAAGCACGGTTTTCCAAGCCGTTCCCAAGGTGGCCTACAATGCGTCGGTGACAGACCAGACGTTTCTTTCGACAGGCTACCAGCTCACGCTGGAACATTTCGGCAGTCGCCCGGGGGACCGGACGCTCGACAGCCACGAAGCATCAGTGCGTGTGGCGCACGCCTTTTCCCAGACGGCGACGATCGACGTGCTCGATATTTTTCAAGCGACGCGCAACCCCGAGTCTTTGCTCAACGGCCTGCCGGTGAACACGGACCAGTCCAACAATCGCAATGAGCTCAATGCGACGGTCAGCGTTGCGCCGACTGCCAAGTCCGGCATCACCGGAAAAGCCCGCACGACGATGCTCGACTATCGCGATGCCGCACTGGGCCGATCAATCGACCGCACGGAAAATTTGTTTGGCTTGGCGGGCAGTTACGCGGTCTTGCCCGAGGTGAAGGCGGTTCTCGAAGCGCGGCTTCAGGATGTCTATTACCGCAAGACCGGAGAATCCAAGAACAAGACTTCGAAATACCTGATGGCCGGTATCGACTACGCCTTTGCCAAGAAGATGACGGCGAGTGCCCGCGCGGGTGCCGAATGGCGTCGCCGCGATGCCGAGCAAAGCACCACCTCGCCCTACGCCGAACTCTCCTTGAAATACGAATATCGCACGGCGTCGTTTTTGAGTGGTGGCTTTGTTTTCACGTTGGAGGAAACTTCGGATATCGCGCGTTTCAACGACACGGAGGTGACCCGCGCTTTCGTCAACGTGCAGCACCACCTGACCGCGTTGATCGCCGCTTCCGGATCGTTGATCGTCGAATCGTCGGAACTGCAGGGGCGCCGGGGTCAGGTTGATCTCGCCGAGACCACGGTGCGGGCGGGTGGTGCGCTCAGCTATCTTCCGACGAAAAACTGGACAATTTCCGCCAGCTACGACGTCGACCGCGTGCGTTCGGACGATCGCACGCGCGAGATGGTCAGGCACCGTGTTGGCTTGACGGCTGGGTATGCGTTTTAGGCTCCGCGCCTAGACGCCGACGCCTCATGGCCACTGCCCATCTTCACAAGGACAGCGCATCGCTCGCCGACTTCTTTTCCGTCCTTCGCCTGCGCAAGGCGCTCATTGCGCTGATTCTCTCTTTGGTGCTCGTGACGACGTTGGCCGTCACGGCATTTCTGCCCAAGTGGTATCTCGCGACGACGAAGATCCGCGTCGAGAAGCCGGAGGGCGCGGTGCAACTTTACTCGGCACAGGGCGGCACCACCACCGACCCCTACTTTCTGCAGGATCAGTTCAAGATCATGCAGTCGGAAAAAATTCTCTATCCCGTGATCGACCACCTGAACCTGGGTGCGCGGCTCGCGCCGTCCGTTGGATCGACGGTCGCCTTGCCGAAGGCGCTGACGTTCCGGTATCTCGTCGACAAGATGCTCCGCGTGGAATCGCAGCGCAGTTCGTCGCTGATCGATATCAATGTGTTTGCACAGGACGCTGCGCTCGGAGCCGACATCGCCAACGACATTGCCCGCACTTACTCGGAGGATCGGATCTCGTTGGCTACCTCGGAACAACGGGAAGGCCTCGCCAAATTGCGCCAACAACTCGAGGCCCAGGAGCTGATTGTGCGTCAGCAGCGCGACGCCGTCGAAAAGCTCCGGAAAGACCTCAATATTTCCGGCGTGGATCTGAACGCGCGCTACTCGGACATGGAGATCGAGACGTTGCGCCAAATGCAAAATTCCCTGATCGCGCTCAGCGTCGACGCGATCGGCCGCAAGACGCGTTGGGAACGTTTCAAGAGTATCGCGCCCGCGGATCGGGTGAATTTGGTGAATTCTGAGCTGATCCCCGACCAGAATATTCAAAATCTCCTCCAAGCGTGGCTCGTCTCCGACCAAAAGGTCACGCAACTCAAAGCCCGCTTGGGTGAAGCCCACCCGGACCTGGTTTCGGCGGTCGAGAACCGGGCCAAAACCAAAGAGCAACTGGATGCCCAGTTGCGAGGCTACGAAAGCGCGCTCGAAATCGGATATAAAGAGGCCGATGCCCGCGTCGCTGAACTCAAGAGCCAGTTGGCGCAGGCGAAGGTCGACCAGATTCTTTCCGCCCGGGAGCGGATGCGTCCCTTTGAGGAGGCCGCGCAGAAACTAGACGACGAGACCCGGCTCGCGACGACGCTCAAGCTCACGCTGCGCCAGCGTGAAATCGATTTTCAGGTCCCGAAGAAGACGATCGAGATTCTCAATACCGCCGAGCCGGCACGATACGCGAGCCGCCCCAATTGGATGTTGAACACGACATTTGCCGGGCTTTTCGGTCTCGTGCTGGCGATCGGCGTGGCGCTGCTGCTGGAGTATTTTGACACGAGTTTCCGCAACGTGGCCGACGTGGAGTCGCGTTTGAAATTGCCAGTCCTCGGCGTGATACCTTTTCAACGGGAACCGTTGGGCGCGGCGGACGAAGATCCGGCACACGCCGAACCGTTTCGCGTGCTCCACACCAATCTGAACCTGGCGCTCAAACCCGGCCAACCCCACGCGCTCGTGCTTTTCTCCGCCGGCCCCGGTGAGGGGAAATCGACCACACTGCACCGTCTCGCCGCGCTGATGGGTGCCGGTGGGGAACGGGTGGTGCTGATCGATTCCGATCTCCGTCGTCCGACCCAACACCGGCTGGCCCAACGGCCGAAGGAGCCCGGGTTGAGCGATTTCCTGCTCGGCCAACGCACTCTCGATGAAATCACCCAGCGCGCGATCACGCCCGGCCTCGATTTCATTCCGTGCGGATCGCAGGCCGGTTTCACCCTCGGCTTGGTCCATGCGAACCGCCTGCGGGATTTGATCGCCACATTGCGCACCCGCTACGACAAAATCGTCTTTGATTCTCCGCCCATAATCGGTGTGAGCGACACCAGTGTGCTCAGCAGCGCCGTGGACGGCGCGGTGTTGCTGATCCAGCACCGACGCAATCCGCAGAGCATGGTGCTGCGCGCGCAGCAGATTGTGGAGAGCCTCAAAACGCCGTTGATCGGCGTCGTGCTTAACCAGGTTCCACTGCACTCCGGGGAAGACTACGGCTATTACACGAACAACTACGCCTACTACAGCGACGGATCCGGCGACCGTGCCCGTCGACATCGGACGCCGACCGCTGTCGCGGCCGCCAAGGACAAACTGGTCTTGCGCGAAGACCGGCGAGCCGACGTGGACTAGCAGATATAGCTGCCTACCGATGAACCCGTGGTGCCGGCGCAACGTTTTCGGATTTCTCGCGGCGCTTGCTGTTGGTTTTTCTGCGTCGTCTGCCGCCGACGTGCGCATGGTCGGTTCGGATTTGTTGGGCCGCGAACTACTTGTCGCGGTGCAAAGGTTTGCCTCGCAGAACGGACTCGCCCTAACCGTGGCCCTGGACGGTAGCCGGCCGGGGTTGGATCAACTCAAGAACGGGCGTGCCCAGATCGGTTTGGTCACGTTGCCCAAGGGTGAATTTCCGGATGAGGCCGTCTTTGTGTCGCGGACGATTGCGTGGCACTGCGCGCTGGTGCTGGTTTCGGGCGGGAATCCCCTCGAGCGTGTGACGATGGGCGAACTCGCCGCCGTTTTCGGCACCGGCGTGGGGTCCGGCTACAATCGGTGGGGGGACTTGGGCTTGACCGGAGATTGGTCCGGGAGCCCGATTACTGCGCTTGCCCCTGCGCCCGGTGCAGGCATCACCACGGAATTCTTCCGGCACGCGGTGCTCGGCGGTCAGCCGATGAAATCTCAGATCATCCGCTATGCATCCTCGGAGGAATTTGAACAACGCGCGGCAGCCGACCGCCGCGTGATGGCACTCGCGGGAAATCGGCCGAAAAATTTGTTCGAAGCCAAGATCCTGAGCCTGGCGGCGGGACCCAACGACCCGGCGTTTCCTCCCACGCCGGAAAATATCGTATCGGGCGACTATCCGCTGCGTTTGGGTGTGCGCATCGTCTATCGCCGGGACGCGGAAAGTGCGCTGACCAAGTTACTCGCGTGGCTGTGGAGTGACGAAGTTGCGGAGATTCTTGGACGAACAGATTTGGTTGCCGAGCCGGCGTCGGGTCGCCGCCAGCAGGCGCAATTGTTCGAAAAAAATAGGTAGAAGAAACTTCTAAAATAGCAGTTGACGGAAGACGGACCGTCCCTACTTCTAACCGCCTGCTCTGCGGGTGTAGCTCAGTTGGTAGAGCACCACCTTGCCAAGGTGGACGTCGAGAGTTCGAGTCTCTTCGCCCGCTCCATTTGATAAAAGCGCCCAGTGGTGACACTGGGCGCTTTTTCATGTCCTAAAGCGACATTCTCCAGCGGGTTACAAAGCGCGGAGAATTGCCCCGACGCGTCAGGCGAAGACACACCGGGACCCGCTGCGACCCCTGTTTGTGCATCTCTTTGTGCACGCAGTTGTGCACGCTTTTCAGGGGACTCCTCTTTGGAGTGGATGGCGGCTGCCGGGGTGTTGGGTAGGGGGAGCGAGGGGAGCCGTGCCGTTTCGGCGATCATGGGCAACTGGGCGACATCGGTGTAGACGCCCATGGTCAGTTTCATGTCGCTGTGGCGCATCAGCTCCATCGCCACTCGGGGCGAGACGCCTGCGGCAGCCAGCATAGTGCCGTAGGTTTTGCGCAGTCCGTGGAGGTCGATGCGTCGGCCACGGACGTCTTCAAACGGGATGCCGGCAGCTGCCAAGTCTCGCTTGAAGGTAGGAATCCGGGGCATTTGGCCTCGGAATACGAAGTCCTCCGGCTTCGCATCGTTCGGCCGGAAAATCCGTAGGGATTCCGCGAGTTCCGATCGCAGGTAGTGAATCGACTCTTTGCGGTTCTTGGAAATGGAGGAGGGGACGCGCACGTGCGCCTGAGCGTCGGCCAATTTGAAGTCGTCCCACTTCAGGCCGTTCATCTCGGCCCGCCGCAGGCCGGTGTAGACGATTGTTTGGTAAACCACAGCCCGATGGCGCGGCGATTTGGTAAGGAGACGTTGCAACTCCTCGATCGATAGCGACCGCCGAAAACTGCCCAGCCGATCGTTGTGCACCTTCCTTACCTCGGAGAGTGGATCGGCGAGGATTAGTCGAGAGCGTCGCATCCACAGCAGCATCGTCCGCATGGAGCCGAGCAAGTCGTTTACGGTTTTTGGTAGAAGTCCGCTGCGCTCACGCCACGCCACGAATGACGGGGCGCTCACGTCACGGAGCGACTTCCAGCCGCATCGCTCGAACAATTTGGGTAGGCAGTGGCGGTATTTATTGAGGGTATTCGGCGATAGCTTCGCCGACTCACACGCGGTGAGAAAGGCCTCATGGTGCAGAAGCAGCGGCGCCTGTTGTGCCTCGCGAGTGGCTTTAGGGACACCTACGCCATGGGTCTCGCGCTCAAGTTCGGTGATGAGTTCACGCAATTTCTGGTCGGCGACGCGCTTGTCGGTGACGTGGAGCGGAAAGTGCCGCAGCTTTGGCCAGCCATCGAGTCGGACGCGGGCGGACCAAAGGCGGGATTTTTCTCCGTTTCTAACGGGCTGAAAAAGGTAGGCGATCATGATGCGTCAATTTTATCGCCCCTTTCGCGGCAGAGCTGGTCGAGGTAGCGGACGAGGTCGCTGCTGGGCACCCGCGACGAGCGCCCGATCTTGACGGGTTGTGGAAACGCGCCGCTCGAAATCAGGCGTTCAAGAGTGCGTTTCGAAATGGACAGCCTTTGGGCGGCGGACGGCAGAGTAAGCAAGTCACGGTGATCGGAAGCAGGCAGTGAGGCCCGCGACGAAGAGTTGAGAGAAGACGACGAAACAGAGGATCTCATAGTGATGAAGGATTCAGTTTTCCGAACCTTCGCGTGCGCCGTTACAACGGTCGCCGCCTGCAATGCGAAGCCAAGTTAAGCAGGCGAAACATGAGCCTTCTAAGGCCTGAGTGCGTTCCAATGACGCCGAGAAGAGGATGACCCGCTCACTCACGATGGTCAACTCCAGCATAACACTTCCGAAGCAATTCGATCGTTCACTACCACCATCAACCACGGCCCGATTCCCGATGGATCGTTCACCGCCTTGTTTAGAGGCAGCGATGTTACTTGAGGTCCCCGCATATGAACCAAGAGCGGCACCAGCCGCATGTTCTACCCATAAGTCCCAGGACACGCCACCCCTAGCGTGCGCTAGGAAATTCTCGTTTCGCCACCACTACATCGCTACCTCGCCACTACTCGACCACTAATTCACCACTACTATTCCCGACACACCTATCGGTCGGGGTCCGAGGTAGTGGATGATGTTAGGGACCGCGGAGGTCGTGGCGTTTGTCGGTGAACGACCCCGTGCGGAGGTTTGTCCTGCTGTGGTGCCTGCGAGTGACCGGTAAAAAGCCTAATTGAGAGTAAGAACGGCATATGAGCTTTTGGGGTTCGAGTTCCTTCCATCCCGCCATTTCTCTCCTCTGAGAGAGTTTCCTAACGACAGATTTGCCGGTTGACGTGGCAAATCCAACATGGCCGAAGCCATTCGGTTGGCGTTTTCCTGTTCACAAATCATTCGGAGAAGTCGTTTTCCGCGTTTCCGGGGGCTGGACCATCGTCGGGTGAGCAAGATTTTTTCGATTCGGGCCGAGGCGGCGGCCGAAATGGCGGCGGACGCGAGGGATCGGGTCGCCGATGCGGTCCGACTCAGCGCGGACCAAGCTGGTAGGGCGCTTCGGTTTGGACAAACCTGCGGTTGTCCAGGCGGCGGGAAAAATCCAGTGGGTCGCCGACGCCGACGGTGCCGCGGGCGACCTGGTAGGCCCAGACTTGAAACGCGGTGAGCATGGCGCCGCCGTAGATCGTGGAGAAGGCGCCGTCGACGGCGTCGTGGCCGCAGGAAAGTTTGATACGGCCGATGCGGGGCACGTGGAAACGGGCATCGGTGGTGAACCAGTGGCCGCCGACGTAGACTTCGGCGTAGGCGTGAAAATCCATGTGATTTTCCGGATCGGGAAAACCGATGTCGGGCAGGTGGCCGGTGACGTAGCGCGCGGGGAGGTTGAACGTGCGGTTGAGCGCGATCGCGACGTGGGCGAAATCGCGGCAGACGCCGTAGCCGCGTTGTAAGACATCCCACGCGGAGAGATCGGTGCGGCCGGACATGTAGCGATACTCGATGTTGCGGTGGACCCAGGCGCTGATGGCGTCGACGCGCGGGAGGCCGTGTTCGATGTGGCCGAATTTTTCCCAGGCGAAATTGGTGAGTTTGTCCGAATCGCA
>CALRZR010000204.1:0-14732 GCA_943372705.1 Opitutus sp. GAS368 | reverse complement strand
CGCGAGCGGGATAAACAACGTCCAGAAAAACGCAAAATGCGCGGGAGAGAGTAAACGGAGGGGCATGCACGCGGAGACGCAGCCCTCGGAAAAACGTCCACGCCGCCGCCCCAGATTGTGACGGACGGCAGCGTTACGGTGACGGACGGCGCGCCTTACGGCACCTCGTAAACTTCGACAATCGCCGTGCCGCCAGTGTTGCCGACGCCGCTGAGGCGTGCGCTGTAGGCACCGGGCGCGAGCGTCACGAGCAGCACGGCATCTTTGGTATCACCAGCAGCGAGCGCGAACGCGCCGACCGCATTGGCCGCGGCCACCACCTGCGCATCACCACCCCAATTGTCGTTCGTGCCCATGTTTTTCCCGCCGTTGTCGTTGTCGAAAAGTTCGAGCTTCGGATCGGACATCACGCCTTCGATGCCAAACGCACCGAGCGAGGGTCCGACCGCGCGGACGAGCACGGTGCGCGCAGAAAGTCCGCGCAGCACAAAGCCGACGCGCAAGTCGCCACCGGCCGCGATTTCCGCCCGTGTCGAGAGGTTGACCAAGCGGGGTGTCGTTGCCGTGCGCGCGGTCCCGGAAGCATCGTAGATTTCGGCGATGACCGTGCCGGATGCCGTGCCTTTGCCCGCGACTTGCACGGTATAGCCGCCGACACCCAGTCCCGGCGTGAGCGAGGCGAACGCGCTGTCGAGGCTGCCCGCCGTGAGCGGAAACGCCCCGACCGAGGTAAACGCAGCCCGGAGCGCAGCCGGATCGCCGCTGCCCCAATTGTCATTCGCCCCAATCGGCTCGGCCACGCCGGCTTTGAAAATCGTCATGGTCGGATCGGCGAGCGAACCGCTCAGCCCGAAAAACTCCGCGAGCGCCGGCCCGACGCCGCGCATCACGAGCGGCAGAGACCCCGAAAGCGTCAACGGCCCCACGGACGCACCGACCGTAAGCACTTTGGTGCCTGTGCCAGCCGTCGTGAGAATTGAGAGATTTACGAGGCGGCCCACCTCTGTGGCTGTCGCGGAATTGATCGTCAGCAGTGCCGCATCGCTGGACACCGATCCGGTCGCGTTGGTTACGACGACGCTGTAGCTGCCGGCGTTGGTCGCCGTGGCACCCGGGATTACGAGAGTCGCCGAAGTGGCGCCAGGGATCGGCGTCGTGCCGCGTCGCCACTGAAAAGTGGGCTCGCCCAGTGCGGTGGCGTTGAAGACTACGGTGCTGCCGCTTGCCACAGTCTGCGCGACTGGATGCGTCGTTATCGTCGGGGCCGGCTGCGCGGCATTGTTGGTCACGACCAACGTGCTGTCGGCTGAGTTTCCGTTCACGTCGGTGGCGCGGACGGTGAGGGTCACCGAGCCACCAACTCCCGGCGTCAGCGTGAGCGTCGAAGCTGTAACCGACGCCGTGACAATCGTCGGCGAGGGATTGATGACGCTGAAGTTGAGCACGGCCGTCTCGCCCGCCGTCGTCGGATACACCGGGATCACCTTGATGCTGTTCACGAGAATGAGCGTCTGCGCGTTCAGCGTGTTGGTCGTGAGCGGCAGGGCCGTAAACGCTCCTCCCAGCTGCGAGCTCGCATCAAACCACGGCAACGCCGCGATATTGTCCGGCACACTCATGCCCGAGCCGAGCACGCGGGCGAACACCGTGAATCCGCCGTTCTGGTTGTCCAAATTCGCGCGGTTGTCGGCGAGATTCACGAACCACTGGTTGGTCGCGGTATTGGGTCCGGTGTCCAGCTTGGCCATGGCCAGCGTGCCGCGGGTATTGGGCACCTTGAACTCATTTTGCACCGCGGCATCCTGGGCGATCGGATTGATGCTGGTGCCCGCGAGCGCAAAACCGCCGGCTTGGATCACAAAACCCGGCACCGAGCGGTGAAACAGCGTGTTGGCGTAGGCCCCGCGGTTCACGTAGTTCAGAAAATTCGCGACCGTCTTCGGTGCATCGTTGGCCAGCAGCTCGACGTTGAATTTGCCGCGCACCGTGTCGATCTGCGCGACCTGTCCGGCGACATTGGGCAAGGTGAAGTGATTCTTCAGATCGATCGTGGCCGTCCCGGCCCCTGCGGCGAGGGTCCGAGCCGGGATCGGCTGCGTGACTGCGGGCGTCGTGCTCTGTGCGCGCAAACCGAGGGCGCACGACAGCGCACAAACAATCGTAAAAAGGAAGAAGGCCGGACGGCGGACACGGGTCATAGTGGAAAGGTGGCCCAGGCTGGACGCCCGCGCCAAGCCGATTGTTCCACCCGATCCGCACGCCATCGCAGTCTCCCGCGTCTCTCGCGGGAGGGAGCCGAGATTACTTCATCAGCCCGGCGATCTTCTTCTCGTAATCCTCGGTCGCTTCCGCACCGACCTTGCGATCGCGGATCTGTCCGTTGCGATCGATCAAAAATGTCGTCGGCAGGGCCTCGATGCCGCCGAACGCCGCGAGCACCTTGTCGTCGCCCATCACCATCGGGTAATTCACGCCAAATTTGTCGGAAAACGCCTTCACGACGCCCGGCCCGCCTTCGTCCATCGAGACACCCACGATCACGAGGCCGTCCTTGCCGTATTTTTTCATCAGCTCGACGTAGCCGGGAATCTCGGCGCGGCAGGGCGGACACCACGTGGCCCAGAAATCGACCACCACGACCTTGCCCTTGAACTGATCGGACTTCACCTCGGCACCGGTGAGATCTTTGGCCGTCCAAGCCGGAGCCGCCGCAATCATCGGAAGAGTCGATCCCCCAGTCGCCGGCGCCATCGTGGCTGCGGGCGCCGAAGACGCCTTCGGTGCCTCCGCCTGTTTGGAGCAGGCCGTCAAAGCGGCCGCGAGCGTCAGAGCGGCCAAAGAACGAACTGCGAGCGTGCGGGAAGAAATGGTAGACATGGAGAGGAGACGTAAGTGTGTGAGCGGCGAGAACCGTAGCAGTGGGAGCACCCACGGCAAATTTTCTTCCCCGAATTCCGACTTTCCCTCCGCGAGCGCCCCGGCACTCAGGTTCCGCGCATCTCCGGCAAGTCCAGTCCCAGCGTCTCGATAAATTTCTTCATCGCGGGCGTCAGCACCCGGCCCTTGCGGTGGAGGATCGCCAGTGGACGGGTAAACTCCCGGCCCTTGAACGGCAGCACCGCCAGCGTGCCCTGCTTCTGCTCCTGCGTGACGGTCGCCTGCGGCACGATCGCGATGCCGTGGTCGATTTCGACCGCCCGCTTCACCGTCTCGATGTTGTCGAACTCCATCACCGGCTCGATCTCCAGCTTGTGTTCACGGAAGATCTGATCGACTGCCTTGCGGGTCGGGATGTCCGGATCGAATCCGATAAACTTTTGCCCGGTCAGGTCCTTGATTTCGACTTCGTGACGTTTCGCGATCGGATGCTGCGGATGCGCGATCAGCACGAGGTGATCGTTGCGGAACGGCAACACCTCGATCTGGCGCTGTTTGACCGGAAAGGCGACGAGACCAAAATCCACCGCATTGTGCAGGATGTCTTCGTAAACGAGATTCGAGCGCCGGTATTCCACCCGCACATTCACCGAAGGATAATCGTGGAGGAATTTCTTGATGAACGGCGGCAGTTCGTGGAGGCCGATCGAGTAGATCGTCGAAATCCGGATCGTGCCGCTGATCACCTTCTTCATTTCCTGCAACTCGGAGAGCAGCTTCTCATAAGTATGCAGCATCTCCTTCGACGCGTCATAGACGCGCTGTCCCTCGCGGGTGAGTTGAAACTGCTTCTGGCTCCGGTCGATGAGCAGCGTCTTGAAATGTCGCTCCATCGCCCTCGCCTGTTGGCTCACCGCCGACTGCGTGATACCGTTCAGCTTGGCAGACTTGGAAAAGCTCTTCGTCTCGACGAGGTCGGCGAAGATTTTGAAGTTTTCAATTTGCATGTTTGGCTCACGTTGCGCGCCGGGATGGAGGAAGGCGCGTTCCGCACAGTAATCCACTAATAAGATTGTCTAACGGCATGCAATCCTCCGCCTACCGCATCCTCTGTCTTTTTATGCGCATTAACTACGAAGAATTTGTCCACCGCGCCGAAAGTTTGCGCGCCGCCATCGCCGCCGCCTGCACCGCCGCCGGACGCGACCCGCGCGAAGTCGAACTGCTTGCCGTCACCAAAACTCACCCCGCCGCCGCCGCCGACTATGCCGCGCGCTTCGGTCTCCGCGGCGTCGGCGAAAATCGCGTGCAGGAAGCCGTCGAGAAGCGCCCGCAGACGGCCCCCGCCTCCGCCGGCTTGCGCTGGGAACTCATCGGCCACCTCCAGTCCAACAAGTCCAAACTCGCCGCCCAGCACTTCGACCGCATCCAAAGCGTCGACAGCGAAAAGCTCCTCAATCACCTCGACCGCGCCGCTGCCGAATTGGGCAAAACTCTCCCCGTCCTCCTCCAGATCAACGCCGGTGACGACCCCGCGAAATTCGGCGCCGACCTCGCCGATGCCCCTCGCCTCGTCGAGATCGCGCTCACGAAAAAAAAACTCCGCGTCGACGGCCTCATGACCATCGCACCGCTCGGCGCCACGCCCGCCGAAACCGCCACTCACGCCACGCGGACGTTCACCAATCTTCGCACGCTCCGCGACGACCTCGCGGCCCGACTCGGGGTCCCTCTGCGCGAGCTTTCCATGGGCATGACCAACGATCTCGCGCTCGCCGTCGCCGCCGGCAGCACGATGGTCCGCGTCGGCACCGCGCTTTACGGCACTCGCTGATACCATCCGCGGCCGCCGCGCCGGTTTTCGCGATTGCGCCGCGCGGAAATCCTTTTTCGCATCACGAGGTGGAAACCGCGACGCTCAACCCGACCCAACAGGAAGCGTTCCGCGGCCTGCTCGATGACCCAAGTCCCACGGTGCGGCGCGCGCTCCTCGCCCAATTTGCAAAACTGGGTCCCGCCGCCGGACCGTTTCTTCAGGCGATCGCCACCGGGTCCAACCGCACCCTGGCGCCCCACGCCGCGTGGTTTTTGGAGGAACTCAAACTCGACGACCCCGCCGCCGATTTCCGGACCTTCATCCGCTCGCTCAACTACGAACTCGAGACCGGCGCCCTCCTTCTCGCCCGCACCGTTTCACCCCGCCTCGATGTCGGTCGCTGCTGCGCGACCCTCGACGAAATCGCCGCCCGCTGCCGCGAGCTTATCGTCGAGCCTTCCTCGACCCGCGAGAAATGCCGCATCGTCAACCGCGTGCTCTTCCACGAGTGGGGCTTCCACGGCAATCTCGAGCACTACACCGATCCGCTGAACAGTTTCCTCGACCAAGTCCTCGCCCGCCGCACCGGCATTCCGCTCTCGCTCAGCATTGTTTATCTGCTCGTCGGTCAGCGCCTCGGCTTGGAACTCGAAGCCGTCGGCCTCCCCGGCCACTTCGTCGTCGGCTGCTACACCGACGGTCTGCCGTTCTTCATCGATCCGTTCGAACGCGGCCTCTTCCGCGATCCCGACGAGCTGTTCGCCCTCCTCCGCGCGAGCCACGTCGTCCCCCAACTCGCCGACTTGGCGCCGACGCCCGTGCGCGAGGTCCTCTGCCGCAGTTGCCGCAATTTGGTCAACCACTACACCGCCGCCGGCGACGCCGAGCATGTGAACCTTTTTGCCAGCTTCGTGCACGAATTCGAAGCCACCCACGAGCGCCACTCCGAGTGATTTTCGATTTCTTGAATCTCGATTTTCCATTTGGCGCGCTCACCACGCCGCTGCTTCAATCGAAAATCTGAAATCGAAAATCGAAAATCCCCCCGTGCTCACCCTCGCCGACCTCGCCACGTGGTCGCGCCCCGGCACTTCGCTCGCCGTCCTCGGGCACCCGATCAAACACTCGATTAGCCCGCCGATGCACAACGCCGCGCTGGCCGAGCTCGCCCGCGCCGACGCCCGCTTCGCCGATTGGCAATATTTCCGTTTCGAGATCCATCCCGACGATCTCCCCCAAGCGCTCGACCTTCTGCACGCGAATAAATTCCGCGGAGTTAATCTCACCGTCCCCCACAAAATCATCGCGTTCGACCGCGTCGCCGAGGTCGATCCCGCGGCTCGTCCCGTCGGCGCCGTCAACACCCTCCGCTGGAGCGAACGCGGCTGGCAGGGCTTCAACACCGACGGCTACGGCCTCGCCTCCGCAGTCCAGGCCACCCTCGGCCGCGACCTCACCGGCTCGCACGTCATTCTTCTCGGCGCCGGCGGTGCCGCCCGCGGAGCCGCCGTCGAATGCCTCCAACGCCGCTGCGCCTCGCTTTTGATCTTAAATCGCACCGAAAAAGCCGTGGACGAACTGGTGGAGCTCATTTCATCCGTCGCCAGTGTCTCCGGTAAGATTCCCCTTCGTGGTTCTGCTTTGGCCTCGCTAACAACTGATCTCCCGTCCGGCGCCCTCGTGATCAACGCCACCAGCGCCGGCCTCCGCGAGACCGACGAGCCGCCCGTCGACCTCACCGCGCTTCCCAACGTCGCCGCCGTTTACGACATGATCTACAACCCGCCGCAGACCAAACTTCTGCGCCAAGCCGATTTCCTCGGCCTGCCCTACGCCAACGGCCTCTCCATGCTCGTGCACCAAGGCGCCAAATCCCTCGAACACTGGAGCAGCATTCCCGCCACCCAAACCGCCCCCACGATGCTCGCCGCCGCCCGCGCCGCGCTCGGCTTGTAAAGCGGCGCGTTTGACTTTCACCCGTCCGAAACCCGCTATTCGGCCCCACTCATGTTTGTCCCCTTCGCCGAAGTCGCCGCTGCGTTTCCGTGGTTTTTTCCCGGCTTCGCTTTTGTCATCGGCGCCTGCGTCGGCAGTTTTCTGAACGTCGTCATCTACCGCGTCCCCAAAGGAGAATCCGTCGTCACGCCCGGTTCCCACTGCGGCTGCGGTCAGCCGATTAAGTGGCACGACAACATCCCGATCCTCTCGTGGCTCGCCCTCCGCGGACGCGCCCGCTGCTGTGGCCGACCGTTTTCGTTCCGCTACCCGTTTGTCGAGTTGCTTACCGGCCTGCTCTTTGTCGCCTCCTTGTTGCGGCTCTCGCCCACCGGCACGTTTTCGCCGGAGCTCGTTCTGTGCGGCTGGATCTTTATCGGCTGCCTCGTCGCTGCCACGTTCATCGACCTCGACCACTTCATCATTCCCGACGTCTTCACGATCGGTCTCGCCCTCGTCGGCCTTGTGCTTTCCGCCGCCGTGCCGGCCTTACACGGCCACATCGACGGCACCCCGATGGAGAACGCCGTGCAGGGTGCGCTCACTTCGCTCCAAGGTATTTTGGTCGGCTCCGGCCTCGTGCTCTGGACCGCGTTGATCGCCGAGGCGATTCTGCGCAAAGAAGCGATGGGCTTCGGCGACGTAAAATTCGTGGGCGCGATCGGCGCCTTCTGCGGCTGGAAAGGCGCCGTCATCGCCATGTTCGGCGGCGCCTGCGTCGGCACCGTCTGGATCACGCTCGCGTGGCTCTGGCAAAAATCCGCCGGTAAGCACTCGCCAATTTCCCCGCCCGTCGAAAACCCGCCCGAGCCCGCCACCGACGAGGCCCCGATCGAATACCACGAGCACCTCTCGTTCGCTACACTCGCAGCCGGCTTGGCCGGTGTCGCCGCCTCGTTCGTGCTGCCCTCGTTACACGGCCAGCAAACGGAATTCTTCCTGGTCGACAGTCTGCGCGCCGGCACTGCCGCCACGATCGGCCTGCTGGTCGGTTCCGCGGTCATTCTCTGGATCGCGCTCCTGCTGCCCTTCCTTTTTCGCCAAGAATCTCTCGCCTTCTGCGCCATCCGTTTCGCCGGAGCCGTGGGCGCCTTCGCCCACTGGCGCCTCGGGTGGCTGGGCGTGGCCAAAGGCGCGGCCTTCGCCGCCGCCGCCGCGGCAGTTTTCTGGGGCGCCAGCAAAGCCTTTTCGGCTCTGAGAAAAACCCCGCCCGAGCCCGCTCCGGCCGAAACGCCCCCGGAACCCACCGAAGTCGCCCCCGCCCAACTCGGCTTCGGCGTCCATGTGCCGTTCGGCCCCATGCTCGCCATCGCCGGCGCCCTCTATTTTCTAGGTTTCCGCGAGTGGATCGACGCCTGGTTCGCCCAAGTCGGCGAACTCTTCTGACCTCACAGCCGCGCCGCCAAAATTCGCCGCAAGATCGGCCGCACCTGCCGCGCCAGACCCGGATTCGCGTAGCCCATCCACGCCACCGGAGTGGTCGTGTCGAGCGGCACGCGCAACGCCCCGCCTTCCGGCCTCTCGATCACGCAACCCGCCTCCCGCGCGATCAGCTCGGTGCAAATGTCGTAGGGGTGACAGCACAGCGTCGCGCTCGAATATCCGAGCTTCGCATACGCCCGCGGCCGCACATCTCCCAGCATCCGGTCGTGCCCGACGATCAACTCAAACAACTGTCCGCCCGTGCTGATATATTGGTCGTCGAACACCAGTTGCCCGCCGTTTTTCCCGAGCACACCGAGTTCCCGCCATAGATCTTCCTCGATTGCTCCGATCAGCGCCTTACCCTCAGGGAAGAACCGCGCAATCGACGCAAAGCCGTGTTCGAAATTTTTCGCCTGCGACGGCCGCGGACGCCAGCGCCGTCGCGCGCCGCTGCGCAGATCGAGCGTCTCCGCCCGCACGCCCGCACCCGCCACCGCGCTCAGTTGATCCGCAAAACCGTGCTTCGTAGTCGGCAGCTCCGTCATCGCCGCGACCACAATATCGCCCAGCCGGTTGCGCGCCCCTCGCTGCGGGGCGAGCCCGGTCAAGATCCACGCCGAACGCTTATCATACATCAGGCTCCGAGTGCCGTCGATGGGATCGAGGATACACTTGAACATCGTCCGCGCCACCGGCGTTCCCCGCGGCATCGTCGTCGTCCCGTTTTCCAATCCCTCCATCACAATTTCCACCGGCCAAGTCCGCGGCCAGTGGTCGGCGAACCACTCGAGGATCGCGTCCTCGCTCAGCCGGTCGATGTGGTAAATCGTATCCGCCGCCGTCACCGCCGCCACCCGTGCAAACTTCGCCGCGTGCAGCGTCCGCGCCGCGATCAGCGTGTCGCGAATGTGATCCTGCAAGTCGCACAGCAACCGGCGGGCGGAGTTCAATTGTGCGGTCGTCATAGGCTAATCAACGCGGCGCCATCACCCGTCTGCGCGTGCAACACATCTGGCCGCGCGCCGTATTTTTCCGCGTAAGCCTTCGCGACCGACGCCGCCTCGGCCTCGCCAAATTTCTCCGAGGTCAGCGCCATGACCGCTCCGCCAAAACCACCGCCCGTGAGCCGCGCGCCAAACACGTGCGGCGTAGTCACCAACGTATCGACCAGAAAATCCAGCTCCGCCGTGCTGTTCTCAAACATTGTTTGCGAGCTGCGGTGCGAGGCCGTGAGCAATTTCCCCACCGCCGAGAGATCGCCGTCTCTCAACGCCACGCTAGTCGCCTCCACCCGCGCGATTTCTTCCACAACATGCCGCGCCCGCTTGAACGCCACCGGCGACAGCCGCGCTTCCGCACCCAGCACCGCCCCAACTGTCGCTTCCACGAGCGCCCCAACACCGAGTGCCTTCGCAGCCTCCATGCACTCGCGGTGCCGCGCGGCGTAGAGTCCGTCGACGAGCGCGTGTTTGGTGTGCGTGTTGAAAATCCAGAAATGCGCCCCGGCCGGCAGCGGCACCGTCGCAAATTTTGGTCCACGGCAGTCGATGAACACCAGGTGATTTTTTCTGCCGAAGCCCGACACCCCTTGGTCGAGAATCCCGCACGGCACCCCCACGAAATGATTTTCCGCATGGCGGCCAATCTTCACGAGCGTCTCCCGCGAAGGATCCTGCTGCGTCGCCGCCAAGAAAGCCAAACCCGAGGCCAGCTCGATCGCCGCGCTGCTGCTGAGGCCCGCCCCCGTCGGCAAATCCGACATCGCGAGGTAGTCGAAGCCCTCCGGCGCACGCAGGCCAAACGCCGGCAGCGCCGCCAAAATTCCCAGGGGGTAATTCACCCAGCTCTGCGCTCCCGCCAGCCGGTCGAGTTTTCCCGCGGGCACCGCGACCACGTCGCCGCGTTGATCGCTCGCGAACCGCCACTCCACTCCCTCACAGCGCGCCAACGCCACCCAAACCCCGCGATCAATCGCCGCACCCAGCACCGTGCCGCCGTTGTAGTCGGTGTGGTTGCCGATGAATTCGATCCGGCCCGGAGCCCGGGCGATTATCTCCGGCGCCCGGCCAAACGTAGTGCGAAATTTCTCAACGAGTGCGGTTTTCATGCGAATCAGCCCGACAACCAAGCCCGCTCCCGCGTCCCCGTCGAATCAGAAACCCCGTCATGACGCCGCCACACCGCCCACTCACGTCGGCAGTGCCTGCGGATTTTCCGGCGCCACACCCGCCCGGCCTTTCACGACCGCCTCCAGCAAGCGCGCCATCGCCACTTCACGCGCAATCCCGCGTTCCGCCGCCAGCTGCGTGGCGCGTTTTGCCAATTGCGCGGCCATGGTCTCCGCCTGCGCCCTCGGCGCTCCCAGTCGCTCGCATAGCTCCGTGAGTTGCTCCAGTTCGGTCATAGTTCGTCGATCAAACGCACCGTGGGCTCCGCCGCAACCGCGAGGGCATAGCTCCCGCCACCGGTTGCCTGCAGCAGTGAAATCATCGCCAGCCCGTTCCAGCCCTCTGCGCCCTCCGTTACCGCCGATCTCACCTCGCCCATCCGCTTGCCTCCGGCAAACAGCCCCGCCGGCAAGGTCTCCGGGAGCGCACCACTTCCCGCGACGCGCACCAGCCTCCGCCGCACTTGGCCCATCGCCTTCAACCGTGCCATCACCTCCTGCCCCAGGTAGCAGCCCTTGGTATAAGAGATCGCGATACTCTCCAGCCCGCCTTCTCCCGGCAGATCTCCGGGACCGATATCCACCGGCACGGCCGGCACCGCCGCCGCAATCCGCCGCCGTTCCATTTCCTCGTCATCAAGTTCAACCCGCCCCGCCAGAGCCGCCGAAACCTCGTTCGCTCGCGCCACCGGAAACATCCACTCCGCGCACGCCTCCCGCGAACGCCGCCCGGGAAAAACCACGTCGCCCGCCCCCGCCTCCACTTTCGCGCCCCACACGGTCACTCCGGCCCACTCCGTCGTGAGATCTTCGATCACCACATCATCCGCGATCACGTAGGCCTCCAGCCGCTCTCTGATCGCGGCCGCCGGGGAAAAATAACTGCCCACCCAAAACACCTCCGCGCCCCCGGCAGCGCTCCCGCCGGCGCCCGTCCCGCCGCGCACCACAAAACCGTCCGCCAAGACCTTCCCTTTCAGAGTGAGCCAGAGCCCATACACCGCTCCCCCCGCCGGCACGCCGCGCAGCTCGTTGGTGAACTGCCCCTGCAGAAAATTTGCCGCGTCGTCCCCGGTCACCCGCAGCCAAGTGGCCGGTTTCCACCGAAAAATCGCCGGAGAAGTAGAAAAGTTCATAGGTTTTAAGATGCTCAAATTGAGCTCATTGCAAAAAAAGTGAGAGATTTTGAAAACTTGGTATTGACCCGAGGCAATGGAAATGTCTTTGTCTGCTCATTCAGTAACACTTCTCCCCGCTTAGCGGGGAGTTTTGGGGTAACTAAGAAAGCAAAGGCGCACCGTATAGGGGTATACGGTGCGCCACTTTTTTTGCCCAAATTTTGCCCCCACCCCCAAATGACCGAAGCCGGGCTTGCGCGTCGAGCGCGAAGCCCGCCAATCTGGCCCCTCATGCAGAAAACTTCCGACATCAATGTCGTCGAGACGCGTGCCCTGCCCTCGCCCGCCACCCTTCTCGCCGAATTGCCGAAAACCGAAGCCCAGGCCGAATTCGTCACCCGCGCCCGCCGCGAAATTCATCGGCTCATCTTCACCGACGACAAACGCTTTCTCCTGATCGTCGGTCCGTGCTCGATCCACGATCTCGACGCCGGTCGCGACTACGCCCGCCGGCTCGCCGCCCTCGCCCGCGAGGTCTCCGACCGCGTGATGATCGTCATGCGCGTCTACTTTGAGAAGCCCCGCACCACCGTCGGTTGGAAAGGCCTCATCATGGACCCGCATCTCGACGGCTCCCATGACATCGCCGCCGGGCTCCGCCTTGGCCGCCAGTTCCTTGGCGACGTGCTCGACCTCGGCCTCCCGACCGCCACCGAATTTCTCGACCCAATCACGCCGCAATACGTCGCCGACCTCGTCTGTTGGGGTGCCATCGGCGCCCGCACCACCGAATCCCAGACGCACCGCCAGATGGCCAGCGGCCTCTCGATGCCCCTCGGCTTCAAGAACAGCACCGACGGCACGTTCACCGCCGCGATCAACGCCATCCGGGCCGCCTCGCAGCCCCAAACCTTCCTCGGCATCAATCTCGACGGCTCCGCGTCCGCGATCGTCACCCGCGGCAATCCCGACTGCCACGTCGTCCTCCGCGGCGGCTCCGCCGGTCCCAACTACTCGCCCACCCACATCGGTCAGACCGAGACGCTCCTCGCCAAAGCCAACCTCCCGAAATCCATCTTGGTCGACTGCTCACACGACAACTCCGCCAAGAAACCCGAACTTCAGCCCGACGTCCTCCGCGCGCTCCTCGCGCAAATCGCCGCCGGCAACACCACCATCATGGGCGCGATGATCGAGAGTAACCTCGGCGCCGGCAACCAGCCCTTCCCCCAGCCCAAGGAAAAACTCCTTCACGGTGTGAGCATCACCGACGGCTGCATCGACTGGCCGACCACCGAAAATCTCGTCCGCGAACTCCACGCCGCGCTCGCCCCGCGCTTCGCATAAGGCCACCCATTGCTTTCTGCTGCTCACGCTAACATCCGCCATTTCCCAAATTTCGTCCGTGTGTTCCCTGCCTTCCGTCCGCTAAAAACTTCCCCTCTTCCTCTATGAAAACACCCATCCGCGTCGCTGTCACCGGAGCTGCCGGCCAAATCGGCTACTCCCTCCTCTTCCGCATCGCCTCGGGCGCCATGTTTGGCCCCGACCAGCCCGTGATCCTTCAGCTCATTGAGGCCCCCATTGAGAAAGCCCTGAAAGCCCTCGAAGGCGTCGCGATGGAACTCGACGACTGCGCCTTCCCGCTCCTCAAGGGCATCGTCCAAACCTCCGATCCCGCCGTCGGTTTCAAAGACGCCAACTGGTGCCTCCTCGTCGGCGCCAAGCCCCGCGGTCCCGGCATGGAGCGTGCCGATCTTCTCAAGGACAACGGCAAGATTTTCATCGGCCAAGGCCAGGTCATCGACGCCGTCGCCGCCGCTGACGCCCGCATCGCCGTCGTCGGCAATCCCGCCAACACGAACTGCATGATCGCCGCCTCGCAGGCCAAACGCCTCCCGGCCGACCGTTTCACCGCGATGGTCCGTCTCGATCAAAACCGCGCGCAGACCCAGCTCGCCAAGAAAGCCGGCGTCGATCTCACCGCCGTCAAAGACATCTTCATCTACGGCAATCACAGCCCGACCATGTTCCCGTCGTTCGGCCACGCCACGATCAACGGCGCGCCCGCCACCTCCATCATCACCGACAGCGCGTGGCTCCAGGGCCCCTTCTGCGAAACCGTCGGCAAACGCGGGGCCGCCATCATCGCCGCCCGCGGCCTCTCCTCGGCCGCCTCCGCCGCCAACGCCCTCGTCGACCACGTCCGCTCGCTCGTCACCCCCGGCGCCATCCACTCTGTCGCCGTGAAGAGCGAAGGCCGCTACGGCTTCGATGCCAACGTCTGGGCCGGTATGCCCGTCCGCACCACGACCCCCGGCAGCTACGAAGTCATTGAAGGCTACGCCATGGACGACTTCGCCAAATCCAAGATCGCCGCGACCAACAAGGAGCTCGTCGAAGAGCGCGCCTTCGTGGCCGATATGATCAAGTAACCAGAACTCGTTCTCGTTCATCGCCATCGTTCTCGTTCTCTCTCCCCAAGCGGCGCCCTCACCGGCGCCGCTTTTTTATTTTCCCCCGCGCTTAACCGATCAGCCCACCCAGCACCTTGCTGATCGCAAACGCCCCGCGCACCGCGACAAATCCGTCCATCAGTTCCGCCGGCCCGCCCGAGCGCGGAAATACCATTTCCAAACTCGCCCCCGTGCACCGCACCCGCGCCTCCACGCCCGCGACGACAATCTCGCACTCGCTGCAATCCGACGGGTAGCTCACCTGTAATTTTTCGCCACCGCCGTCCCGCTCGCTGTCTTCCAACGCCTCGATCGCATCGATCACCGCCTCCACGCGCGCACCCTTTTTCAGGCCAAAAGAAATCTCGGAAAACTTGCCGGCAAAAATCCCCGCAAACTCCGCCGTCCGCGCCAGGTCCGCATTTTTCAGCTCCCGCAACGTCGTCGTCACTGCGTAGCGCGACGCATCGCCCTCCTCGAGCGCGTAGAAAATCTCCACCGAAAAATCCTTCGCCGAGAGCACCGCGCTCTGCCCCGCCACGGCCAGCGCTACGTCCTTCCGTTTGTAACCGAGCCCCGTGCGCACGCTCTGAAACAACGTTTCGCCCTCCTCCGCCAACTCCCCCGCGCACAGTTTGCCGAGAAACGCATTCGTCGTCGCGTTCACCGCATCCGGCACCGTGTGGTGCCCCTTTTTGAATCCGCGCAACGCCTTCACCACGCCGCCGCTCCGCCCGATGAAGCTGATGCCCACGATAATGTTGGAAGGAAGTGCGCCCGTCATTCGCCGGCAGCAAACGCACCGCCTCGTCCCCCGCCAATCCGAATATCACCTCGCAAACAACCGCGCTCCCGTTCGCGGCCCCCCCCCCCCCCCC
>CALRZR010000203.1:0-14757 GCA_943372705.1 Opitutus sp. GAS368 | reverse complement strand
AGTCGCACCGGATGAGTCGACCGCTTGTGCGGTGTAGGTGATGCTCGCAGGCCCCGTGTCCGAAGTAGTATTCCCGGAATCGCCGTCAGTGCCGTTGCCGCCTCCGGCGAACGCGAAGCCCTGGCCATTCTTCCAGACATTCACCTGAGTGAGGTTGCCGTCGGCATCGTGCCCCCGCGCAGTAACCGTGTAGGAGCTGCCGGACGCTGCACTCGCTGGTGAACTGATCCACGAAATCGTCGGCGCGGAATTCGCTGCCGCAATGGTCACTGTGTGGCTGATCGTCGACGAAGTCGCTCCGGACGAGTCGACCGCTTGTGCGGTGTATGTGATGCTCGCAGGCCCGGTGTCCGACGTGGTGTTGCCGGAGTCGCCGTCAGTGCCGTTGCCGCCACCGGCAAACGCGAAGCCTTGTCCGTTCTTCCACACATTCACCTGAGTGAGGTTACCGTCGGCGTCGTGGCCTCGCGCCGTGATCGTGTAGGAGCTCCCGGACGTTGCGCTGGACGGTGAGCTGATCCACGAAATCGTCGGCGCGGAATTCGCTGCCGCAATGGTCACGGTGTGGCTGATCGTCGACGAAGTCGCTCCGGACGAGTCGACCGCTTGTGCGGTGTATGTGATGCTCGCAGGCCCGGTGTCCGACGTGGTGTTGCCGGAGTCGCCGTCAGTGCCGTTGCCGCCTCCGGCGAACGCGAAGCCCTGGCCATTCTTCCACACATTCACCTGGCTGAGGTTACCGTCCGAGTCATGGCCTCGCGCCGTAACCGTGTAGGAGCTGCCCGACGTCGCACTGGCCGGTGAGCTGATCCACGAAATCGTCGGCGCGCTGTTCAGCGGAGCGTCGACCCAGCTGACGGTGATGACGACGGTGCCGCTGCCCATGCCAGGTTCTGGGCCGGATCTGGTCAATCCTACCTGGCCACGCGCAACAACTGTTGGGAAACCCGGATACGTGGTGCCGAAGACGGACCAGACGCCGTTCGATTTGGTATAGGTGGCTGTGAACGTGGTGCCGGCGGTCGCCGAATATTGAATGCCCCCCGTGGTGGCGGCCCAAACGTAAAGATTGGCGTCTGGTCCCGAGTAGTCGCCGGACGCCGTAACGCTGACGGTGACAGATGACGAATTATAGGAGTCCAGGTTGAGGTTAATGCTGCGATCAAACGGCGCCCCATCAGCCACCATCCCGCTATCGTTGACGACGGTCGTGGTGCCAGCGAAAGCCGCGGCCGCGAAGAAACATGAGTAGATAAGAGCGAGAATTTTCATTGGACGGTGACGGTCGCGTTTTCCCGCAGGTGGAAGCGCAACGCTTCCGTTCCGGGCCACGCGGTGCCGCGGTTGATGGAGATGAGCCGGCCGCCGAGGATTTCCGGCGTGCTCGTGGCTCCTGAATTGGCCGCCGCAGTGAAAGCGTTCGGCGTGTTGTTGAACGACACGAACGCCAGTTCGGTCGGATGGTTGTTGTTCAGCGTGATCCGCCACTTGGGCAGCACGACGCGGCGCACGCAGAGTTTGCTGATCTGGGTGAGCGCACCGCCCGGCGTCCACGCGGCCGCCTGGGCCGTAGTCAGGTGCGAAACCCAGTAGGTCGGAAGACCGCCTGCGCGATTCTCCCAGTCGTGATTCCAGATGGCATCGAACCAAGCCGCACTGGCTTCATAGGCCGGCAGCGCGAGTTGCTCCGCGCGCCCCGCGAGGCTCACGAGCAGGAATCGCTGCTGTCCGGCCTCGACCGGCCCGGCAAAAAGCAGGCGGGCATTGCCGTTCGCATTGAAGGCAATCTTCGCCAGTTCCGGCTGCACGGCCGCCGTGGGGGCCGCATCAATGACCGGCGTGATGCCACGCAGCCGGGCGACCTTGGCGAACCACGACGCGGAGTCGGTCGTTGCATAGAGCGCCGTGGTCGAGACGGAGAAAACCGTCGGTGCGTCACCGGACCCGATGGTCCCGGGAAGCGCAGCGACATTGAGCGTCGTCAAATCCGTGGCCTCGAATGAACGGCTGATCGTGTCGGCGATTTCTGCGAGGGAGCGAAGCTCTGCCTCACGCTGGCTGCGTTCGATGACGTCGCGGGTCGACGGCAGCAGGACCGCCGCGAGGATGCCCATGACGAAAAGGACGAGGACGATTTCCAGCAGCGAGAATCCGCGGATCACCCGCCGGAAATTTTCGCGGAGCAGCCGGTGGCGAAGAAGGTGCGCGTAGAATTCCATGGTCAGCGCGCGTTGACCCCCGCCAGCAGCGAAACGAGGGGAAGGAAGAACGAGAGCGCGATCGTGCCGACGACCCCGGCGAGGAGCCCAAGCAAAATCGGTTCAAGGAAGGCCAGCGCGGTGGCGAGGCTTTCCCGCGCGCGACGTGAAGCGTAGTCCTCGATGTGCCGCAGCGCGGCGCCCAGCTGCCCGGTGGTTTCTCCCGCCTTCAGGGCCGGCACAACAAACGGCGGAAAATCATGGCCCTTTGGCAGCGAGGCGTAGAGTGGCCGGCCGAGTGCCACCGAGTCGCGCGCCCGCAGCAGTTGTCGGGCAAGGACGGAATGCCCGGTCAAGTCCGCTCCGGTGGCCAGGGCATCCAGCAGCGGAATGCCCGCCTCGTGCAGCAAACGGCAGTGGGCTGCGAAACGGGCGGTCGCCAAATGGCGGACGGTTTCGCCCAGAACGGGAATCCGCAGCAGAACCACATCCCGCAGTCGCTGCACCCGCTGCGCGCGTTTGCCCAGCCCGAGCAGGAAGACGAAGGAGAGCAACACCACGGCGAGCGTCACGAAGTGAGCCCGCAGCCACTCGCTGGTTCGTATGAGGCCGACAGTCAGAGCCGGCAGCGTCAGATGCAGCGAAGTGAAAATCTCCGCGAAGCGCGGCACGACCCCGGCGAGGAGGAACCCAATGAGTCCCGTGGTCGCGGTCAGCACGACGGCCGGGTAGATCATCGCCCGCCGGGCCGTGCGCCGGAGATCATCAATGCTCGTGAGATGGGCGGCCAGTCCCCGCAGGGCTTCCGGCAATTGGGCGGACGCCTCTCCCGCGGCAATCACGGCCGCGAGATGCGGGGGAAAGAGCCGTTCAAAATACCTGCACGCCTGATGAATCGGCATCCCCTGCGAGACCTCGCGGTGGATATGCTGCAGAATGGTCTGCATCGGACCGGCCGGTGCATCCTCCGCCAGCTGCCGAAGGGCTTCATCGGCGGTAACGCCAGCCCGCAGCTGCAGTTCCAGTTGGTGGAGCAGCGGCACGAAGTCCCGCGTGGGGATCGTCAACCTGGCGTGCCGGCGATCGGGTTTTGCCGGAAGGATCCGGATGGGCCACAGTGAGTCCGCGCGCAGCGTTTGTCTCAGCTGCGATTCATCGCGGGCCTCGAACGTGCCGGACCGGCGGCGTCCCTGCCGGTCAATGAAGGTGGCGGCGAAGACGGTCATATCAAAGGGCGATGCGCACACGTGCGGGTTTCGCCGAAACGGGCAGGCGGATGAGCTGCTCCTCGTGTCGCAGCAGCACTGCGTCCGGCTCGACCCGCACGACGAACAGCGATTCGACCGTATCGCCGGCCTGGATGGGGCGGCCGTTCACGAGTGCACAAGGGAACGCTCCACCGATCACTCCCGCCAACTGCAGCGAAAGTTCCCGCGTGGCCTCAGTCCCCACGCTCCGCACGGTGAATGGACTGGGTTCGTTGCCGTCGGTGACCGCCGTCAGATCGAGCACGCCCTCGGCATTGGTTGTTAACGCGGGCTCCGATGCGGCAGCGACCGGAATCGTTACGGCGGTGGCCGGCGATGGCGCTGGCATCGGAGGCGGTGCCGGCGGGGGCGCGACCACGGTGACGATGGCAACAGGCTGCGGTGCCGGCGGAATCGTCGGTGGCAGGACGAACGGCTGTGCGGGTTCGGTAACGCTCGCGGGCGGCTCCGCGACCACCACGGGAGTTTCGACGGGAACAGGAGCAGCGGGAATTTCGTGGTCCGGGGTTTCGCGCAACGGCAGAGGCGCGGGACGCAGATCCCAGCGAGGCTCGCGTTCCACCCGCTGGATGGCGTGAGACTCGTGGCGGATGAGGTCGTTGTCGGCGTCGACATACGCACCCAGGGTGTAGTGGCCGATCTCGGCGGTGAGCCGCGAATGCCCCGTCGTGACCGGGTCTGCGACGGGTAACGGCTCAGGGCGGACCGGAACGGGCCTCGTCTGACAACCGGCGAACAAGACAACAAGCAGTGGAAGGAGAATTCTCATGGCGCGGGAGGCGGTGAAACGTTGGTCGGTGCGGCCGGCGGAACACGGCTCACGCCGAAGGATTGGGTGACGTAGAGGTAGAAGGCCTTGCCGGCGGGGACCCGGAGGTAGAATCCGTCCCGCGCGATCGCATCACGCAGCTGCTGGGCGTATTCGCGCAGAATCGCGCTGGTGCCGGCGAGGGACGCATTGCGGGCAGTCGAGGCCGGGATGCTGGTCTCCCCCAGAAGTCCGGCGGCAGATCGCGTGTCCTGCAGCGCCATGGTGGCGGTGGATAGAAACGTCGCCGCAAACAGCTTCAGTTCCCGCAGGTCGTCAGTGCGAAGCACCTGGCCGCGGAATCCCGCGGTGCCGTCATGCTCCCCCAGAGCCGCTGCGGAGCGGTCGCGCTTGCGGTCGAGCGCCAGTCCTTCGACGCGCAATTGATGGGCGGGCTGCTGCGCGACCGTGCGCCAGACAATGGTCCACGATCCCTCGGCCGCCAGACGCTCGCGGCTCCGATCCAAGGAGGCACGTCCATGAACCTCGGCGCCGGCCGGAACGATGAGTTGTCCGTTCTCCCAGACGTCTTCCGTGACGAGGCCGATGACCGGAGTCGCGAGTCGGTTGGATTCCAGGGTGACCACCGTCTCGCACGGAATCATCCTGCCATACGGTGCGCGCGACGCGGACTCATCGCCGGACTTGGCTGCAATCGCCGAGAACAGGGTCAAAGGCAGGACGGGCGGCTGAGCCGGCTTTTCCGGCGCCACCGGTGCCGTCACTCCCGAAGGGGGCGGAGAATTCTTTTGGGTCGGCTCGAACTTCGCACCGATCCGCTGAAATACCTTCGGTAGCGGCACAGGTGCGGAGACTTTGGCCGCCGGCATCGCGACGGGCTTTCGGTGCGAGCGCTGCCACGCGACAGCGCCGACCGCGACCGCGGCCAGCACACCGACCACGACCAGCTGCCCGGTGGGCGTCTGGAAGAACTGTGAGTTCAGTTTCATTCCACCGGCGGCACCACGATTGAAAAGCCGTTCTTGAGGGAAAGATGACCGCGCCCGCCCTCGGGGCCGCCCACGATGACGAGGGTGATCAGCGTGGATCGACCCGCGGGAACCGCGCCCGGCGCATCCGTCAGCGCGACCGGAAAAGTGACGTCGGCCACCCGGACACCGAGATGGGCCGGCGAATAGCGCCGCAGCTCCGTTCCGCGGTTTTCCAGCCGCACGCGAAAAACCAAAGCGTCCTCCTCGTCGAAGCGAAACGCCTCCTCGATGACCGCCGCCACGGAGCCCGAAACGGTTTCGGTGCCCGGCGTCGTGCGCTCAATTCTCTGCACGAGCGCCGGGTATTGCTCCGCGATAGCCGCATAGTTTTTCGCCTGATCGATGAGTGCCAGCAGTCGTTCCGGGCCCGGCCGCGGAAACTTCCGCAGCGGGTCTCCCGCCGAATCGTAGAACGTAACTGTGCGGTCGGGCTCGCCATTCGACGTAAACGCGAAGGCAAAGACACGGTCGCGGAAGACGACATTGACGGCGCCGGCCGCACCGGGGCGAAGCGCCCGCACGGAAAAGAACCGGGCGCCGTCCTGATGCGAAATCAAAATGGGCGGTTCTTCCGCCGGCTTCGCCGCGACGCCGGCACCGTCGAGTGCCGTCACCGGTCCGGGAAAGATTACGGTGGTGGGGGCCGACGGTCCGACGGACACGGTGTAAACCGGGCGGTCGTCGAGCGGATAGCGTTTGACCGGACCGGCGCCGAGCGAGGTGACGCCCGCGACGCCGGCCAAAATCAGAAGGATAGTTCGTAGCTCCATACGGCGAGAGGGAAGCGGCCGTTGGCCGCGAGGTTGGGATTGCGCGCGAAGGTGAATCGCGCGGTGAAGGCGGGTGCTTCGGTGAAGGTCTGCTGCGCCAGTGTGCCGGTGCGCAGCAGCTGGCCCTCGGCCTGCACGAGCACGACCTGCTCGCGGGTTTCGAGGACGGTGAGTTTCAGAACCTCCGCCTTTTGATGGAGGTTCTTCCGCGAAAACTCCTCGCTGCTTTTCGCCCAGTCGCTCCGCGCCTGCTGGAGCGCCTCGGGCAGAAACAGTTTTTCCAGCAGTTCGGGCTGATCGAATCCCGCGGGGTTGCGCTGCAGGAGCGCGAGACACGCGAGGAGCGCATGCTGCTCGTGGAGCTTGGAAGCCTCCTCGAAACCCAGCAGGGGGCTCATGTGAAACGATCCGCTGCCGTCGAGAACGACCACGCGCTCGCGGGTGCGATACGCCCGGATGAGGAGATACGGCTGCAGGGCGCAGAGCGCGACCGCGCCGACGGCGACAATAAACCAGAGTCGCGCCGCGACCGCGGGGTTGACGAAAAGCTCGAGCGGATTCCACGGCCGCCGCGGAGTTGTGGTGTCGAGACGGCCGGGCGGCGTGACCGTCTCGCGAAGCGAAGGAGCATTCATGGCGAGGTGTTCAAATTGTGGTGTGTGGCGCCGGGAGTTGCGTCGCGGCGAGGGCGGCACCGGCACGCGCATCCCCGGTGGGATCGGCAGGCGGTGGTGGGGGCGGTGGCGCGGCGGGAACCGCCGGAGGAGGCGGCGGCGGTCCGCCGGGAGGCGGTGTCGCCGCGGGTGCACCCTTGGCCGCCATCGCCGGCAGGGCGGCGGCTCCGCCGGTCTTCAGTGACTTGATCATCCAGGCGAGATGCTGGACCGTGTAGAGTTGCTGCAGGCCTGAGGCACCGCCGCCCGAAAGTGGCGTGCCGGAGCAGATCAGCGCCTGCATGAGGAAGGGCGTGCCCAGCGTGCCGAGAATCAGCCAGAGCGCCGCCAGCAATCCCCCGAGCAGGCTCGCAAACGAGGCGGCGTCGATTTCACCGGGCGCGATGCCGTAGGCGGTCGCGAGATTCTGCTGATAGGCGGTGAGCAGATGGTAGGCGACCAGCTCGGTGACTGCAAAACCCACGGGCCATGCGAGCACGGCGAGGGTCTGCTGCACGTAGCGCACCCCGAGCGAGGTGAGCGACGGCACCAGCATGAGGCCCAGCGCGATCGGCAGAAACAGGTAGCAGAGCAGCTTCAGCAGATACTGCAGGAGGAGGAACGGCAGTTGCAGGAGACTCGCGACCAGGACGACGAGCTTCGCCGCCGCCCACAGCGTGGCCCGATACAACGATTCACCGACGCGTCGCAGACTGAACTCCCCGGGATTTTCCGCGACGCTGTCCCGCAGGAGCGTCGCCGCCTGCATCGGGTGCTCGGTGTAGCGCTCATTCACGACATCCGCGACGTTCAGAAAGATTTTCTCGGTGAAGCCGAACCAGTGCGGCAGCGTCGCGATGATGCCCACCACCAGCACGCAGCGGACGACCGGACGAACGAGGCTTTCCATGTCGGCCCGTGCGCGCTGCACCTGCAGCATCAGTCCCACGACGGCCACAAAGAAGACGATGAAGCGCAGAGCATCGGTCAGACCGAGGATCGCATCACGCAAACCTGGAGCGAAGTTCTCCATCAGTTGCGGCCCTCCTCGGGTTTCTGGCGCCGTTCCTCCTGGCGCAGCTTCTCCAGCAGTCGAGCCCGGTCCGCTCCCGATCCATAGTCGGTGCGTCGGTCGGGTTTGATTCCCGCCTGCCACGCGTTCACCGGCTGTTCCGGACGTTCCTGGTTCGGCAGCAGCGGAGCCCGCCGCAGTTCGCGGCAGAGGATGAGGGTGCCGGTGAGGAGCACCGCGGCGACGATGAGGACAACGATGGTCATCTTCTTCATGGCCGGGTGTAGGTGCCGGGCGTGAGCCGCACCGATCGCTGCCACGCATTCACGACGTCGAGCGACTGCCGCTCTTCGGCCACCTGTTTCTCCAGGAGATCCTGCCGCTCCTTGGCGGCCTGATTCTCATTCTGAATCTGCTGCGACTGCAGCTTGTCCGTCTCGTCACGACGCTGGGCCGCAATCGTCATCAACTGTCCATTCAGGGCCGCGACCTTGACGTTGAGTTTGTCGACCTCGGCCTGCGTCGTGGCGGTTTTCACCGCCGCCAGCGTGGCCGCGAGATCGTCCTGCAGTGCGGCCTGCCTTGCGTTGGTCTCGTCGGCGACACGAGTGGCGCTGTCGGCCTGCTGCTCGACGGCCGCATAACGTCGGTATGCGGTCGTCTGCCGCGGAAATTCCCGCTTCAGCGTCGTCCGATTTTCGAGTTCGCCGTAGATTCCCTCCGCCGTCCGGCGCAGCGATGCGCCGGCATCGGCGAGCCGACGCACCGCCCGCAGAGTGTCGCCATACGTTCGCGCCAATTCGTCCGGTGCAAGCCGATCCATCGCCAGCTGGGAACCGGCGACCGAGGGATTGCCCAAAACTTCGCGAATGCGGCGCTGCTCGGCCAGCTGGTCCTCCAGCTGCCGAATCTGCCGGTTGAGGTTCTCCAGCTGCGTCGCCCACTGCCGGAGAATTTCGACGTGGTTGGCGACCTGAGCCGACTGGATCCCGGAATTTACCGCCGTATTGACGGGGTCATTCACGATCAGCTGCGCGAACAATCCCGGGACCAGGAAAAGGAAGATGAGCAGTTTCTTCATGGGAGGCGTGGGATGCGGACGTAATCCGTGGACGGAGTGCGGATGATGCCTTCCTCGGTGCGCTCCGGCCGGGCGAGAGGCAGAAGTTCAAAGTCGCTGGTTGGCACCGCCGCCCGCTGGGATGCCTGCAGGGCAGCGAAGCGGGCTTGCGCCGCGGCGGCATCTGCGCGTTCCGCCGCTTCGGCGACGGGATCCTTCCGGGTCGAGGCGCAACCGGCGGTAAACAGAAGTCCGACGAAACTAAACAGTGATAGGCGTGTTCGCATGGTTGGGTGTGATCGCAATCTTGGCGGGTTCGATGTGCCGGAGCGTGCCGCACTGCGGCGGCTGCGTGGTCGGCGCGAAGTAGCAGAGGGCGGAAAACCGTCCCGAATCGGGCAGCTGTTCCGGCAGCGGGTAGCGCTGGATTACGTCGAGGGCGCTTTCCGGCAGTGCGAGATCGGCGGCGAGATCCGCCAAATCACCGCGATCCGACTGGCGCATCAGAAAAAACTGCTTGGCGTTGCCGATCACCGCGGGCCGGACTCGCGATGATTTGAACCGGGCATACTGCTGCACGATACTCACGGCCCAGCAGTTGAACTTCCGGAGCTGCGCGTAGCTTTCGGCGACGATCTTCTCGCCGCCGGGCACGTCCAGGAAGCGGGCCACCTCCTCGAAGATGATTCGTTTCCGCCGCGAGCGCGGAAGTGCGAGAATGTGCTGCCGCGCGAATCCGGAAATGAGGAGGCCGGTAGCGGCCTTGAGTTCCACGGCCTGCTCCGGGACGAACCCGAGTTCAAAGTGGGCGACCGGCCGGTTCAGCGAAACGTTGGTGACGCCATCAAACAGCTGGCCGTAGGTGCCGTCGGCGCTCCAGGCGCGTAGCAGCGTGGCCAGCCGATCGATCTCCTCCTTCGGATGCTCCGGCAGACGGGCATAGGCCAGCAGGTCGACCAGGGCGCCATGGGTCGGATGATCCTCCGGCGAAAACAGGGCGCACGCCGTCTGAATCACCAGTCGCTCGGTCGTCGGGTCATGGGCAAAGGCTGTGAGGTTCGCCTCCCCGATTTCGGCGATGAAGGAGAGTATTTCAGCGTCGTTGGCGTCGAGCCGGTCGCGCACTTCCGCAAAGGCGTCGATGGGCGTCGTGCCGACGGGCATCCGGAGTCGCCAGCGGTGCACCGCGCACGCAAGCCGTGCCGCATCGGCCGCCCGCTCCGGATGGCGTCGCGACCAATCGACATAGGCGTCGCGGTAGAGCTGGTGGAGATACTGGGTGAGCTGGGCCGAACGCAGCGCCAGCTGTTCCTCATTCTCCGGTGCACCCACCATGCGGGTCAGCAGCGCCACGGCGCTCGCGAGGTGCAGCTGCGTGAGCGGCAGCCCCTGCGTGTCGAGATAGTTGATGGTGAGAGCCGCGTCGGGATGGACGATAATCGGAGTCTCCCCGAGCGCTTCGGTGAAGGGACGATAGGATAATCCCTCCTCGATGATTACGGTGTAGTCGAAGAAGGCCGCGGTCTGCAGCAGGAGGTCGTGCATCGCGGCGGACTTGCCCGCGCCCGTCATCCCCAGAAGGACCGCGTGCTGGGGCGAGCCGCGGACCTCGGTGCTTACTCCCACCAGATTGTGGTGGCTTCCGTCGTAGATGGCTTCGGCCCGATCAAGGGCTCCGGTGAACGTGGCAGAGAAGGGGAGCAGGTCGGCGAGGTAGTTGTCCTCCGCGTAGCGATGGCGGTGGCGGTAGGATGAGTGCGTCCAGCCGGGCCAGCTGGCGAAAAACAGCTTCTTCGCCGTGGTCGGCACGGCGCACTCGAAATACTGTGCCCCATCCATCGCGTGGATGGCGGCCTGCATGACGGCGACCTTCTCCCGCAGGCTCTCATGGGTTTTGGCCCAGAGCCGAATCAGATAACAGACTTCGAAGGGCCGGACGAACCCGCCGGCGAGGCTTTCGATTTTTCGCTCCTTCTTGCGGAGAGCGACCATCAGCGAGTGCCGCCGCTGATCGGCGTATTCACCAGCGAGCCGCTCGATGGCTTTTTCCTCCCGATGAATTTCTCCCCGGGTCGCCGCGGGGGTGATGTTGACCGTGATGCGGTAATCGAGGAACGGCAGACCGGTCACGTGAGTGACGATTCCCGGGTGGGTCCGCTGGGGCCAACGATCCAGCGTCAGGATCGAATGGTAGTGACCGTCGAGATAGAATCCGCCGTCGGCCTGTCCGACTCCCTCACTCAGCCAGCACTGCTCCTGCAGGGTGAGCGCCGGATCGAAGCGGGCCGCCACCATCTCTGAACCACCCGCCTGGGATGGATTGAGGAACTGGCGGACATAGGAGCAATGGGCCTCGTCATCCATCGGGCGCACGGCGGCCTCGCCGTGAAAGATCGTCCGCAAGGTCTGCGCGAATTCATCGAACTGGGCGGAGACTTCGCCAAGGAGCGCCGCGTAGTGCGCGCGCAGGCCACCCGTTGTGCTGAGATTCCCCGAATACCGGGAAATCTCCACGGACAGGAACAGCGCGAGACGTTCCCGCCGCAGCGTCCGCGCCTGCATCCGATCCCAGTAACGCGTAAAGCGCTCATTGCGGACCCGGCGCACCACCGGATGGGTGACCGACTGGGTCGCCTCATGGTAGGCCTTGAGTTCGGTGCGGTAGTCGGCGTCACACGACCATTGGAATTGGAGGCGGCGGCCCGGTGTCGCCAATGCCAGCAGCGCCCGAATCTGATCCTGGAAAGCGTTGAGACGCGCAAAACTGGCCCCCCGGAGGTCCGGCGGCTCCATCCAGAAGCCCTTTGCGGCTATCGCGCCGCGCTCCGGAAACCCATAGAGAATCATTCCGTCGCAGAAGACGCCGTTGGGAGCCTGAGCATGCGGTTTCATTCGACCAGCCTCCCCTGTTCCGCCGCCACTCGGGTGAAATTTCCACCGCCCAGCCAGTGTTCTAGGAGGTCGCGGTCGTAGCCGGCCGGCCGTCCCTGCTTCAGCAGGAATACCCAGCCCAGGATCACCGCCAGAGGCACCGCAGCGATCAGTCCCGCCACCACGAAATTGACCCGGGCCACCAGTCCAAGCACCGCGAACAGGGCCAGAGAACCAAGAACCGACAGCAGAACCGGGAGATACAGATTGCCCTCCAGTCCGAAGGCCCGTCCGGCCGAGTCATCAGCCGCATTTGTCTCGATGTGCCGCAGTTCCGTCATGGTTAGAACCGGGGCGTGATGACGGCGTCCTGGAGGCCGAAGATCGTGAACAGGGCGGCCATGATGGTTGCCGCCGCCGCGATGATGATGCCGGCGACGATTCCCGCCTTACCGTCGGGGTCGCCCTTGCTGATGGCGTTGGCCCCGGACCAGATTTTGATGACGCCCCAGAAGAACCCGAACATGAACAGAACGGCCAGGGCGAGGCCGAAGCCGTCCTTGAGCTGCTGGATCTGGGCGAACACCGCCGGCACGGGCAGTGCAGTGGGCGAGGTGGAAAGGGAAAGGGCGTTCATCTGCCCATAAACCCATAGGAATATTATCCCCTTGTCAACCTTTTCCTATGGGTTTATGGGTTGCGGCATGAGTTCGGATGCCTCGCCGCCCATCAAGGTCAGCTTTTCCTTCTACCCTGCGGACATGTCCGCCCTGAATCATCAGACGGTCGAACTGCGTCGCCTGGGAGCAGCGGTTCGCCGCGGCACGGTGCTGCGGGCGCTGATCGAACTTACCTCCGAAACGGAGATGTTTGCGGCGACGGTGCTCCTGCACCGCGACTACACGGCGAAGGCGGGCCCGCGTGAAACCGACAACCTTGCGGGCATTCCCACGGTGGATCTGCCCCACCGGCTGATTGAAAAGTTGGACCGGGTAGTGACAGAACTTGCCGCGAAAGAGATTTTCGCGAATCGCGCCTATGTGGTTCGGGCGATTCTGCGTTCAGCGCCCAAACCGGACGTATGGGCCCCCGCGGTGAAGAAATTCCTTCGGGATTTTCCGCGCCGGCCGCGCACGCCTTCCACGAAGCCGAAAAAGAATGCCAAGCGCTGAGCAACTCACCCACCTCAGCGGACTCGAAGCTCATTTGCGGGCGCATCTGCGCGGACAGGACCACGTCCTCGCACGAGCGGCCGCGGTTTTCACCCGGGGCGAGCTAGGATTGGTCCGCGGTGATCGTCCCCGCGGTGCATTTCTCGCGGTGGGACCGACGGGCACGGGCAAAACCGAACTCGTGTTGCTGGCGGCACGCTATCTCTTTGGCGAGGGGCACGTGCGCAGATTCGATTTATCAGAGTTTCAGCGGGGCGACGCTGTGGAGCGGTTGCTCGGCGCCGATTCCACCGATGGCGGTGCGATTGGCCGGGCTGCCGTCGGAGAATCCCCTCGGGTATGGCTCTTCGATGAATTGGAGAAGGCGCATCCGAAGGTCTTCGATCTCTTTATCCAGGTGCTCGAACCCGGGCACGTGACCCTCGCGACGGGCGAGGTTGTTTCCCTTTGCCGGGATTACGTGGCGTTCACGTCGAACCTTGGTGCAGCCGAAGCCATGCGGATGGCGCGATCGAGCATGGCGAGCGTTGAGCAGGCGGTTTCGCGACGGGTGGCGGAGTCACTGCGACCGGAGCTGTTGGCGAGGATTCCGGAGAAGCTGGTGTTCGGCCGCCTCACTCCAGAGGTGCAGCGCGAAATCGCCGAACTCCATCTGGCGGCTGAGGTCGCCCGGCTGAAGTCCGTCGGCTTTGACCTGCAGGTTTCACGGGAGGCGCTGGAGTTTCTGATGCGGGAGGGGTTTCATCCTCACCTCGGTGCGCGCCCCCTTCGGCAGACAATCGAGCGTCATCTGCAGGACGCGGTGGTCCGGGGACTTTTCTCCATAGGAGCAGGTAGCGGTAGAATCCACATTCAAACGGGAACCAACTACCTCGCGCTTTCGGTGAGTTGAACTCCCTGTATCAAAAGGAAATTCTTCAGTTGTTCATCCAAATTCAGGACGGCGGTTGACTGTCCATTGGCACATGCACCTGTTGACGTAGGGGCCCTCCCTACCAGATGCTTCCCTTCCAACTGCGTAGCGGCCCCGCGCTGGCGTGCCCGAAAATTGCGGTTCTCGTCACGTAGAAGGCAGGCCCTTTTCGAACCTGTAGCTCATGCGATCCTTGTTCATCACTATTGTCGCGAGAATCAGCCGACGATTGCGTCTCGGTTTTCCGGGCGCCCACGAGTGAAATTGTGGTTGTGAATCGGCTTCAGCACATCAAGCACCCTCGACATCAGCTCAAAATCGATGGGTTCCTCCGAAAAGCGGACATTGTCGCGAATATTCTTCGGATTGGCCGTGCCGACCAGCGTGGTGGCGATGCCCGGATGAGCTATGCAAAACTGGATCGCGAGCTTGACGATATCGGCGCCGACGGACTTGCAGTAGTCCACGGCACGACGGGCGCCGGCGACCATGGCAGCGGGCGCGGGATGCCAGCCGGGCACGCCACGCTCGGTGAGCAGTCCCATCCCGGTGGGCGAGGCGTTGATGATGCCGATATTTTTTCCTAGCAAATATGGGACGAGGCCTTCGAGGGCGGTGTCGTTGAGTTCATAACGACAGAATGACAGTACGGTCTCCACGACACCCGGTGGCACTCGGTCGATCACTGTGGGGAAAACCTTCAGCGGGAGCCCGGTGATGCCGATATGACCAATGCGTCCAGCAGTCCGCAGTTTCATGAGAGCCGGCAACGTCTCCTCTGCAATCTGACTAAGATCGGCGAATTCAATATCGTGGCATTGGAGTAGATCGATGTAGTCGACGCCGAGGCGTGCGCAGCTCTCGTCGAGCGAGCGCGTAATGCGGGCGGCGGAGAAATCGAATTCGCCGTCATTGTACTGCCCGACCTTGGTTGCGAGAATGTAGCGGTCACGTGCGATTTCTTTGAGCGCATGGCCGAGCACGGTCTCCGCTGTTGTCGCGCCATAGTAGGGCGAGACGTCGAGAAAATTGATACCAAG
>CALRZR010000202.1:0-14801 GCA_943372705.1 Opitutus sp. GAS368 | reverse complement strand
GGCGCGGCGCGCGGTGCGAATCACGAAGAGGTGCCACACGGGGTCGGCCCACGCGGGCACGTGCGGGAGCGTGAGGTGGCCGGCGGCGGCGAGCGGGGAGAGTTGCACGAGGTAGCGCGCGGCGAGGGCGACGCGGCGGGCGTTCCACGCGGCGAGGTGCGGGAGTTTGGCGCGGAGGAACGCGGCCTGGAGTTCACTCAGGCGGGAGTTCAGGCCGAGGACTTCGTTGTGATAGCGGACCTTGGAGCCGTAGTTGCGGAGGTGGCGGAGGTGGTCGGCGAGCGCGGGATCGTTGGTCGTGACGGCACCGGCGTCGGCGAGGGCGCCGAGATTTTTGCTCGGGTAAAAACTCACGCCAGCGGCGTGGCCGAGGGCGCCGGCTTGTTGGCCGTTGCTCCGGGCGCCGTGGGATTGCGCGGCGTCTTCGAGGACGAAGAGGTTGTGCTGGGCGGCGACGGCGTTGATCGCGGTGAGATCGGCGGTCTGGCCGTAGAGGTGGATTGGGAGAATGACCTTCGTGCGCGGCGTGATGAGTGCGGCGAGGCGGGATGGGTCGAGATTATAGGTGAGGGGATCGGGTTCGCAGGGGACGGGGCGGGCACCGACGTGAGTGACGGCGAGAAAAGTGGCGATGTAGCCGTGCGAGGGGACGATGACTTCGTCGCCGGGCCCGACACCGAGGGCCATGAGCACGAGCTGCAGGGCTTCGAGGCCGTTGGCGACGCCGATGCAGTGCGCGACGCCGATGCTGGAGGCGTATTCGGCTTCGAAGGCCTCGAGTTCCTTGCCGAGGAGGAGCCAGCCGGAGTCCATGACGCGGTGGTAGGCAGCGTCGAGTTCGGGGCGCAGTTCGTCGTAGGCGGGCTTGAGGTCGAGGATGGGGATTTTCATCACGGCGCGGGGCTCAGACGAATTTCAGCTTCCGGGCGGCGAACATCACCATGCGCAAGAGGAGCCAGCCGTGTTTCCAGCGTTGGATGTTGGTCGTGCCGTAGGTGCGCTCGCGGTAGCGGATCGGGACGTCGGCGATTTTGAGATTCAGCTTGGCGGCGCCAAAGAGGAGGTCGAAATCGCCGAAGGGGTCGAAGTCGCCGAAATAGGCGCGGTTGGCGGCGACGCTATCGTAGTGGGCGCGGCTGAGGACTTTGGTGCCGCAAAGGGTGTCTTTCACGGGTTGGCCGAGCAGCCAGGTGAAGATGAGGCCAAAGGCTTTGTTGGCGCAGAGATTGAGGAACTGCATGGCCTTTTCGTCCATCGGGTAGACGAGGCGGACGCCGTTGGCGAATTCGGCGCGGCCGCTGGCGAGCACGTCGTAGAATTTCGGCAGATCCTCGGGCGGCATCGTGAGGTCGGCGTCGAGGATCATCAGGATGTCGCCCGTCGCGACCGCGAAACCGGCGCGGACGGCGTCGCCTTTGCCTTTGCCGGTCTGTTGGAGGATTTTGATTTTTCGCGACGGGTTGGCGGCGGCGACTTTTTGGATCTGCGCCCACGTGTCGTCGCGCGAATGGCCCTCGACGAAGATGAGTTCGGTGCCGGCGCCCATCTCGGCGGTGCGCGCGACGGCGGCGGCGATGTTGCCGGCTTCGTTGCGGGCGGGGATGACGACCGAGACGGTGAGCGCGCGGGGGGCAGTCTGGCGTTCGGGACGGGCGACGATGAACACGGTGAGGCAGAACCACTGGAGCAATGGCGCGAGCCAGCGGTTGACCAACGAGCCGAGGCCGAGCGCGGAAAACGGGACGAGGATGCGGCCTTGGCGGCAAACGGAGCTCCAGCCGGCAAGCTGGAGGAGATTGAGGACGTCGGACGAGGCGAGCCAGCTGTTCTGGGGCTGTTCGGCCTTGAGGCCGAGGACGCGGGCGAGCGAGAGCAGGGGGCGCCAGAGGGAATTCTGGAAATTGATGAGGAGGCGCGTGCCGGGGTGTGACACGAGGTGGAGGCGCTCAAGGAGGTGCTGGACATCGGCGGCGAGGTTCAGCGTATCGGAAATGATGATGACATCGAAGCGGCGGTCGCCGAGGTCGATGAGTTCGCCGGCCTGCACAAAAAATTCGGCGTGGGGCAGGCGGAGTCGCGCGACGGCGATCTGCGTCGCCGAGAGGTCGAGGCCGGTTTTGCGCGCGGCGCGGAGGTGTGCGAGGAGTTCGCCGGAGCCGCAGCCGATCTCGAGCACGGAGGCATCGGCGGGAATCAGGAGATTGTAGTAGTGCGCGAGGAGGGCGCGGTAGGCGCGGGCGCCGGACTGCGGAGTCGCGGGCGCGGCATCGTAAAACGCGCGGACACGATCGAGGTGCTCGTGGGCAAGGGCGGAAAGTTCGGTGTGCATTTCGTCGTGGCGGCGCGCGTGCGCGGGAACAGCGCAACGTTGGTGCGGTCACGGTGTGGGGCTCAAGACTTATGGGTTGCAATCGCTTTCGAATTGGCGCGCTCTGACCCTTCAATTTTTGCACGAATTCATGTTGTCGTCGGTAATCAAGTCACAGCGTCGAAAGGCGCGCACGCTGCCGTTGTTGGTGTGGTTTTGCGCGATCGCGGCGAGCTATGGCCAACGTCCTGAAACGAGCGGCACGTTTCCCGAAGATTACCTGCCCACGCTGAAGCCGATCCTTGCGACGGCCCTGCGGCAATCGCCGCAGATGATCGCGAAACAACTCGAGCTGGAGCAGAGCGCATTGCGGGTGATGGGCACGAATGCGCTGCGGCTGCCGAGCCTTGGGGGCAACCTCACATTTGCGAGCAACGAGACAGCGATTTCGAGCAATAACAGCACGAAGACTCGCGACAACGGGGTGTTCTATAATTTCGGTCTCAACCAGTCGATTTACCACTGGGGCGCGCTGAAAAACGAGGGCGACAAGGCGCGCATCGGCGTGTTGATCGCGCAGAAGAGTTACGCCGAGGCGTCGCGGACGCTGGCGGTGACGCTGCGGCGTTCCTACCTGGAGCTCATCGTAAAAAAATCACTGCTGCGGCAGATGCGATTTGCGCGGGAGCTGAACGTCGCCGAGCTGAAATTGGCGAAAGAGAAACTCGCCAGCGGGCTGTTTTCGCCGGCGGACATCGCTGGGCGCGAACTGAACATGAGCGATGAAACGCTGCGCGTGCGGCGGGCGGAAGTTGAGTTGACGTCGCTGCGGCGCTCGTTTGCGCGGCTCGCGGGCATCGGCGATCTCTCGGAGGAAGCGATTCCGGATGAAATTCCGGCTCCGATTTTTAATGCCGCGACGGCTTCGGCGATGATGGCGGCCGTGGTGCGCGACGAAGGTCGGCAGACCTATCAGGCGCAGGTGAGCGAACTGAAGGTGCGCGAAGCCGATCTCGATTATCGCATCGCGCGCGTGCGGCTGTTGCCGAAGTTCGGCGCGAGCGCCGGCTACAGTTTGGAAAACACGACGAACGCGTCGGCGACGACTGTTTCGCAGCAGGGAGTCGCCCGGCAGACGATCGCGGTCGGTGCGCAGTGGAATATTTTCGACGGATTTGCGAGTCGCGCGGCGAAGCGGGCGGCGCTGGTGACGAAGCGCGGCGCTGAGCTCGAATTGAAGACGGCCTCCGAGGCGGCGGTCGATGCGGCGCAAGGCCTCTTGCAACAGCTCGAGCTCGACGTGCAGGCGATGGAAATGAGCGCGCTGCGTCTCGGCTTGGCGTCTGCCGAGCTGAAGAAAGTGGGCGACGAATTTAAACTCGGCAATGTGCCGCAGACCGCCGTCGACCAGACGACCTCCGGCCTGAAGGTGATGGAATTTCAAAACGCCAATGCCCGCGCGACCTTCCTCGCGCGCTGGAGCGAGTTTGCCTCGCTCGTCGGTGCCGACCCCGTGCTCACCCAACTCCCCGCCCGCCATGACAGCGAAAAACGGTAACATCAGCCTCGTCCTCAAACTCGTGCTCGCAGCCGCCGTGGTGGCTGCGGCGGTCTTTGTGGGCTTTCGGAGTTTTAACGAAGTCGCCGTGGTGGCGCCCGTGACGCGCGGGGCGGCGGTGAGCGCCGTGCCAGGCAGTATCGAGGTCTCGGCGGATCAGGGTGGGGTGCGTCCGCTGAAGTGCGAATTGAGTGGACGCGTGGAAACCTGCGAGGCGCTGACGCCCGATGCGCGTTTCAAGAAAGGCGATGTGCTGCTGAAGCTCGACAGCGCGGATCTGAAACGGGAAATGGACGAGACGAAGCGGAATTTCGAGTCGGCCCAGGAAGAGCGGAAACTGCTGCTCGCGGCCAATATCGAGCGCAAGGTCGCGGTGGAACAGTTGGAAAATGCGGAACGCCTGCAACGGCAGGGCGATGTTTCCGCAGAAAACGTGAAGAGCTTGCGGCGGGCGCTGGACGCAATCGACAGCAAGATGAAGATCGAGGAATTCCGGAACGAGAAAGCCAAGGCGGACTACGCGGCTTTGATGGATGCAAAGAAAATCCAGTTGGGCCGCATGTCGCTCATCGCGCAGGAAGACGGCATCGTGAAGGACGTGATGGTGTGGGAAGGTGCGTTGATCGGCGCGGGCGTGCCGGTCGCGACGTTTGTGTCGAATAAGCGGCTCGTCGCAGCGCGCATCAGCGAGGAAAATTTCGGTGCGATCCGCCTCGGGCAGGATGCGAAGGTGCGGTTGCTGAGCTATCCGTCGGAGCCGGCGTTTAACGCGAAGGTTTCCAAGATCCTTTCCGTCGCAGACGAGACGACACAGCGTTACACGGTCTACGTGGATGTGGATATCAAGCCGGAGCGCCTCATTCACGGCAGCACCGGGCAAGTCACGATCACGGTCGGGCGCCGGGAAAACGCGCTGCTCGTGCCGCGACGCGCGTTGTTCAACAGCAACTTTGTTTTTGTAGTTAAAGACGGGCGCGCGCAGGCCCGGCAGATCGAGCTCGGTTACCTGGATCTGAATCGCGCGGAAGTTACCAAGGGGCTCGTCGAGGGCGAACTCGTGATCGTCGAGAACATTGACCTGTTTCGCGACGGTCAACGCGTCCGCCTGCCGGCCGCGAAGTAAGCCTGGAACCGGAAATCCGCCGCCCTCTCTTGCCGATGTCGCCCAATCTCCGCATCGCCTTCCGTTTTCTCACGGCGAAAAAGCGGGCCATGCTCATGAGCCTCTCGTGCACGGTGCTCGGGGTGGGGTTGTTCATCGTGACCCAGGCGACGACGAGTGGGTTCGAGGAGTTTTTTGTCCGCACACTGCTCGGAACCGATGGCGCGATCCGCATCGAAGATCGCAAGCAGTCGACTTTGCAAAGTATGGAAGCGGCGGGCGGCTCGGATGCGCAGATCCTTCAGCGCGAAGGCGTGAAATACATCGAGGGCGTGGAAGAGCCGGCGCTGATTAAGGAATCCGTGCGCAATTTTGCGAACGTGCGGGGCGTCTCCGCCGTGCTCCGCGGAAATGTGCAGGTGACGAGTCCGTTTAAGACTGAGGACGCGCAGATCTTCGGCATCAAACTCGACGAACATCGCCTCGTTTCGGAACTCGAACGGAAAATCACCACGCCGGGCGGTCTCGGAAAATTCTTGGAGTCCACGTCGGGCGTGCTCGTCGGGCGCGTCTTGGCGGATCGCCTGCAACTCACGGTGAACGACTCGATCGTCGTCAATGCCCGCGGCGAATCGCGCCGTTACCATGTTGCGGCGATTTTCGAGACGGGCGTCCGGGACATCGACAAAACCCGCATCTACCTCGATCTGGGCGAGGCGCGTTCGTTGCTGCGCAAGCCCACGGGCGCGACTTTTGTCCAAATCAGTCTCTATGAGCCGAAGCGCGCGCGTGAAGAAGCTGCCCACATGGAAAACGTGCTCGGGCACAGCGTGCGCCCTTGGCAGGAGCGCGAGAAGGAATGGCTCTCGGTTTTCCGGGCGCTGAAAGTGTCGTCGGCGATCACGGTGACCGTATTCACGCTCATCGCGAGCCTCGCGATGTTCAACACGCTCGCGATGATCGTCCTAGAGAAGACCAAGGATATCGCGATCCTGCGCTCGATGGGTTACGAGCGTCGGGACATCACGCAGATCTTTCTTTGGCAGGCCGGTATCGTGCTCGCGATCGGCGCGATCATCGGCGGGCTCTTCGGCGCGGCGGTGACGTTCGGCGTCAGTATGGTGCCATTGCCGATCAATACACTCTTCAAGACGGCGACGTTTATCGTTTCGTGGTCGCCGTGGCACTACGTTCAGGCGATCGCGACGGCCGTAGTAATGGTGATGATCGCGAGTCTCGTGCCGGCGCGGCGGGCCGCACGACTCGAACCCGGTGATATCGTCCGCGGCACGGCCCAATGAGCAAACCGGTCATCACCACTGTTTCGGCTGCACCTGTCGGCGAGTTTGCGCTCCGTTGCAACGGACTGCAGCGCTACCTCGGGCAAGGGGAGGGGAGAGTGCACGTGCTCAAAGGCGTCTCGTTCGAGGCGCGGCGCGGCCAAGTCTACGCGATTGTCGGTCCGTCTGGTTGCGGCAAATCCACATTGCTCTACCTCCTGGGTCTCCTCGACCAACCCGACGGCGGTGAAATCGAGATCAACGGTCATCGTATGTCGAACAGCGACGATCTTTCCCGCACAGCGGCGCGCGGCGAGCACATCGGCTTCGTGTTTCAGTTTCACTTTTTGATGCTCGAATTCACGGCGTTGGAAAACGTGATGATGCCGATGCGCAAACTGGGCCGCCTCTCGGTCCCGGCGATGGAGGCTCGGGCTCGTTTGCTGCTCGATGCAGTCGGCCTCGGGGCGAAGACCCACCGTCTCGGCACCCAGCTCTCGGGCGGTGAGCAACAACGTGTCGCCGTGGCCCGCGCGCTCGCGAATCAGCCGTCGATCATCCTCGCCGACGAGCCCACGGGAAACCTCGACGTGAAAAATTCCGCACTCGTGTTCGATTTGCTCACGCGACTCGCGAAAGAGAACGGGCAGGCGGTCATTTTGGTGACCCACAACCCTGAAATCGCGCAGCGTTGCGATGTGACGAGACCGATGCGCGACGGCTTGTTCGTCTGAATTTGCGTCCGGAGGGCATTAGCACGGGCGATGTGCGCTCGCGGTGTTGCTAATTCTGGGAACAAAAAAAAATCATCCCGAAATTTTGGTTTACAAGCGAAACGCCGCACCCTTCTTTCGAACGAATTTCCAACCACTCAACTGTCCCGTGAGCCACGACCCATCGCGAAAACAATTCTTTGCCAAGCTTCTCGGAGCAGCCGCCGCAGTGAGCGCAGCCCCGAACCTTGTGGCCAAGACATCGCCTGAGTTGCGTGCGTCGAACATGTCCCCGGTGGATTCACGCTCCGTGTCGGAGGTCCCGGTGCTAGTGCGGCCCGACGTCCGCGCCGTCGCTCGTCGCGCCGGTTCCGTCTAAACCGCGCCACGACCCGAAGATTACCCGTCATGTCGAAAATTTTCCCGAAGTCGGCGAACAAGCTCCCGCTCCAGATCATCATTTTTCTGGGCGTGGTTGTTTGTGTCGCGACCGCCGGCGTCACCTACTACATGACGCCGAAATACACGCGCGTCGGTTACGCGCCTCTCCAGCCCGTGCCCTTTAGCCACGCAAAGCACGTGCAGGAAGTCGGTCTTGATTGCCGCTATTGCCACTCGAACGTCGACAAGTCGGGCCATTCCAATGTGCCGACCTCGCAGACGTGCATGAACTGTCACAATCAGATCAAGACTACGAGTCCGCTGCTGGCTCCCGTCCGGGAGAGTGCTGCGACCGGAAAGCCTGTTCCGTGGGTATGGATTCACAAGACTCCGGACTACGCCTACTTTAACCATGCCATCCACGTGAACCGCGGCATCTCCTGTGTGGAGTGCCACGGCAATGTAAACAAGATGGACACCGTAACGCACATGCAGCCGCTCAGCATGAGTTTCTGCTTGGACTGCCATCGCAATCCTGAAGCCGCCGTTCGTGATCCGAAGGATGTGTTTAACCTCGATTCGAAACGCCTCGCCGACCAGGGCGACGCCGGCCTCAAACAGGCGAGCGACCTCGTGCGCGACTGGAAAGTGAAACCTCCTCAGAGCTGCTCCGGCTGCCATCGATGAAACGCATATTTGAACATCCCGCACCGTCGGAACGCGAGTTGAACGGCCCAAAATACTGGCGTAGCCTTGATGAGCTCACGGCTTCACCCGGCTTCATCGACCAGCTGAAACGCGAGTTTCCCCAAGGCGCCGCAGAGTTGGACGGCGTAGATCGTCGTCACTTCATGAAGATCATGGCGGCGTCGTTTGCCCTCGGTGGCATCGGCCTCGCGGGTTGCCGCCGCCCCGAACAATTCATTCTTCCCTACGGTAAGTCGGTTGAAGGTGTGATCCCCGGCCTTCCGCAATATTACGCGACGGCCATGCCGATCCGTAATTCTGCGATTCCGTTGCTCGCCGAGACTCACCAAGGTCGTCCGACGAAGCTCGAAGGCAATCCAAGTTACGCGCCCCACGGCGGCGCCAGCTCGTTGCTCGCCCAAGCATCCATTCTTGATCTCTACGATCCGGATCGTGCAACCGCCCATACCAAGGGTGGAACGGTCCTCTCGGCGGCGGCGGTCAATGACCTCTTGGCCGGTGTGGGCGCGGCCCACGCGGCTTCCCAAGGTGCCGGTTTGGCGTTCTTGGCCGACCAATCTTCCTCTCCGACCCGCGCGCGCTTGGCTAAGAAGCTGCGCCGGAAGTTCCCGAAGGCCGTTTGGGCGGAATACGAGCCGATCAATGATGAGCCACCGTTGGCCGCTGCCCGGGCATCTTTTGGGGCCGACGTAAAGCCGATCTATCGTTTCGCAAGGGCGAAACGCATCCTGTCGCTCGACGCTGATTTCTTCCACGCCGAGTCCGGCAGTCTCTACTACGCCCGCGAGTTTGCCAAGGGCCGCCGCGTGACCAAGCCGACCGATCCGATGAACCGCCTCTATGTGGCGGAGAGCGCGTTTTCGCTCACAGGTTCGATGGCCGACCACCGCCTGCGTTTGGCGACCAGCCATATGCTTGCACTCGCTGCAGCTATTGGCGGCAAGACCCTCGATACCGAGATCCTGAAGCCGTTGACCGAAGGTCTCGACGCGTTTGTCAGTCCGAAGTGGGTCGATGAGTGCGCGGCCGATCTTAAGAATCACAAAGGTGAGTCACTGGTGGTCGCGGGTGCGCACCTCCCTCCGCAGGTGCATGCGATTGCTTACGCGATCAATGCGTTGCTCGGAAACATTGGCCGCACGATTGATTTCGTAGCCGTTGAGCCCTCGGGCGCTGCATCCATCTCCGATCTGGCGGACGCCATCAAGCGCGGCTCGGTCAAGACGCTCGTCATTCTCGGCGGAAATCCCGCCTACAACGCGCCCGTCAATCTCGACTGGGCAAAGTTGCAGACCTCGGTATCCGAAGTGATCCGACTCGGCTACGCTGCCGACGAAACCTCGGCTCTGGCAGGCATCAATCTCGCGGCGGCGCACTATCTCGAATCTTGGGGCGATGCGCGCACTGTTGACGGCACCATCGTGCCCGTTCAGCCGATGATTTTGCCGCTCTTTGGCGGTATTACGCAGATCGAAGTGCTTGCCCGCATTGCTGGTGAAGCCAAGACCGACGGCTATGCGCTCGTCAGTGAGACCATCTCCGGAATCGTCGGTGGAGATGTGGAAAAGGCGATGCGCCGGTTCCTGCATGATGGCGTCTTGGCTGGCTCAGCCTTTAAGCAATCCTCGGTGTCCTTCGACCAGCAAGGCGTTCGCGTTTTGTTCCGCGACCAGCCGACGAAGATTCAAGCCTTCTCGGCCAAGAATCTCGAAGTTCGTTTCGTGACGGACCACAAGATGGATGACGGCCGTTTTAACAACAACGGTTGGCTGCAGGAATGTCCCGATCCTATTACCAAAATTTCGTGGGACAACGCCATCCTTGTAAGTCCAAAACTCGGAAAAGAACTGGGCATTGCGCCGCACGGTTCCGCAATTCCGGTGGCGCGCGTTGAAGAGAATCATTTCGTCATCGGCAAAGAAAACGCCTTCGTCTTCGAACTCACGGTTGGCGGTCGGAAAGTCAAAGGACCGGTCCACATCCAGCCCGGCTTGGCAAACTACACCGTAGTGGTGGCTCTCGGGTATGGTCGCAAAGTCACCGGTCGCGTGGGTAAGGACGCGGGTTTCAACGCTTATGCAATTCGCGCCTCAGGCTCATCTGAGGTCGCCACCGGCGGGTCGCTGACTGACACCGGAACGCGCGCGCTTCTCGCCAATACCCAGGAACATTGGTCCATGGAAGGCCGCGACATCGTGCGCGAGGCCAACTTCGACGAGTATAAAAAGAATCCGGGTTACGTTGACGAGATCGGCACAGAGTCGCATTCGCCTGCGATTTACGGCGCGGACAAAACACCGACAAACGACAACAAGCTCTCCCGCGAAGACCGCGCCAAGCAGGCGTCTGCTCGCGCAAAGGAGCTGCCGCGTGGCCAGTCGCTTTACGCCACCCCGAAGTTCGACGGCCAGCACCAGTGGGGCATGTCGATCGACCTCAATACTTGCATCGGTTGCAATGCGTGCGTCGTTGCCTGTCAGGCGGAGAATAACATCCCGATCGTCGGCAAAGACCAAGTCCTGCGCGGCCGCGAGATGCATTGGATTCGTCTCGACCGCTACTATTCCGACGGCAAGGCCGAAGGTGCTGCATTCGGTGGAGAAGGTAACCGCGAGATCCCTGAAGATCCGCAGGTTTCCCTCCAGCCGATCGCCTGTGCCCAGTGCGAACTCGCTCCATGCGAGACGGTGTGCCCAGTCAATGCCACGGTGCACGACGAAGAAGGCATCAATACGATGGCCTACAACCGTTGCATCGGCACGCGTTACTGCGCCAACAATTGTCCATACAAGGTCCGCCGCTTCAATTTCTTCGACTTCAATCAGCGCCAGCTCGACAGCCTCTACCTCGGCCAACTCGGGCCGAAGGGCATGCCTGAACTCGTGAAGATGGTGAAGAATCCTGAGGTCACTGTCCGCATGCGCGGCGTGATGGAGAAGTGCACTTACTGCATCCAGCGCATTCAGAACGGAAAGATCCAGCACAAGGTCGCGATGGCTCAGGCCGGCACGCCCGGCAATGTGGTTGTTCCTGATCGCACCATCAAGGTTGCCTGCGAGCAAGTGTGTCCGGTCGACGCCGTTGTTTTTGGAAACATCGACGATCCGACGAGCGCCGTTTCGAAGGCGAAGGCCCTCGAGCAAGACTACTCGCTCCTCGGCTACCTCAACATTCGTCCGCGCACCACGTATCTCGGCAAGCTCCGCAACCCGAATCCGAAGATGCCCGACTATCAGGCGCTCCCGCTCAGTCGCGTCGAATACAACAACAAGAATCACCCTCCGTCCGACCATGGTCACGGCGCCCACGAAGGCCATGGCCACGAGGCTCCTAAAGCGGAGAAGAAGCACGGCATGATCGACACCGCGAAATCTCTCGGAGGACTTAGCTAATGGCCCACGCCGAACACGCCGCCGCACCCGCGATCCTGCAGGAAGTAAAACCTGCTCACCTCCCGCGCGCCGTCCTCGTCGCCAACAACCGCAGCTTTGCTTGGATTACCGAGAAGATCTGCGGCATCATTGAGGGCAAAACACCCACGTGGTGGTGGGTATGCTTCGTGCTCGCCTGCTTCGTGGCGTCCTTCACGGTCGCGGGCATTGCCTACCTGATCGCCACCGGCGTCGGTGTTTGGGGTCATGCTAACCCCGTCAACTGGGCGTGGGATATCGTCAATTTCGTCTTCTGGATCGGTATCGGCCACGCCGGCACGCTGATCTCCGCGATCTTGTGCTTGCTGCGTCAGAAATGGCGCACGTCGATCAATCGTGCGGCAGAGGCCATGACGATCTTCGCGGTGGTCTGTGCTGCGATCTTCCCGGTATTCCACGTCGGTCGCGTGTGGTATGCTTGGTATCTCTTCCCGATTCCGAATTCCAACGCCATCTGGCAGAATTTCCGCTCTCCGCTTGAGTGGGATGTGTTCGCGGTTTCCACCTACGGCACGGTTTCGGTGCTCTTCTGGTATGTCGGTCTCTTGCCCGACTTGGCCGTTTTGCGCGACCGGTTCTTCGCATCCGGCGACAAGATCCGCTCGGCTCTCTACGGATTTTTCGCGATGGGCTGGCGCGGTTCCAACCGCCACTGGAGCAATTACGAAATGGCCTACCTAATCTTGGCCGGCATTTCGACCCCGCTCGTTCTCTCGGTGCATACGATCGTCTCGTTCGACTTCGCCGTCTCCCTCCTTCCGGGCTGGCACACTACGATCTTCCCTCCTTATTTCGTGGCGGGCGCGATCTTCTCTGGTTTCGGCATGGTGCTAACCCTGATGCTCCCGTTGCGCGCGATCTATGGTTTGGAAGATCTCATCACGCAGTATCACATCGACTGTATGTGTAAGATCACTTTGGCGACCGGCACGATCGTCGGTTACGCCTATGCAATGGAGTTCTTCATCGCCTGGTATGGTGCGAATCCCTATGAAGGCTTCGCGTTTATCAACCGTGCGTTTGGTCACTACGCATGGGCCTACTGGATCATGATTTCGTGCAATGTTATCACCCCGCAGTTCTTCTGGTTCAAGGCGGTTCGTGAAAACACCACCTTCGTCTGGGTGCTCTCGATCTTCGTCAACGTCGGCATGTGGTTTGAGCGTTTCGTGATCATCGTCACTTCCCTGGCCCGTGACTTCTTGCCCTCGAGCTGGGGTTACTATTCGCCGAGTATCGTCGAAATCTTTACCTTCTTCGGCACCTTCGGTGTGTTTTCCGTGCTCTTCCTCCTTTTCATCCGCTTCCTCCCGGTCATGCCGATGGCTGAGCTCAAGTCGGTTACTCCTCAGGCCGACGTTCACGGCGGCGATCACCACTAATTTATCACGCCATGGCTTCACAATCCTACGGCTTGATCGCCACCTTCGATACCACGCCTGACCTTTATCACGCGGCCCAGAAAGTGCGCGATGCCGGTTACCGCAATTGGGACTGCATCACACCTTTCCCCGTTCATGGTCTCGACAAAGCGATGGGCCTCAAGCGCTCGATCGTCCCGCGCATTTCGTTGGCGGGCGGCATCACCGGTTTTTGCACCGGCATGTCGATGATCTTCTGGACCGGTGCGGTGGACTACAAACTTATCGTCGGTGGCAAGCCCCTCTTCAGTCCGATGTTTGCGTTTCCGGTGAGCTACGAGCTCACGATTCTCTTCACGGCGTTTGCCACCATCGGCGGCATGTTCTTCCTCAACGGATTGCCGATGCACTACCACCCGGTTCTGAAATACGAACACATCCGCCGCGGCATGGACGACCAGTTTTTCATCGTCATTGAAACGCGTGACCCGCGCTTCAATCTCGCCAACACCAAGGCCCTTCTCGAAAAGGCCGGCGGGAAAAACATTTCGGAACTCGAGGCCTGAGCCATGCGCAACGTTTACCTCGTCACCGCATTCGTCTGTGTGCTCCTCGTTTCCATCTTTGGATTCCGCGGCACCGTTTTTACGTCGCCGCCCATTGAAGTCTTTCCCGAATGGGCTTTCCCCGGCATGAAGCTTCAGCCGAAACTTCGCCCCCAGGCCGCGTCGAACTTTTTCGCCGATGGCCGGTCGGATCGCGCCCCTGTCGAGCACACCGTCATGCGCGGTATGCTGCGGGAGGATGATCATTTGAATCGTGGCAAGGATGCCAGCGGTGCTTTCGCTCGGGGCTTCCCTGCGGCACTCTCCGTAGACCTAAAGTTCCTGCAACGCGGTAAGGATCGTTACGAGATCTACTGCGCGCCATGCCACAGTTCCGTCGGTGACGGTGCCGGCATCACCAAGCAATACGGCATGGGAGCCACGCCGACCTATCACGACAAGCGACTCCGTGAAATGCCGGAGGGTGAACTTTACAACACGATCACCGTTGGCTCGCCCAACAAGAACATGCAGTCCTACGCCGACAAGCTGGTTCCCGAAGACCGCTGGGCCGTCGTTGCCTATGTTCGCGCACTCCAGCGCGCCCAACAGGGCACGGTTGCCGACGTTACGGACGCCGCCGCCAAACAAACTCTCGGTCTCAAATGAGCAGCACTCACGCAGCTACCGCCTCCGCGGCACTACCCGCCGGGACTTCGACCGCTTCGACGGCTTCGAAAGCGCTCATCGTCGGTGTTGCCGGCTTGGTGCTCACCGCTATCGGTGTAGCCATCACGCCCGACAAACATGGTCCCGTGATGTCTTACCTCGTGGGTATCACCTATTGCACGGCCATTGTGATTGGTATGCTCATGCTAATCCTCATCCACCATATTGTGGATGCCTCGTGGTCCGTCGTAATCCGTCGTCAGTTTGAACATTTCTTGTCCGCCTTTAAGTGGCTCTTCGTTCTGTTCCTTCCATTGTTGGTCCTCGCGTGGGTGAAGCCCGGCTTCGTCTGGCCTTGGATGGACCTCGGGCATGAACTACACGGTCACGGCACTGTCGGCTCGGATATTCTCTATCAAAAGAAGGCGGGCTTCCTCAATTTGGGAATGTTCACAGGCATGACGTTGGCTTTCTTTGTGGGTTGGGTTTGGCTTTCGGGCCGCCTCCGGAAAGCGTCGTTCACGCAAGATACTGACGGTGATATCAAGTGGACGTTTATGAACCGCAAGACGGCTGCGATCGGTTTGCCGATCGGTGCGCTCACGCTCACCTTTGCTTCGATTTATTGGGTAAAATCCCTCGAATACCACTGGTTCTCGACCATGTATGGGGTGTGGTTTTTCGCCAACTGCATCCGCGGCGCTCTGGCGGTGGGTGTGCTGATCATGGTTTGGCTGTTGAACCG
>CALRZR010000201.1:0-14803 GCA_943372705.1 Opitutus sp. GAS368 | reverse complement strand
CCCGGTCCGAAACGCCCTCCGGCCCGCGCCCCGCGCCACCGCGTTCGCCGCCGAACTCCCCGCTTGCCCGCCGCGCCCGCGCGTGGCCAAGCTCCGCGCCCATGTTGCCGTTTCTCGCCGCCATCGACGCCATGCCTCTCTGGGCCTGGGGTGCGTTCTTCCTCTTCATCACCGCGATGCTCGCCCTCGATCTCGGCGTGTTTCAGCGCAACTCCCACGTTGTCTCGATGAAGGAAGCCCTCGGCTGGTGCGCCGTCTGGGGCACCCTCGCCCTCGCCTTCGGCGGCCTCGTCTGGTGGTGGCGCGGACCCGAACTCGGCCAGCAGTTTCTCGCCGGCTACCTCATCGAACTCTGCCTGAGCGTGGACAACGTCTTCGTGTTCATCCTCGTCTTCGCCTACTTCAAGGTCGAGCCGCGCTACCAACACCGCGTGCTCTTCTGGGGCATCATCGGCGCCGTCGTCATGCGCGCCGTCTTCATCCTCGTCGGCGTCAGCGTCATCGCGCGCTTCCACTGGGTGCTCTACATCTTCGGCGCCTTCCTCGTCTACACCGGCGTGAAAATGGCCCTCCCGAGCAAAGATGCCGAGGTCGACCCCGAGCACAACGCCGCCGTCCGCCTCTTCCGCCGCTTCTTCCCCGTCGCCCCGAAAAACGACCACGGCCACTTCTTCACCGTCCACAACGGCCGCCGCATGGCCACGCCGATGTTCATCGTGCTGCTCGTCATCGAGACCACCGACGTCGTCTTCGCCCTCGATTCCCTGCCCGCCGTGCTCGCCATCACCAAAGACGGCTTCGTCGCCCTCACCTCGAACATCTTCGCCATCCTCGGCCTCCGCTCCCTCTACTTCGCACTCAGCGGCATCATGGGCCTCTTCCGCTTCCTCAAAGTCGGCCTCGCCGTGATCCTCAGCTTCATCGGCACCAAGATGCTCATCGAGCATTGGGTCCACATCAGCACCGGCACCTCCCTCCTCGTCATCGGCGCCGTCCTCACCACCTCCGTGCTGATGTCCGTGCTGATCAAACCCGCGAAAACAAATTGAGCCCATTCGCCGCGCTCCCGTAGCCGCACCGGATGCGGCGCGGTCGGCCTACTCCAGAAACCGCGCCACCCACTCCGCACGCCCCAACGGCCGCGGACGCCACTCGCCGAAAATCCGGTAACGCCACCGCGCCACCACCCGGTAGCCCGCATCCCGCCACGCGGCCGGCCACACCGCCAGCAACCCCGCCAGCACGCGCCCGATGCCGCCCACCGCGCGCAACGCCCCGATCGCGCCATCCGTGCGCATCCGAAAATCGCCGACGCCGCCCGCCCATTCGGGCACAAAAATCAGCGAATCGAAATCCTCCGTCGGCAGCCCATTCGCCCGCAAAAACCCCTGCGCCGCCGCCCCTTGGAGCGCCGCATACCGCAGCCGCCCGCCACGATCCATCCACAGCAAAATTCGCACGATCCGGTTGCACAGCCCGCACTCGCCGTCGAACAGCAGCACCGGCCCCGTGGGACGCGAGAGAGGGAAACGTTCAGGTGACGACGCCATTGCAGAATCGCCCCACCCTGCGCCAACCCCCACTTAAATGAAAGCTCCGCTCATCAATTTTCCCACCCTCGCAAAATCTCCCGCCAGCAAAACCACACCCGCTGATCCCGCTCTCCCACCGCGTTTTTATGTTCGAAAAAATTCTCCCTCGACGCCCCGTGCAACGCACCGCACGGTTACTTCGCCCCGCAGCACGAGACTTGCTTTCCACCCTTGGATCGCAACGTGCATCCCGCCGTCTCCCGGCGTGACCAACCTCGCCCTCCACTCAGCACAAACGACCGGTTTTCCCCGCGTCCGCGCGACGGAACCACCTCAACTCTTCCGACCTTTGTCCGCGCAACGTCCTCTTTTCATCCATGATTAATACGATTCCAACTCGTCTCCTGCGCCGGCTTGGCCGGTCACTGCTCGCCCTCGCGGCATTCGCGCTGCCTGCCCGCTCCGCGCTGGCCCAGACCGCCCCGGCGCCCGCGTCAACCGCCGCGACCAACGCCGCCAAGACCGACGAAGCTGTGAAGCTCAACGTCTTCACCGTCTCCGAAGAAAAAGACCTCGGCTACGAGTCCATGCAGACCACCTCCGGCATGCGCACCGTGCAGGAGCTGAAGAACGTCGCCAACTCGATCTCGATCATGAACTCGCAGTTCATCGAGGACCTCGGCCTCACCACGATGGAAGAGATGTCCACCTGGATGGTTTCCGGCGAATCCAATCCCGACCCCAATGCCCTCGTGCAGAGCCGCGTCATCCTCCGCGGCGTCCCCAATGCCTACGCCCTCCGCAACGGCTGGATCTGGTATTCCCCGATAGACGCCTTCTCGACCGAAAAAGTAGAAGAGCTGCGCGGCCCCAACGCCTTCCTCTACGGTGAAGCCGACGTCGGCGGCGCCAACAACCAGATCACCAAACGCGGTCTCCTCAGCCGCGATCTCACCCGCGCCAAGATCATGGCCGGCAGCGATAACCTCTTTCGCGCCGAACTCGATCTGAACCGCCGTCTGGTCCACAACAAACTCGCCGTCCGCCTCTCCGCGGTAAACAGCCACAATGAATCTTGGATCGACAATGTCCGCCGCGATTTCCGCGGGCTCTACACCGCCATCACCTACCGGCCCACCCAGCAGACGATGATCACCGTGATGGCCGAGCACGACCGCACCGCCGCCGTCCTCTCCCAAGGCTTGATGATCGATGCCTTCTCGCGCCCCAATACCGCGACACTCGGCGCCGTCGGCTACGTCTATAACACCGCGCTCGGCACCGGCTACCGCGCCCAGGGCCGCGTGATCAGCACCGGGCCCACCGTCGCCATCATCGACCCCAACCTCATTCCCAAGCACACCCAGACCAACGGCCCCAACGCCACCTACAACAACGCCACGACCTCCGTCACCCTCGAAGTCACCCACGACATCGGCAAAAACCTCCACCTCCAGCTCAGCGGAAACTTCTACCAACAGAATCTCGAAAACTGGGGCGCCACGGCCCGCAACATTACGCGCGACCGCAGCCCGCTGCTCGCGAATGGCCAGCCCAACCCCTATTTCAACGAGCTCTACACCGAGTATTTCCGCACCCACGCCTTCAACGGCAACACCGTCCGCGATATCCGCCTCTCCGCCGTCTACGACCTGAACTTCAAGTGGATGAAGCAACAGTTGATCGCGAACGTGCAGCAGCACCAGGACACCCCCGGCCAGAAGAAAGCAAAATTCGCCGAGTATCTCGACCCCACCAACCCCAACTGGGTCGGCACCATCAATCCCGCGCAGACGCAGGCCGCCTTCACGGCCAACCGCACCGTCTTCACCAACAACCGCTTCACCCGCCGCTACTACCTGCGCGACGGCTTGGAGCCCTCCCGCACCGCCGACCTCGGGCCCGTCCCGGGTGTCTCCGCCTACTACCCCGATTTGTCCAACGCCATCGCCGCCACCGGTCAATTCATCGACCGCCGTTTCTACACCCCGTCATGGGGCGTCGGCGCCTCCGGCTCCTACTTTAAAGATCACCTCTTCACGATGATTGGCTACCGCCAGGACAAATTTAACATGAAGACCACCCGCGGCACCGTGCGCGCGCAAAAGGAGTGGGAGGTCGACTACCTCGAAGCGTTCAACACCCCCGCCCAGCAATTCGTCCGCTACAAAGTCGACGGCGCCAACTACGGCGGCATCCTCCGCTTCAACGAGATGTTCGCCGTCGGCTACAACTACGCCCAGTCCTTCCGCATCTCCGTCGGCCAAGGCAACGCGACGTTCAACGCCGGAGAGTTATCCAGCATCCCGGTCGGTGAAGGCCGCGACATCTCCGCCCGACTCACCCTGCTCAAAGGCAAACTCGAGTTGAACTACGTCAATTATAACAATTTCACGCCCAACGCCCGTTTCGCAGTCCCCGGCGTGACCGCCGCGTTTCGCGACGAGATGAGCACCAACTTCGGCAGCGAGTTCGACACCACGGCCACCGGCGACTACCAGACCACGCGCACCAAGGGCAACGAAGTCGTCGCCATCGCCAACCTCTCGCGCAGTTGGCGCCTGAGCGCCTCCTACTCCGACAACGACGTCGCCAACGTCGATCGCGTGCCAATCCTCAAAGCGTTTCAGGCCGAAGGCAAAGCCCTCGGCAAAGCCACTCCCCTGCTCAACGATCTCATCGCCACCGTGCCCGAAGGTGTGCCCAACGGCGGCTTCACCAAAGCGCGCGGCAACCTCGTCAGCCGCTACGCGTTCACCCAAGGCGCCCTCAAAGGCTTCGCCATCGGTGCCGGGGCCAACTGGCGCCTCCGCACCTACCGCGGCTCCGTCAATCTCACCGGAGCGGCCGGCGCGGCCTCGACGAATCTCTACTCGCCCGCTTACACGCTCTACAACGCGTTCTTCAGCTACAACCGGAAGATCTTCAACCGCACCACGACGTTCCAGCTCAACATCGATAACCTCCTCGACAAAGACTACTACCGGTCCACCGCCGCCGCCTCCGGTTCGTGGGGCGACCCCCGCTCCTTCCGCCTGACGGTCTCGAGCGACCTCTAATCAAGGTGGGCGGGCGCGTCCCTGCGCCCGCATTTCGAATTCCCCACGCGTCCCGCCATGCGAGCACCGGGACGCGTCCACCCATCCCCGAAAAAGAAAACGCCGGGCGCGCTTTCGCGACACCCGGCGGTGGAACGACGGACCTCTCTCCGTCGGTAGGAGCCCGCTTGCAGGCGATTGCTTTGCTCAGCTCACCGCGATCTTCCGCGGCTTCGCAGCCTCGTGCTTCGCGAGCGAGACCCGCAGCACGCCGTCGCGCAGCTCCGCCGCGATCTTGTCGGCGTCGATGGCGTTGTCGTGCGTCAGCACCAACTCGTAGGCGGCGTCCGTGCTTTCACGATACCGCGCCGTCCAGCCTGTCGGCCGCTGCCACGCGCGCCGGCCGACGATGCGGATCTGGCCGTCCTCTGCGGTGATTTCGAGCCCGTCCTTGGCGACGCCCGGCAGATACACCGTAACGCCGAAGGCTTCGGCCGTCTGTTTGATTTCATACGCCGGTTTCACGGTCGCACCGAGCTCGTTGGCCGGAGCGGATTCGGTGTTCGCCGTCGTGCGGTTGAGCGCCGGAATGAGATTTTGAAGCAGTGACATGGTAAGATTTCCTTTCTGAATTTTTTCGGTTTTTGGCCGTTTTGATTTTTTGTTTTTGCCGTCCAGCGATCACTTGACCGCCACGGTGATTTTCTTCGGTTTCGCCTCTTCGCGTTTGGGCAACGTGACCGTCAGCACGCCGTTTTCGTAGGCCGCCGCGACCTTGTCCGCCTGCACCTCGTCGTTGAGCTGCAGCGAGCGGTTGAACGTAAATGTCTGCTCCGCCTGACCTTCCGCCGCGGGCGTCTTGCGCGCCGCCGCGATGTTCAGGCAGCCGTCGACGACTTCGACGCTGATGTCGTCGCGATTCACGCCCGGCAGTTCCGCGCGGACGTAGGTGTTGTCTTTGTCCTCGTAGAGATCGACCGGCACACGCGCGGCGGGCGCGGCGACCCCGGCAAAATCACTGAGCGCAGAGGCAAACAGACGGTCGATCTCGGTCTCGAGACCGGACCACGGCGATGAGGAAAAGCGGCCCGACACGGGAGCCAGGCTGCGGTAGGCAGGATAGGTGTAACGAACGAGTCTCATGAGTGTATTCTCCTGTGGGAGATGTTTGGTTTGGTGTGTAATTGAATTTCGCTGACGGACCCACCCTTTGCACACGCGATGCCGACCGCCGCACCGGCCCCAAGTCCCGCAGCCATCGCCACTTGGTCACACCGCACCCCGCTGCACCGGGAAATTTCGTCGCGCCCTGTGTCGTCTCACCTGGGAATTTTCGTCGCGACTCCCCGTCCACCGTGATTTCTTCTCCGCCTTTTCGTATGACCTTCGACTTCGATACCGCCATTCCGCGCCACGACACCGACTCCCAGAAGTGGCAGAAATACGCCGGCCGCGACATTCTCCCGATGTGGGTCGCCGACATGGATTTCAAATGCGCGCCCGCCATCCTCGACGCGCTCCACGCGCGCGTGGACCACGGCCTCTTCGGCTATGCCCGCCCGGTGAAATCCAGCGTCGACGCCGTCGTCGAAGCCATGGAGCGCAACTACGGCTGGAAGATCGACGCCTCGTGGATCGTCTGGCTCCCCGGTCTCGTCGTCGGTCTAAACGTCACCGCCCTCGCCTACGCCCAGACCGGCGAAGAAGTCCTTACGCTCTCACCCGTTTACCCGCCGTTCATGACCGCGCCGAAAAACTCCGCGCGCGGCTCCGTGACCGTCCCCTTCGAACTCAGCCACGGCGCCTGGATCATCGACTGGGACGCCCTCGAACGAGCCGTCACGCCCAAGACCAAGCTCTTCTACCTCTGCAATCCCCACAACCCCCTCGCCCGCGTCTGGCGCCGCGAGGAACTCGTCCGCCTCGCCGATTTCTGCATCCGCCACGACCTCGTGCTCTGCTCCGACGAGATTCACTGCGACCTCATTCTCGACCCGTCGCTCCCGCACATCCCGACCGCGTCGCTCTCCCCGGAAATCGCCGCACGCACACTCACCCTCATGGCGCCGAGCAAGACCTACAACGTCCCCGGCCTCGGCACCTCGTTCGCCATCATCTCCGACCCCGCCCTCCGCGCCCGCTTCAACCGCGCCGCCGCCGGCATCCTCGCCGAAGTCAACAACCTCGGCTACGTCGCCTGTGAAGCCGCCTACCGCGACGGCGAGCCTTGGCGCCAAGCCCTCCTCGCCTACCTCCGTGGCAACCGCGACCTGCTCCTCGCTACCCTCGCCCGCGACCTCCCCGGCATCGTCGTCGAAGCCCCCATCGAGGCCACCTACCTCGCGTGGCTCAACGTCTCCGCCCTCGGCCTCGCCGATCCCATCGCGCATTTCGAGAAACACGGCGTCGGCCTCAGCGAGTGCTCCTATTTTGGCGCCGCCAAAGGCACCTACGTCCGCATCAACCTCGGCTGCACCCGCGCCACGCTCACCGAAGCGCTGCGCCGCATGAAGCTCGCCCTCGCCGCGCGCTAAACCCCGTCTCCACCCTCTCCTCACGCGCCATTCTCCTCCGCACCGTGTAACCTATTGGGTTACACGCCTCCGCCCCTCCGTCTCCGCGGCTACACTACGTTCTCCCCTTCCTTCACTCACATGCGCCGCCTCGCCCAAATCGCCTTCGCCGCCACTACGCTCACCGCCCTCGGGCTCGCCGTCTATCAACACGGCAGTCTCCCCGCGCGCGTCGCCACGCACTTCGGCGCGAACGGCCAACCGAACGGCTGGATGGCGCGCGACACCCACACCGTCACGCAAATCGGCATCACGATCTTCATTGGAGGTCTCTTCGCCGCCCTCTCGCTCTTCCTCCCGCGCGTGCCTGACAACCTGATCAATCTCCCGCACCGCGACTATTGGCTCGCCCCGTCCCGCCGCGCCGAAACCTTTGCGTGGATCACCGGGATGCTGTTTTGCCTCGGCACGACCTCGCAGGCCTTTCTCGCCTACATTTTCCACGAAGTCGCGCGCGCCAACCTCGCCGCCAAGCCCGCCCTGCGCCTCAACTCCCTCTGGCTCCAAGTCAGCCTCTTCATCATCGTCGTCACGCTCGTGATCACGATGCTCTTCCGCTTCCGCCGCCCACCGGACAGCACCCGGTGACGCCGCTCCGCGTCACCCCGGCCCGCCTAACCAACCGCCTCCCGCTATCCCCTCATCGGACTCGACGTGTAACCCAATAGGTTACACATTGCCGTCATGAGCGCCATTCCCGTTCACCCCCGCCTCAAGTTGTTGCTCGATTTCAGTGGAGCCTTGGCCGATGCCGCCGTCGTTGGTTGGCGCCGCACCCACACCGCTTTGCAACCGCGCCGCCACGGCTCTTTCACTACGCGTCGCCCCGGAGCCGATTCCCCCATGTGGAACGTCCTCGCCTCCGAGTTACGGCGTGAATTGAAGCCCGCCGGCGCCAAGGCGCGTCTCGCGCGCTATCTCGGCATTCCACGCCAACGCCTCAACGATTTCCTCAACCAGAAGTCCCGCCTGCCCGACGCCGAACTCACCTTGCGCCTGATCCACTGGCTCACGGAAACTCGCTCCGGCCGCGACCCCGCAATCTGACCGCCGCCGCCGCCGCGTGTAACCTATTGGGTTACACGAGCCGGGGGTTGCGGCGGTTCGAGTGAGGCGTTGTGGTGGTCCCGATGCGCCTCGGGCCCTACGAACTCTCCTCGAACCTCTTTCTCTCGCCGCTCGCGGGTTACACCAACCTGCCCATGCGCGTCACCGTGCGCGAGCTCGGCGGGTTGGGCTGGGCCACCACCGATCTCGTCAACGCCCGCTCGCTCATCGAGCGCAACCCCACCGCCCTCAAGCTCGTCGCCTCGTGCCCCGAGGATCGCCCGATGGCCATCCAGCTCTTCGGCAGCGTGCCCGAGGAGATGCGCGACGCCGCCGTGATCTGCGAACAACTGGGCGCCCAGTCTGTCGACATCAACATGGGCTGCCCCGTGAAAAAGGTCGTCAAGATCGGTGGCGGCTCCGCGATGATGACCGAGCTCGACAAAACTGCCGCCCTCGTGCGCGGCATGATCGACGCCGTGAAAATTCCCGTCACCGCCAAGATGCGCCTCGGCTGGGATAACGACAACCTCACCGCTCCCGACCTCGCGCGCGTGCTCGAAGACACCGGCGTCGCCGCCATCTTCGTGCACGGTCGCACGCGCGCCCAAGGCTTCTCCGGCACCGTCAATCTCGCCGGCATCCGCTCCGTCGTGCAGGCCGTCCGCCGCATCCCCGTGATCGGCAACGGTGACGTCACCACCCCCGAAGCCGCGCGTCACATGATTGCGGAGACGGGCTGCGCCGGCGTGAGCATCGGGCGCGGCGCGTTCTACGACCCGTGGATTTTTCGCCGCACCGACCACCTGCTGCGCACCGGCGAACTGCTCCCTGAGCCCGATTTCGCCGAGCGCATCCGCGTCCTCCGCCGCCACTTTGATCGCTACTGCGAATTCTACGGCGAGGAACACGGCTGCCGCCTCTTCCGCAAAGTCGCCCCGTGGTATGCGAAACGTTTTGGCCCCGCGAAACCCTTCAAGCGCGACATCCTCGCCATCTCGTCCCGCGCCGATTTCGAACGAGCCGTCGCCACCTACCTCGCGTGGCGCGCGCAGTTCTGCGACGAGCACGGCGTGTTGCAGGGCAAATTCCAGCCCGAGCCGCTCGTCGCCTCCTTTATGCGCGATCCGAACGACCCGGCCATCTTCGCCCGCGACGCGATCCCCGTGCCCAAAGGCCCGGTCGATACATGGTGACGCGGCGGCACGCTTGAACTCCCGCCACACGGCGCCGATTCTCGCTGCATGTCCAACGCCTCTCACTTCTGGGGCCTAATCCTCGGCACCGTCATTGCGCTCCTGCCGATGATCAACCCGCTCGCCTCCGCACCGACGTTTCTCGCCATCACCGAAGGCGATTCGCGCGAACGCCGCCTCCAGCAGCTCCGCATGGCCTGCGTCTACATGGTCGCGATTTTGGTGAGCTTCCTGATCGGCGGCCGGCTCATCATGGATTTCTTCGGGATCTCGATCCCCGGCTTGCGTATCGCCGGCGGAATGCTCGTCGCCGGTATCGGTTCCGGCATGTTGATGGCGCCGCCGCGCGACCCCGAAAAGGAAGACGTCACCCAGGCCGCCGCGCGCGCCAAACGCGACGTGGCGTTTTCCCCGTTGGCGATGCCCATGATGAGCGGCCCCGGCTCCATCGCCGTCACGATCGGCTTCACGTCTCTCTCCACGGGTTGGATCGACTACGTCGCGATCATCCTCGGCATCCTCCTCGTCGCCGCGATCACCTACGCCACGCTGCGCCTCTCGGAACGCGTCGTCGGCGTGATCGGGATCAACGGCATGAACGCCCTCTCGAAAGTGATGGGCTTTCTCATCCTCTGCATCGGCATTCAATTCGTCGTCAACGGTGTGCTCGGCATCGCCACCGATCCCGCCGTGATCCGGGCGATTCGCGACGCCGTGCTGGCCAAATAACGCCCGCGGTCCGCCCGCCGAATCGCCCGCGGACCGCCCCGGGGTAAAATCGCCGCGTCAGTATTTCTTGGTTACGACGGCGCCCGTCTTGTCTTTGAAGACAAGCTGCTTTCGCTCGGTGTCGATGCGGTCAAACGTCACGCCCAGCGTGGAGTCCACCACGTCGCCTGCGCGCGCGAGCCGGCCGTTGAGGATGATTTTGCCCGGCGTGCCGGCGATGACGCCGGTGATTTTGGTGTTCGCGACGAATGTGCGAAAGGCTGGCGCCGCTTCCACCACGGCCTCGACGTCGCCCGCCGTGGCGGAAACGCCGGGGGCGAGCGTGGCGGATGAAGTCACCGGTGGTTTTGGAACCGCGGGACCGGGCGTAGCAGTGGCGACCTTCGTCGCGTTCGTGGGTGGCGGCGGCGTCGTGCCGGCGGTGATCGCATCCACATCGAGCTGGCCGCTTTCACGCCGGGTGTTGAGCACCTCTTTGGTCTTGTTGATCGCGTTGACCGGCACTTTCGCGATCGAGTTGACCGTCTCGGAGGGTGTCAGCGGTGCCGCGGGTTTCGTCGCGATGCTGGACGTCACGGGCGCGGCGGCCGGCGCGGCCGGCTTCGGCTTGGCGACGACGGGCGGTGGTGGAGGTGGTGGCGGCGGCGAAATATAATTCGTCCACACGAAATAGCCGCCGCCACCGAGCACCAACAGCGCCGCGAGGCCGGCTCCTGCCACGCCCATCTTGAAGGCGCGGCTCTGCTCCGGACGTTTCTTGGGCGGTGGTGCTTCGACCACCGGCGGCTCGGCCGTGACCGCGATATGCGGGATGGGCGGAGTGGTTTTGCCAGTCGCGGCCGGCGCCACCACGGGAAACGGCGGCGGCATCCGCGGCGCGTCTTCGGCCGGAGCGGCAGCCGCCGGCGGGGGCGGCAGGGCCGCAGCACCCACCGGCGGGGGCGGTGGAGGCGGCGGTGCGGATTTTGCGAGACCGGGAGGAGGCGGAAATTTCGCCGTGGGCGGAGGCGGCAACGCAGCCGCCGGTTTTGCAGCCACCGGTGGCGGCAGCGCCGCAGCGGGGGCCGGCGCGCTTCCAGCCGGAGCAGGAGCGCCCGGCACCTTGGTCTTCAATTTGAATTTCACCGGCCCCTCCGTCGCGGCCGGAGCCGCGGGTGCGGCGCCCGGCGGCGGAGGCGGTGGAGGCAACGTCGATACCGGTGCAACTGCCGGCGGGGGCGGCGGAATCGCCACGGGCGCCGGCGGCACGACAGGAGGGGGTGGTGGTTGCGGAGGGGGCGCCGGCGGGGGCGGAGCAGCCACCACGGCGGGGGTGGGTGGCGGCGGCAAAGGAGCCGGCACCGCCGCGGCGGGCGTAGGCGCGGCTTCGGTCGTCGCGCGCGGGCGCAAGCGAATGCGTGAACCGCCTTCGGCAGCCGGTGGGGACGATTCCGCTGCTGCGGTTGGCACCGGCGCCGGGGCGGGCGGCGGCGCGACGGGCGCGGGGGCGACCGACGTCGGCGGCGGGGGCGGCGGAGGGATTTCCGCCGGGGCGACTTCGGCTGGCGCGGCAGGAGTGGCGTCAGGCGTGATGCTCAGGCGCGGCTTCAGCCGTGGCTTCGGCGGTTCAGCCTCGGTGGCGGCGGGAGCCGCCGGAGGCGCAGGAGGTGGCGGAGCCGGCGGCGGGGGCGTGCCGGCGGCGGCGGAAGGAGTCTCCGGCTCGGCTAGCTTCAACCGCGGTTTAAGGCGCAGCGCGGGAGGCGGAGTCGTGGGCTCTTCACTCATGACACGCAGCAAAGTGATATTTTCACGCGGCGCGAAACCAAAAAGATTCCCTCGCTGTCATCGGTCTGCCAAACCACGTTGCCCGCGCCAAAAAACCTCCATGATCCATCGCCTGCCTCTGCTCTGTGTCGCCACCGCTGCGCTTTTGACCACCGGTTGCCTCTTTTCGAAAAAATCCTCCGCGCCCAAAGAAAATCCGGCCATCGCCGGCTCGGTCGAAGAAACCTTTAAGGTGCGTTGGGTGGAGAAACGTTTCGGCGAGCTCGTCGCGCAGGGCAAAACGGCCGAAGCCGCGCGCGCCCAGGCCAACGCCGAATTCCAGGAGCGTTTCGCGTTTACCGGCTCGGCTCCGAAAAAATAACCGACCGTGCGCACCGGCCCGCCCGGTGCACCGACACACCTGCGGCGCTCATTGACGCCACGCGCCATCCGGCGAACGTCGCCGCGTGTCCACACCGGCCTCCTCCTCCGCTATTCCGTCGCACGCCTCGGCCCGGGCCGGCGCGCTCGCCGCGGGGGTGTGCTATTTCGCGTGGGGCCTCGTGCCGCTCTACTGGAAACAGCTCGCGAGCGTGCATCCGGTCGAGTTGATCGCGCACCGTCACGTGTGGTCACTCGTGTTGGTGCTCGGCCTCGTGCTCGCCCAGGGAAAATTCGGCGAAGTGCGCGCAGCTCTCGGCACGCGCCGCTCGGTGGGACTGAATTTCCTCAGCGCCACGCTCCTCACGGCCAACTGGCTGATCTACGTCTGGGGCGTGAATACCGGCCACGTGATCGAGTGCAGCCTCGGCTACTTTCTCGTGCCGCTGGTGAATGTCGCGCTCGGGCGTTGGGTGCTGCACGAGCATTTGCGGCGGCTGCAGTGGATCGCCATCGCGGGTGCGGCCACCGGCGTCGCTGTGATGATGTGGCAACTCGGCCGGCCGCCGTGGATCGCGCTCGCCCTCGCGGGCACGTGGGGCGGCTACGGTCTGCTGCGCAAAAAATCTCCGCTCGGCTCACTCACCGGCCTCACGGTGGAGACGCTCCTCCTCGCGCCGGTCGCGGTCGGTTTTCTCCTCTGGCAACACCACTCGGGCGCCGGTGCGCTCGGTCGCGCCGATGCTCTCACCCAAGGCCTCGTTCTGAGTGCCGGTGTGATCACCGCGATTCCGCTGCTGCTCTTTGCGTTTGGCGCGCGGCGCATCCGCCTTTCGACGATGGGGCTGCTCCAATACCTCGCGCCCACCGTGCAGTTCGCGCTTGGCGTGTGGGTTTATCACGAACCGTTTTCGCGCGAGCGGCTGATCGGTTTCCTTTTTATCTGGGCCGGCCTCGCGCTCTACACCGCCGACAATCTCTGGGCGCAGCGAAAATCGTTCATCGCCTAACTCCGCCGTCACCGCACGCTCGACGCTGCGTCTTTCCTGCCTTCACCCTCGCATGCCCATGAAAAAAATCCGCCCCACCCTCGTCTCCCTCGTGCTCGCCGCGCTGCTGCCGCTGGCGTTTGCCCAAACTCCCGCCGCTGCCCCCGCCGCCAAGGTCGATGCCTCGGCGCCGATCATCAAGGCCGATGCCAAGGGCATGCCCAACGCCGGCTTCGTAAAACTGCACGAGTCTTTCCTCGCCCGCGGCAAAGAGGGCCCGGTCGGTCTGCTTTTCATCGGTGATTCGATCACGCACGGTTGGTCCGGCAAAGACCGGGCCCACATTTGGGACGCCTACTTCGGGAAATATCAGCCGGCGAATTTCGGCATCGGCGGCGACCAGACCCAGCACGTGATCTGGCGCATCGAAAACGGCGAACTCGACGGCCTCACCCCGAAGGTGACCGTCCTCATGCTCGGCACCAACAACACCGGCCCGACCGGCCACACCGCCGCCGAGATTGCCGCCGCCGACAAAAAGATCGTCGAGCTCATCCGCAAAAAAATCCCCGGCACCAAGGTGATCGTGCTCGCCGTCTTCCCCCGCGGCGCCCGCAAAGACAAAGACGGCAAAATTCCCGATGCGAACATCACCGACGCCGCCCGCCGCACCGAAATCATCAACGCCGTGAATCGCGAACTCGCCAAACTCGACGACGGTAAGAACGTCCGCTTCCTCGACATCAACGCCGTGTTCCTCGGCCAGGACGGCAAGATCCCGTTCTCGATCATGCCCGACCAACTGCACCCGAACGCCGCCGGCTACCAACTCTGGGCCGACGCGATGAAGCCGATGCTGACCGAGCTGATGAAGTAAACGGGGCGAGCGGGAATTTGCCGGCCTCGCCTGCCGAGGTGGAGCGGCTTGACCCCAAGCCGCTGGATTGAAGCTCGTGAAAGCGCGTTGGGGTCAACGCGCTCCACCTCGGACTATTTTGCCGTGTGTAGTAGGTTGTTCGTGATGCCGCTCCACCACCACGGCCAGTCGATTTCTGTCGGACATAGATTTTTCACCACGGGATCGCGACGGATGTAGTCCCACGTCTCGCGCGCTTCCTTTTCGGTGCGCAGGCGATGGTCGAAATAGCCATCTTGCCATTGCACATGCTGAAAACGCGCCGTGCCGCGCTTCCAGTTGCGCAACACTTCGGACATGCCGGGCTCGCTCGGGAAGGCCGCGATCGCGTGCAAATGATCGGGCATGAGCAACAGAAGTTCACACCACCAATGGCCGAGTTCGTGATAGTGCCTCGCGGCGTCGAGCAATGGCGACGCGAGCTCGGGATCTGTCAGCGGAGGCAACTGCGTCGGGAGAATGCGAATACGAACGTGAAACAGGGAACCATCCTGCACCCAACCGGGCGTCTTGTGGTGCAGGCGCCTCGGATACTCGCGCATGCTGCCACTCTGGGGTGGAGCGCGTTGACCTCAACGCGCTTTGTTCGGCGCACCGCTTTTTTCGGCGCGGTCGTGTCCGAGGTGGAGCGGCTTGACCCCAAGCCGCTGGTTTGACGC
>CALRZR010000200.1:0-14916 GCA_943372705.1 Opitutus sp. GAS368 | reverse complement strand
CCTCCGATGCGGCCGGAATGGGTTCGGCCGCTTTGGCGCGGTGGGCCGACAAGGCGGCGAGCGATGAGGCGGCGGCGGTGGAGACGAGGAAGTGGCGGCGGTTCATGAAAGGGAGGGCGGTGAGGGAAACGGATGCGGTCGGCGGTTGGTAAACCGCTGCGGCGTCAGAGATCGAAACTGGTGCTGAGCACAAAGCGCCGAGGATCGATGATGCGGTAGGCGTAGTAGGAGCCGTCGGGATTGACGCCCACGGGTTGGAGGCGGCCCTTTTCAAACACGTCTTTGATGTTGAGCTGCACGCGTGCGCGAATCCGGTCTTGGTAAAATTTGAAACGGTAGCCCGCGGAGAGATCGTAATAGAAGCGGGCGGCGTCCCAGACAGGCTTGTTTTTATCGAGACTGAGAATGGCGCCGTTGAATGGTCCGCTGGTCTCGGGTGCGACGCCGAGGAAACCGATGGAGCCGCGGTCCACCCAGCGGACACCGCCGCCCACGCTGAAACCTTTCAAGCGGCCGGAGGAAAATTCGTAATTGGTGAGCGCGTTCCAGCGGTATTCGCGAACTTGGGTGCGGGGCTTGCCGACGTTGGCGACACCGACGAGGTAGGGGGAAATGAGGGCGCTGTTGTATTGGGCCTGCGGGGTGTTGCCGCCGCCGGCTGGGACGGTGGTCCACCAGAGGGCGCCGCGGCCATCGCCGTTGCCGGGGACGGAATCGCCGCGGACGGTGGTCCAGGTGGGCAGACGCGATTGCCAGTAGTTGAAGACCTCCGGGGAGATCGCGGCGTCGTAGGCGACGCCCTGGGCACCGGTGAACTTGATGCGCCAGTTGCGTGTGGGGTTATAGGTGGCTTCGAGTTCGATGCCCTTCGAGGTGACGTCGGTGGTGCCGACGGTCTGCGGCTGGGCGAGGCCGGAATCGAGGAAAGTGTTCAGCCAGTCTTCGGATTGGCCCATGAGTTTCGCGATCGGCGGACGAAGCTGGGCCTGCGTGGGATTTGTGATGCCCTGCGCGGTAAGACGCGCGCGGATGACTGTCTCGGCAAAAGGATAAAGGCTGTTGGTGTCGCGGAGGCCGTTGGCTTCCTGTCGGCCTTCGAGGCGGATGGTGCGGTTGCCGATGGTGCCGACTTCGCTGCCGCGCGAATCGAATTCGGTGACCTGGTAGCGGTTGATCTTCACGTGGAGGCGATTTTCCAGCGCGCTGAAACTGAAACCGTAGTCTTTGCCCTCGCCGCGGGGATTCGGGATGTTGGTCTTGAGGTCGAGCTGCTGGCGGACGACCTGAGGGAAGAAGCTGTCGGATTGGTTGTAGTGAAGATTGAGCCAGCGCAGGGGCTTCACGACGGCTCCGAACGTGCGGGTCTGCCCGCGCTGTGAATCGCGCACAACCGGACCTTGGTCGTCGGTCCAGATGCCCCAATTCTTGAGCGGCTCGTTGTTGACGAGGCCAGTGGTGGCATCGACGACATTGGGCTGCGAGGTGCGCTCGCGGCGTCGATCTTGGCGCCAGCCGAAGGTGGTCACGAGGCGCTCTTTTAAGAAGAAACTCTGCGCGGTCGCGTTAAACGTGCGGATCTCCTCGCGGTTGCGGGTGGTGCCGATGACGCCGAGATTCTCGACGACGGTGGGTTCGTCGACCCATTGGCCGGTGAGATTGTTGAACCAACGCAGCGGGTAGCTGCCGCTGATGTTTTTGATGGCCGAAGGCGAGTAGTCGATGTTCTGACCCTGCGTGTCACCGACGTAGTAGCGCTGGATGATCGCACCGGTGCTGACGCGGTTGGCACGATTGGTCCACGCGTGGTCGTCGGCGATCAATTGCGAAGCGCGGTAACTCACAGCGTCGGCACGGCGCACTTCGGCGTGCGAGGCAAGGCGCTGGGAGCCGATCCACGCAAGCCAGCGCGGGAGCTTCGTCGGGTTGATCTGATAGGCGAGATCGGCCGTCTGCGTGTCGGAAATCTCGCGTCCATCGGTGGTGATCGCGCCGAGGGCTTGGAAATAGGGGCGCTTGAAATTCGGATTGGCGCGGCCATCGAGGAGCTTTTCGTTTACGTCGACGTAGAGGACGGAGTCGGTGTTATCGATGAAGTTGGCGGCCACGCGTTGGAACTCCTGGCGAAACCAGCCGGCGCGGGCGGCGAGCGTTTGGGTCGGAGTGTTCAGGAAGATCTGCTCGCCCTGCACCATGAAGGTCTTGGCGTTGTCGCGACCGTTGTTGGAGGCGACGTAATTGATCTTGGACCAGTCGTAGATCGACTTGTCGGAGATGGCCGGTTCGAAGAACAACGGGAAGAGATTGGCCTTGTTGCGCATCAAGAAAGACGCGGTCTCCAGATAGCGGATGTTGCTGTTCGCGGTCAGCGGGGAAGGGATGCCCGTGGTGATCGGGTTGCTGATACGTGCGACCGAGAAGCTATTGACCCGGCTGTTTTCAATAATGGCGAGACGGGCGCCGTAGATGTTGCCGCCGCCTTGGAGACCCGCGGGGAGGTTGGTGTCCTGGGCCGTGGTGGTGAAGGGCCCTAGTTTGGAGCCGTTGCTCAAGGTGACTAGCTGCGTGAGCGGGTCCCAGGTGGGACTGCCGCCGGCCTTCCACTCGTCGGTGGTGTCGCGCGGAGTGAGCGAATTGGGGCGGCGGTAGGTGTTGGCGTAGCGCTCGGCCGAGGCGCGGATGGAGGTGAGTTTGAAGGGACGGGCAAACAGCGAAACGTATTCGCGGTGGATGCGCTCGGAGGACGGCTTGCGCGTGAAGCCTTTCGATTCCTCGACGGCGGCGACCTTGATGGCGAGTTTGCCGGAGATGAGCGGACGGTTGAGGCTGAGGCTGGAGCGGTGACCGCCCTCGCTGTCCACGCGGAAGGTGAAACTGTTCGTGGGTTTGGACGCGCTCGCTTCGGCCGGGACGAGATTCACGGTGCCGGCGCTGGCGCCGAGACCGAAGAGATTGGAATTCGGGCCGCGGGAAATCTCGATCGCACCGACGTTGTAGAGATCAAAGGGGATCTTGCTGTTGCTGGAAAAATTGCCCCACGCGCTGTTGACGCCGCTGCCACTCGTGCCGGCGGAACCGACGCCACGGATGCGGTTGGCGCGGGCGGGGTCGCCCTGAATATTGTCGCCGACACCGCCGGTGCGGTTGGGCGTGAACTGCGTGAAATCATCGGTGCCCTCGGTGCTCGCCTCGTAGCGGAAGAGGTCGTTGATATCGAGGACTGCCGTGTCCTGCATCTGCTGCAACGTGACGACGGTGATGGAACTGCCGAGGTCCTCGAGTTTCGAATTTAGGCGTGTGCCGGCGAGGGTGTTGAACGCTTGGTAGCCCTTGTCGTCCTCGACGACGGTGAAGGGAGAGAGGAGGACGGTTTCGTCTGGCGTGGCGGGGGCAACGGGCGGAACGCCAAGCGGTTTTGCGGTGGGAGTGACTTGCGCGATCAGCGACGGCAGCGCGAAGGAAAACACCAGCAGGGCGTGGTGGTTGGATAGACGGGTGGCAGGACGGAGCGGGGTAGCGGGAGGCATGGGGCGGGGTGGACGGAGGAGAACGGAGTGCGCGAACCGGAGGGCAGGGAGCACGACGGGCAACAGGGTGGTTGCCGACGGGAAAAGTGACTCGTTTCTCGGCCGACGTGGCAAGCGCGACGGTCAACGAATTTGTTGGGCGACGAGGCCTTGGCGGCGAAAAAAAAAGAGGCGCGCCGAAAACGACGCGCCTCGATGGCTGCTTACGGTGCCGGCGAGAATTGCCGAGGGCAGTCGATCAGAGGTCGAACGATGCGCTCAGGATAAAGCGGCGGGGTTCGACGATGCGCCATGCGTAGATGGAACCGTCGGGGTTCGCCGCGACGGCCTGCAGGCGACCGTCTTCGAAGGCGTTGCGCACGTTCAACTGGAGATTCGCGCGAACTTTGTCGTTGAACATCTTGAAGCGGTAACCGGCGGACAGATCGAAGTAGAAGCGGGCCGGATCCCAAATCGGGCGGTTCGGATCGAGCTCGAGCACGACGCCGCGGAACGAACCGGGCAACGTCGAGGGCGCGGCACCGAAGAAGCCGATCGATCCCTTGTCTTCCCAGCGAACTGCGCCACCGATGCTCACGTTCTTCATGCGGCCTTCCGTGAACGTGTAGTTCGTGACGGTGTTCCACCGATACTTGCGGACTTGCGTGCGGGGTTTGCCGACGTTGGCGACGCTGAAGAGGTAGGGTGAGATGAGGCCGTTGTAGTAGGCAGTTTCGGGAGTATCGCCACCGAGGACAGGGGTGGTGGTCCAGTAGGGAGCGCCACGACCGTCGCCGTTGCCGGGGACGGAGTCGCCACGGGCGGTGGTCCAGACCGGGAGACGTTCCTGCCAGTAGTTGAACTGCTCGGGTCCGATGGCCGCATCGATCGCGATCTGCTGCGCACCCGTGAACTTGATACGCCAATTGCGGGTGGGGTTGTAGGTCAGCTCAACCTCGTAGCCTTTGGACTCGATGTCGGAGAGGCCGTTGGTCTGCGGCTGACCGGGACCGGCGGAGAGGAAGACGCTCATCCACTCGTCGGTGACGCCCATGATCTTGGCGACAGCGCTGGCGGATTGGGCGGCGGTGGGCGTGATGCCCTGCGCGGCGAAGCGGCTGTTCGAGAGTGCGAGCGCCCACGGATAGAAGCCGTTGTTGTCGCGGACGCCGTTGTTTTCAGGCCGGCCTTCAAGACGGAAGGTGCGGTTGCCGATGGTGCCGACTTCGCCGGCGCGGCTGCCCTTCTCGGCGGTTTCGTAGCGGTTGATCTTTACATTCAGTTTGCCTTGGAGAGCCGAGAACGTGACACCGTAGTCCTTGCCCTCGCCCTTGGCGTTGGGGATGACGCCCTTGAGGTCCATCGCGTAGCGCACGACCTGCGGATAGAAACTGTCGGAGCGGTTGTAGAAGATGCTGGCCCAGCGGAGGGGCTTGAGGACGGCGCCGTAGGTCTTGGTGTCACCGCGTTGGGAGGCCTTCGTGGCTTCGCCGAGCGGGCCGGTGGCGTCTTCGGTCCAAGCACCCCACGTGGCGTAGTTGTTGTAATTGACCAGACCGGTCGCGGGATCCACGGCGGCGGCAGACGAAGAGCGCGTGCGGCGTTTGTCGCGGCGCCAGCCGACGGTGGTGATGAGGCGATCCTGCAGGAAATAGCTCTGGGCCGTCAGGCTGACGGTGCGGAGTTCCTCACGGTTGCGGGCGGTGGACGGGCGGGCGAGATTGTCGACGCGGGTGGATTCGTTGACCCACTGACCGGTGAGATTGTTGAACCAAGTGAGCGGATACGTGCCGTTGATGTTGGCGAGGGTGGCGGTGCCGTAGTCGATATTTTGACCTTGGTTGTCACCGACATAGTAGCGCTGGGTGATTTGCGGCACGGCGACGCGGTTGGCGCGGTTGGTCCAGTTGTGGTCATCGGCGATCCACTGGCCGTAAGTGTAGGCTTCGGTATCGATGCGGTTGCGCTCCAAGTGGGCGCCGAAGCGCTGGGTGCCGATCCAATTGAGCCAGCGGGGAAGTTTGGTCGGGGTAAACTGGTAGGCGAGATCGCCGTTGACGGTATCGCGAAGCTCGGGGTTGCGATTGCTGAAGGGACCGGCGGCTTCGATGTAGGGGCGCAGGAAGTTGGGATTGGCGCGGCCATCGAGGAGCTTGGAGTTCACATCGACGTAGAGGATTGTGTCGGTGTTATCGATAAAGCTGTTGCTCTCGCGGACGAAGTCCTGGCGGAACCAGCCGGCGCGGGCGGCGAGGAGGTGGGCGCCGCGGTTGAGGAGAATTTGTTCCCCTTCGATGCGAAACGTCTGGGCCGTGTCCTCGCCGTAGTTGGCGGCGGTGTAGTTGATGGAAGACCAGTCGTAGAGGGATTTATCGGCGGTGGCGGGGGCGAAGAACAGCGGGAACGGATTGGCCTTGCGGCGGAGAATATCGGTGCCGGTCTGGATGTAACGGATGTTGCTGTTCTGAGTGTAGGGCGAGGGCGTGCCGGTGGTGATGGCGTTGCCGGTGCGGGTCTGCGTGAAGAAAGATACGCCGCCATTGTCGACGACCGCGGTCGTGCGGCCGTAGCCGCCGGCCATTAGACCGACAGGGAGGGTGGTATTCTCGTTGGTGACCGGGTAGGGGCCCGAGGTGCTGCCGTTGGCAAACGTCACCATCTGGTTGGTCGGATCGAACGTCGGGCGACCGCCGGCGCGCCACTCAAACGTCGTATCGCGCGGAGTGAGGGAATTGGGCCGGCGGTAGAAATTGTCGTAGCGCTCAAACGAGGCGTTGACGGTGGTGTTGGCAAAGGGCCGGGCCTGCACGGCACCGAAGTAGCGTTTGATTTTTTCTTCGGCCGGCTTGCGGGTGAAGCCCTTCTCTTCGTTCACGGTGGAGAACCGGAAGGCGAGTTTGTCCTTCAGGAGGTAACGGCTGACGTCGAGGCTGGCGCGGTGGCCACCTTCGTTGTCGACGCGGGCGGTGACACCAGAGACGTGGCGGGTGAGGTTGGCCTTCGACTGGACGAGATTAACAGTGCCGGCGGCGGCGCCGAGGCCGAAGAGGTTCGAATTCGGACCGCGGGAGATTTCGACGGAATCGATGTTATAGGTATCCATCGGGATCCGGGCGTTGCTCGAAAAATTGCCGAGGGAGACGTTGACGCCGCTGCCGCTGATCGGGCTGCCGACGCCGCGGATGCGGTTGGCGGTGGCGGGATCGTTGGCAGTGCCGTCGATCACGCCGCCGTTCCGATTGGGGGTAAACTGCGTGTAGTTGCCCGTGCCCTCGGTGTTGGCCTCGTAGAGAAACACGTCGTTGAGATCGAGGACGGCGGTGTCCTGCATCTGCTGCTTGGTAATGACGGAAATCGAGGCGCCGAGATCCTCGAGCTTCGAGTTGAGGCGCGTGCCAGAAAGTGTGTTGAGCGCCTGGTAGCCGCGGTCGGTGTCGGACGCGACTTGGAAAGGAGACAACATGATCGTTTCCTCGGAGAGAGGCGGGCCCGAGGGGGCGGCCGGTTTGGCGGAGTTGGCCGTTTGGGCGACGAGCGATCCGGCGAGGGCCGAGAGGGTTGCCAGAGCGGCAACGGAGTGCCGACGCAGGCGGCGGGTTGGGTCAGGGTTTGTTGGCATGGTAGAATGGGTAAACTGCAGGGGAAGACGGCATCGGTAACTGCGCTGCCGCCGGGTGAAAAACCAACGTGGACGTGGTTTGGGTTGTGTCAGGCACCATGTCATGCAAGCGTTGCATTGGTGACAAGCAAACCCTCATTGCGTGTGTTGGCGGCCGTGTGCGGAGTCGCGACGTCGACGGTATCGCGGGCGTTGGCAGGGCATCCGGCAGTGCGGCCGGAAATGCGTGCGAAGATTGCCGCGGAAGCCCAGCGTCTCGGGTATCGCCGCAACGAATTGGTGGGAAAACTGATGTCCCACGTGCGTGCGGCGCGCTCGCAGCAATTTCTGGGAAACCTCGCGGTGATCCATGTGCCCTCCCCGGGCCAACCGCGGTTGCTGCCGGCCCAGCGGCGCATCATGGAGGGCGCGGCGGTGCGGGCGAAACAGTTGGGTTTCCAACTCTACGAATTCAGTGCCGGGCTGGACGGGTTGAAACCGGACGGCTATGTGCGGGTGTTGAGGGCGCGCGGTGTGCAGGGTGTGATCTTCCTCTACACGGAACCAACCGGACTGATGGCGGATTTTCCTTGGGGTGAATTTGCCACGATCGAAATCGACTACGGGCAGCGGGAGCCGGTGCTGCACACGGTGTGTCTCGACCACTACATGACGATGACCGGGGCCCTGGCCCGTCTGAGCGGACTCGGCTACCGGCGGATCGGTTTGTTTCTGGCGAGATTCAAGGATGAGCGAATCGCGAACAAGTGGTCGGCGGCGTTTGCCTCGTTTCAGCGGTCGTCGGGCACAGTGGGCGATGTGCCCATGTTGATCGCTGACGAAATCGGTGAGGCGGTTTTCCTGCGCTGGCAGCGGAAACACCGTCCGGATTTGGTCATCGGACACCTCGACGAAGCGGTCGGCTGGTTGGAGAGTGCCGGGGTGGATGTTCCCGCCGAGACGGGGTTTTTCAATCTCAGTTGGACGGAACGGCGGCGGCCGTGTGCCGGGCTCGATTTGCGACTGGAACTGCAGGGTGAGGTCGCGGCGGAGATGCTGATCTCGCAGATCCAGCGCGGCGAGAGCGGGCTGCCGGCCGACCCGCAGTCGGTCATGGTTCGCGGCCGCTGGGTGGACGGGCCGACAGTGGCGAACGGGACTGCGACAAGGATGTGAATGCGCGGCGAAAACGCCGCCCGGCTCCGGACGACTACACGCCCATCGCGTCCAGAGCGCGCTCCAGGCCATAGCCGAGCAGGGCGGTCACCGGCATGGTCAGGACCCAAGCCCAAAGGATGCGCTCGACGACACCCCACTTGACGGCGCTCAGGCGCTTGGTGGCGCCGACGCCCATGATCGAAGTGGAGATCACGTGGGTGGTGGAAACCGGAACTCCTATGAGTGACGCGCCATCGATGATGAGGGCCGCGGTGGTCTCGGCGGCAAAGCCGTGCACCGGCTGAAGCTTTACCATCTTATGTCCCATCGTGCGGATGATGCGGTAGCCGCCGGCAGCGGTGCCGGCTGCCATCGTGACCGCGCACGTGATCACGACCCAACCGGGGATGTCCTTGAACTCGGAGACGCGTAGAAAATGCGCCCAATCCGGAAGGTCCTTGAACACGCCGGCGGTGGTGCCGGTAAAGAGCGCGAGCGTGATGATGCCCATGGTTTTCTGCGCGTCGTTTTTGCCGTGCCCGTAGGCCATAAACGCGGCGCTGAGGAGTTGGGCTTTGCCGAAGATGAGGTTGACCATGCGCGGCGTGGTTTTTCGCAGAACGATCATGAGGAGCCACATCAAGACGGCGCCGCCAACGAAGCCGATGAGCGGCGAGCTGAACATGGGCAACACGACTTTCGGCCAGAGCCCGATGGCGTGCCCCTTGGCGTCGACACTCGACCAAACCAGCACGTCCCAGTTGCCCTTGGCGGTGCCCAGCGCGGCGCCACAGAGTCCGCCGATCAAGGCGTGGCTGGAGCTGGACGGCAGCCCGAGCCACCAAGTGAACAAATTCCAGATAATCGCGCCGAGGAGAGCGCAGAAAACCGTAAGCATCGTGACGGCACCGGCGGTCACGAGCCCGCCGCTGATCGTCTTGGCCACCGCGGTGCCGGCCAGCGCGCCGATGAGGTTGAAGAACGCCGCCATCATGATGGCCTGGCGGGCGGTCAGGACTTTGGTCGAAACGACCGTCGCGATGGCGTTGGCGGTGTCGTGAAAACCGTTGATGTATTCGAAAACGAGCGCGGCCAGCAGAACGAGCAGGAACAACGTCATGGCGCGGGGGCGAGCGGTGGCGCGTCAGGAGTGTTTGAGGACGATCTGGACGACGACGTTGCCGGCGTTGCGGCAGCGGTCGACGGCTTGTTCGACCATTTCGTAGAGCTCCTGCAATATGACGAGTTCCTTGGCGTCGTAGGGACCGTGGTAGAGATCTTTCAGCAGGGTGAGCATCACTTTGTCAGCTTCGCCCTCGGCGAACTGGAGCCGGTCGTTGGCCTCGCGGATTTTCTCAATGGTGGTGCCGCCGCGGAGCTGCTTGACCATAAATACAACGGCCTCGGCAGCCTGCAGCATCAGTTCGGCCTGGCGCTGAAACGCCGTGTGGGGCACGCGCCCGGGATAAATTGAGAGTCGCTCGACGATCTTTTCGACCTGCTTGGGAATACGATAGAGCGTCCAAGACAGCGCTTCGATGTCCTCGCGTTCCAATGGGGTCACGAACGTCTTGCTCAACTCCTCTGTGATGGTGTGACGGATGCGTTTCTCCTTGCGCCGTGTCTGAATGAATTCGTCGAGGGTGTTGCCAGGCGGGCCGCCGGCGGCGATCGTTTGAAGGTAACGGGAAAAAAGGTCGACGCTGACCTTGGCCTCTTCGGCGCCTGCTTCGAGCAAGTCGAAGAACTTGTCATCTTTGCCAAGGAGTTTTTTGAGCGAAAGCATGAGGGGGGTGAGTAGTGGCGAATGTGACGATTGCGAAACAAATCTCAGACATGACTCACGCGCGGCCGCGCAGCCAGATCCAGAGGTAACCGAGGCGCTCGCGCACGGCCCACGTGCTCCGTTCGATCGAGCCGGTATCCCAAAGAAAGTCCTGCCACTGGACATCGTCGCCGGCGCGGGCCGTGAAATCAGCGGGGCAGGGGAGCGGGGAGAGGCCGACGTGGCGAAAAAGCGCCACGCTGCGGGGCATGTGCCAAGCCGACGTGACGAGTGCGAACGCCTCTTTGCCAACAATACGCTGCACAGCGAGCGACTCATCCTCGGTGTCGCGGACGTCGACGATGAATTGCATACGGTCGCGCGCGATACCAAGAGATTCGGCGGCGCGGGCGAGCATCTCGGCGTGCGAGGGGCGTTCGGGGCGCGCCGGATCGCCGGGCCCGCTCAACACCAATTTGGCGGCGGGAAGCACGCGCATGATGCGCACCGCCTCGACTATCCGCGAGAGGGCGGACACGGACATTTGGTTGGTGGCCGACAGGCCGGGCGCATTGCCATTGCCACCTCCTAGCACCACAACAAATCGACACGCGGCGAGGTCGGTGGGCAGCGCGGTGCCGGCGGGCAACTCCGGGATCGCCGGATACCGCGCTTCCAGGGGACGCACGAGGGCGTGGCTGACAAATTTATTGCTGAAGGCCATCAGCAACAGCGTGCCAACGACGAGCAATGTGCGCCCGAGCCATGCGCGTCGGGACCAAAAGAGAAAAATGAGTCCGACCACCAGCAAGGTGAGGCAGAACGGCAGCGGCATCAGCCAGAACGACACAAATTTTTTCAGCCAGAACAACACGGTCGGCAGAAGAAGGCGGTGCCGCGCGGCGTGGGCAAGCTCCCCGTGCATGCACGGAAGAAATTCAGCGTTGAACCGTTTCGGCGAATAATGGTCATGTCGTAGCCAAGATTATCCATTCCCGTCGCCGACGGTTGTCTGTAGCATCAATCTTCCCCGAGAAATCCCTCCCCATGAAAAAACTCCTCGCGCTCCTGGTTCTGGTCGCCGCGCCGCTGATCAATGCGGCCGACGTCTACAAAATTGCGGTCATTCCGAAGGGAACGACGCACGAATTTTGGAAATCTATCAATGCCGGTGCCGTGAAGGCCCAACGCGAACTCGCGACGCAGGGCATCACCGTGAACCTCATTTGGAAAGGTCCGCTCAAGGAGGACGACCGCGAGCAGCAGGTGCAGGTCGTCGAAAATTTCGTCGGACAGCGGGTGAGCGCGATCGTGCTCGCGCCGTTGGACCGCAAAGGACTCGTGGCGCCGGTGGAGACCGCCGTGCGCGGAAAAATCCCGGTGGTAATCATCGACTCCGGGTTGGAATCGAAAGCGCATGCGAGCTTCGTCGCCACCGACAACCGCGAAGGCGGACGTATCGCAGGCCGCAACCTCGGCAAATTGCTGGGCGGGAAGGGCAACGTGATTTTGCTGCGCTACGCGGTGGGCTCGGCGAGCACGGAAGAACGCGAGGAGGGTTTCCTCGAGGTGATGAAGAAAGATTTCCCCGCGATTAAGCTGATCTCCACCGACCAACACGCGGGAGCGACCCGCGACAGCGCGAAGCGCGTTTCAGAAAACCTGCTGAACCGCTTCGGAAAACAGGTGAACGGCGTGTTCGCCTCGAACGAATCGGCGGCGTCCGGGATGCTGCTCGCTCTGCGTGACGCGGGCCTCGCCGGAGGCAAGGTGAAGTTCGTGGCGTTCGACGCCGGTGAAACGCTCAATGCGGGGCTCAAGGCCGGCGACGTCGCGGGCTTTGTCGTGCAGAATCCGATGCAGATGGGCTACCTCGGTGTTAAGACCGCCGTGGCTGTGTTGCGCGGCGAAAAAGTTTCGCCGGTGATCGATACCGGCGTCGGTTTCGTGACTAAGGCGAACATGAATGAGCCGGCCATGGCCGAGCTCCTCAATCCGCCGCTCAGCAAGTATCTGAAATAACTCATGGCGACCTCCCCCGCGACCCTGCGGCTCACGGGCATCCAGAAGAGTTTCGGCGCCACGCGCGCATTGCGCGGCGTTTCGCTGGAAATTGCGCCGGGGGAGGTGCACGCGCTGATCGGCGAAAATGGAGCGGGCAAGAGCACGCTCATGAAGACGCTAAGTGGCGCGCACACGGCGGATGCCGGCACGATGGAACTCTGCGGTCAGCCCTACGTGCCGGAGGGACCGCACGACGCCCGCATGAAGGGCGTCGCGATGATTTATCAAGAGCTGAACCTGGCGCTGCACCTATCCGCACAAGAGAATATCTTGCTCGGCGCAGAATCGGCGACGGGCGGTTGGATTGACGGACGCGCCTCGCGAGAGCGCGCGCAAGCCGCCCTGGCGCAACTCGGGCACGAAGCGCTCGATCTCTCGAAACCTGCCGGGGCGTTTTCCATCGCCGAGCAGCAGGTGATCGAGATTGCCCGGGCGCTGCTCACGAAACCGAAGGTGCTTATTATGGATGAGCCGACAAGCAGCCTCACGCAGGCGGATACGGAAAAGTTGTTTGCGACGATTTTGCGGCTGAAAGCGCAGGGCGTGAGCGTGATCTACATCAGCCATTTTCTCGAGGAGTGCCGGCGGCTCTGCGATCGTTTCACGGTTTTGAAAGACGGGGAGACGGTGGGGTCCGGCGAGATGAAGGGCGTGAGCCTCGATCATATCGTGACGCTCATGACGGGGCGGGAGGTGAAAGATCTCTACCCGCGCACAGCGCACTCGCCGGGTGCGATCGTGCTCGAAGTGAAAAACGCCGCGGGCGCGCCACGCCTGAAACGGGCGAGTATGCAGGTGCGCGCAGGCGAGATTTTCGGACTCGCGGGCCTGATCGGTGCGGGGCGGACCGACTTGTTGCGGTCGATTTTTGCCCTGGATGAGCTCGATTCCGGCGAAGTGTGCATCGTGGACGCGCCGAACGGGCGAGTGACGCCGCGGGCGCGTTGGACGCAAGGGGTGGGTTTCCTGAGCGAGAACCGCAAGGAGGAGGGACTGATGCTGTCGCAATCGATCGCCGATAATCTCACGCTCACGAAACACGGGGCTTTCGGGCGTTTTGGCTGGATCAACGGACGCCGTCAGCGGGCGGTGGCGCAGCGCTGGGTCGACGAGTTGCGCGTGAAATGCCGCGATGCGGGCCAGTCGATCGGCGAGCTGTCGGGCGGGAACCAGCAGAAGGTGGCGATCGCGCGGCTGCTGGAACATCCGGCGAAAATTTTTCTCCTCGATGAACCGACTCGCGGGATCGACGTGGGGAGCAAGGCACAGATCTACCAACTGATCGGCGAACTCGCCGCGGCGGGCAAAGCGGTCGTCGTCATCAGCAGCTATCTACCGGAGTTACTCGGATTGTGCGACACGGTCGGCGTGATGTGTCGCGGCGAGCTGGCGGCCATCCGGCCGCGGTCGCAGTGGAGCGAGGCCGAGATCATGCGCGTTGCGACGGGCAGCGCGTGAACGTTTTCCGATGAACGATACCATGAAAAAAGCTCTCGCGAAAGGCGGCCCGTTTCTCGGGTTGCTGCTCGTAGTCGTGCTCTTCGCCCTGGCGGTCCCGCTCGATGACGAGGGGAAGCAGATCTTTTTCACCTATCGAAATTTCAAGATCATCTTCACGCAGACGGTGATCGTCTCGATCGGCGCGCTCGGCATGACGCTGATCATCGTAAGCGGCGGCATCGATCTTTCGGTCGGCTCGGCGATTGCGCTGACGAGCGTGGCGGGGGCGATGTTGATCCAGCGCGGTTGGGAAACGGCGGCGGTGCTCGGTGCGATGGTCGCGTGCGGCGGGCTGATCGGGCTACTCAACGGTGCGGCGATCGCGGGACTGCGGATGACACCGTTTATCATCACGCTTGGCACGCTTGGAGTTGCCCGCGGCGGGGCAAAATGGATGGCCGACAACCAGACTGTGAACTACGAGTCCTCGCCGCTGAACGACTGGATGACCACGGCGGACCCGTTTGGCTATGCGCTGCCGGCCGGAGTATGGGTGGCGCTGGCGTTGGCGATTCTCACGGCGCTGGTTTTGAAGAATACGGTTTTCGGCCGGCACGTTTTCGCGCTGGGGTCGAACGAGGCGACGGCGCGCCTGTGCGGTATTCCGACGACGCGGCTGAAGATCATGATTTACGCGATCGCGGGGTGCTTTTTCGGACTGGCGGGACTGTTTCAATTGTCGCGGTTGCGGCAGGGCGACCCAACGGTGGCGGTCGGGCTGGAACTCGATATCATCGCTGCGGTGATCATCGGCGGGGCAAGTTTGTCGGGCGGCGTCGGCACCATTCTCGGCTCGATGATCGGCGCGTTGATTATGGCTGTGCTCCGCAACGGTTCTCAGCAGATGGGCTGGCCCACGTATTTTCAGGAAATCATCATCGGCCTCGTGATCATTGTCGCGGTGTTTCTCGACCGGCTGCGGCAGGGGAAGCAGGCTTAGACTAGATCCCCATCGCTACGGCTCGGGATTGTCGGGAATGTGGCTTTCGGGTGGGAAGTGGAATTCTGCACAACATGAATTGCTGTCGGGGCGTTGCCTGAACTGGCGGAGAGCTCGAATAGGAGTGCCAACTACGACTGACGGGGCAGCGGCTTGGGGCCGGGCTGAAGGCACTCGAATCGGCCTCGTTTGTTGGGCGGCGAATGGTGCACGGCAACGCGAAGAAATCATAGGCGGTGCGGTTTACCCCTTGCGTTCGAAATGGTGCTACTTTTGCTGCGCTCCTGTTCGATGATCCCAGCCTCTTCCGCGCCACGTTTGCAGTCTTCGTCGGGTCGCCAAACTCGGGAAATTGCCGCGGGTGCACCAACTGACGCGCAATGCGAAG
>CALRZR010000199.1:0-15005 GCA_943372705.1 Opitutus sp. GAS368 | reverse complement strand
GGGCGAGCGCGTCGCTAGTGGAAGTTGAAGTGGAGAAGTTTAAGTGTCGGAAGAGATGGCGAAGGAGGGCGAAGAGGGTGAGGGCGGCGAGGGCGTGGATGAGGAGGTTGGTGACGTGGAAGCCGGTGACGGAGGGGCCGGAGAGGGCGTAGTTGAGTGCGTAGCTGAGATTCAGGACGGGGCGGCCACCGACGCCGGTGTTGGACGGAGGCGAGAGGACGGTGCGGAGAGAGCCGAGGTCGCGGATCGTGGGGTTGTCGGCGATGTTGCCGAGGTCATCGAGGATCCACGGGACGCCGAAGCTGTTGCTCCACGCAGCGGAGATGGCGACGACGAGGAGTGCGGCGCTGAGGAGGACGGAGCGGGTGGCGGAGGGAGGGCCCACGAAATACACGAAATACACGAAAGGGCGCAGGGCGGCAGAAAAAAGGCACGGGCGGAAATGCCCGTGCGGGGGAAACTGAGGGGTGGGGGTCGGCTCGCTGGCGCTCGCCGCTACGGGATTGGCGAAGGCGCGGGCCGCTCGCTGGTGCTCGCGGCTACGGGCGTGGGAATTCGGATCACGCGCTTACGCTTGTAGCTACGGAGATGGGTCAGCGGAGGGTCGCGATGGGAGCGGGGTCCATGTCGGAGAAGACTTGGTTGTCGCCGCCCATGGCCCAGACGAAGCGGTAGGCGCCGGTGCCGACGCCGCAGTGGATCGACCACGCGGGGGAGAGAATCGCTTCGCGGTCGCGAACGACGAGGTGGCGGGTGGCGTGGGGCTCGCCCATGAAGTGCATCGCGATGTTTTCGCCGAGGTCGAAGTAGAGATAAATTTCCGTGCGGCGGCTGTGGGTGTGCGGGGGCATCGTGTTCCAGATGCTACCGGGTTCGAATTCGGTGAAGCCGAGGACGAGTTGGCAGCTCTTGATGCCGTCGGGGTGGATATACTTCAGAATGGTGCGGCGGTTGGCTTTGGTGACGTCGCCGATGGGCGCGGCGGAGACATCGGCGCGGCGCGCGAGGGTCGTCGGGTGTTTCGCGTGGGCGGGGGTGCTGATGAAGTAGAACTGGGCTTGGCCGGTGGGGGCGGGCGCGGGGACAGAATTGGAGACTTCAGATTTGAGATTTGAGGCGGAGGCAGGTGCGGAGCCGGTTTCGAAGGTGACGTCTTTTTCGCCGAGGCCGATGTAGAGGCAGTCGAGGGTGGCGAGGGTGTAGGCAGTGCCGCCGACGCGGACGGTGCCGGGGCCACTGCCGACGTTGAGGATGCCGATTTCGCGGCGCTCGAGGAAGTAGGCGGTGCCGAGCTCTTTGTCGGTGGGGAGCGAGAGCGGCGTGGTGGTGGGGACGGCGGCGCCGACGATCATGCGGTCGAGGTCGGTGTAGTGGGCGTGGACGGCGCCGGGTTGAAAGAGTCCGCCGATGAGGAAGCGGCTGCGAAGTTCGTCGGTGGAGAGCGTGTTGGTGGCTTCGGCTGTGGGAAAGTAGTGGAGTTTCATGGAGAGAGGAGAACGGATGAAAATATCGGAAGGGCGGGTCGGAGACCCTGCCCTACTTGGCGGCGAGGGTGACTTTGATGGGCGAGGCGATGCGGGCGGAGGCGGCGGCGATGTAGGCGTGCCATTTTTCTTTGGTCGTGAATTCACCGGCGCGACTCCAACCGGCGCCGGCGTAGTAGCGAAGGGGCTGGCCGGGGGTGGCGGAGGCGAGGACGAGATCGTTGCGGTCGTCGGAGGCGAAGCGTTTGAACGAGGAGGCGGGGACGATGAGGGCGGTGCCGAGTTGGTCGTTGGTTTTTTGGACGATCCACTGGACGAGGGATCCTTGGGTGGCGGTCGGCGTGAGTTCGACTTTGGCGTCTTGGTTTTTGTCGCCGGGCGTTTTGTTGAGGCCGATGGCGACGGTGAGAGCGGAGGCGGAGCCGGCGGTGACGGTGAACGTGCTCTCGATTTGGTCGAGGTTGTGGCCGGCATCGACGGTGAAGCGTTTGGTCTCGGCGACCGTGAAGCCCTGGGCTGGCCACGGGGCGTAGGTGAGTTCGAAGACGGTGCGAACGGGGCCGTTGGCGATGACTTTCCAGGTGGTGTAGTTTTGGCTGACGGCGAGTTTCTGGCCGTCCCAGATGCCGGTGCCGCCGCAGCCGCGGGAAGGTCCGACCTGATACATGTCCATGCCTTCGCCCTCGTCTTTGTGATAGTGGTCGTGGCCCTTGTTATACCAGCGGTCGACGATGGGGTAGCTGACGCGTTTGCACCAGATATCGAGGCCGGAGGTGACGAGAACTTCTTTGGCGACGCCGGGTGCGGCCGGGGCGGCGAGGGCGGGGCCGTAGGTGCGGTGGGCGATCTTGTCGTTCTCCCAGGCGAAGTCGTCGAGGCGTTCGGGGACGTAGCGCGCGAAGGTCTTGGTCGGGAAAACGGGCGCGACGGTGTCGATTTTCTCGATGGTGAAGGTGGCGGATTTTTCGCCGGCGGCGAAGTCGTGCTGGAAGATGAGTTCCCCGTAGGCGATGCCCTTGCCGGTGGGGTCTTTGGCTTGCGGGGCGATGTTGGTGACCTGATAGGCGAGCACGGCGCCGGCGGCGTTTTTCACGGCGAGACGTTGGAGGAGCGCGCCCGGGAGTGCGTCGGAGATTTTGCTCCACGGCACGGTGATCGTCTCGGACGGACGCGCGATGGAGAGATCGTGAGTGACGGTGACGGAAAGGCGGTTGGCGGCGGAGGCGGGGGCGACGCTGAGGGTGGCGAGCAGGCCGAGAACGGCGAAGAGCGCGGAGCGGGCGAGGACGGGGAATTTCATGGGAGAAGGATAGAGGTGGTTAACCACGGATGGACACGGATGCACACGGATAAAAACGTGCAGGGACGAATGCCGGAGGGGTAATGGAGGGGATTAATAAAAAGAAAACCCGCGAAGCCGGAGCTTCGCGGGTTGAGGGAGAAACGGGATGCGGTGGGCGGATTAGAACGTGCCCTTGACGCCGACGGCGAATTGCACGCCGAACTCTTCGCTGCGGTAGGTGTGCGTGTAGCCCGGAGTGTCGGGCGAGTAACGCTCGAGGTCCTGCGGGGTGTTGAGGATGTTGCGGGCGTTGGCGAAGACGGTGAGGCGCTTGCTGAAGGTGTATTCGGCGTTCACGTCGATGTTGTAACGGGAATCGTAATACTCGAACGCATTGGGCGCGGTGCCGGATTGCGCGGAGTTACGCTGACGGCCGCGGTAGTTGTATTTCACCATCAGCACGAGGGGCTTCTTGGAGAAGGTGAGGCCGGCGCTGCCGCTCTTCGGGATGAAGCGGTTGAAGTCGGCACCGTTCGCACCCTGGAGGTGGAGGATGGAACCGCTGGCGGAGAAGTTCAGATACTGGCCCCACTTGCCGAGGGCGGCGATGGCCTTGAGGGGTTGCATGTAGTTGAACTCGGCGCCGTCGATGCGGGCGCTGCCGACGTTGAGGCGGCTGTTGACGGTCCAGCCAACGTAGCGTTGGTCGAGGCCGAGGGCATCGAGGATGGCGGGCGTGGCGACGGTGTTCACGGCGCCGAAGAAGTCGCGGAGATCCTTGCGGAAAACGCCGCCGGAAATGAGGCCGCCGGAGGGGAAGTAATATTCGAGCGAGATGTCGTAGTTCTTCGCGGAGTAGGGCTTCAGGCCGGAATTGGTGTAGGTGATGGTGCCGGGAGGGGAGCCGGCGGGGGGATTCGGGTTGTCGTTCTCGTCGATGGTGGTGTTGGGGATGATCGAACCGAGGTCGGGACGGCCGAAGGTCTTGGCGAAGGCGGCGCGGACGAGGAAATTGTCCGTGACGTTGAACGTGGTGTGGAGGCTGGGGTAGTAGCCGTCGTAGGAGCGCTCGGCGTAGGACGCGCGTTCTTTGCGGACGAGGGCGAGCTCCTGGAGGGAACCGGCAGCACCGGCCTCGGGTTTGCGGACGCGGGCGCCGTTCACGAGGGTGAACTTGCCGTCGGCACCGCGGACGAAGGGAGCGTCGGGATCGATGAGGGGGCCGCGGCCGGTGTCGTCGGTCTTTTCGAAACGGACGCCGGTGACGATGCCGAGGCGGTTGTTGAGCAGGCGGCTTTCAAACTGCGTGTAGGCGGCGGTGACCTTCTCGGTGAACTGGAGGGAGCCGTTGATGCGGTTGGTTTCGTTGGTGACGGCCTGCGCGGGCGTCGTGCTGAAGTAGGAGGGATTCGTTTTCGTCTCCTGCCAGAGTTTGTAGGCGTCGCCGAAGGGGAGGCGGAAGCCGTAGCCGCTGTCTTCGCCGAAGTAGCCGGTGTCAACGTAGGGCGCGAGGCTGTCATCGGCGGTGTTGGCGATGCCGTCTTTGCCGACAAAGGTGGTCGATTCGTTGTAGCTCTTGATATCGCGCTTCTGCTTTTGCACGAGGCCGCCGAATTTCACCGTGGCGCGGAAGGGCAGGAACGGGATGGCGTGCTTGGCGTTGACGCGGCCGGCGGTGAATTGATCGCGGGCATCGACGGGGGTGTTGCCGAGCGTGGTGAGACGGTAGTTGGCGGGATTGTTGTAGTCGATCTTGGCGCCGGCGGCGTCGAGGGCGGTAAACTTGGCGGGAACCGGATAGGTGATGCCGTCGTAGAGAACGCGGGAGACGCCCTGAAGGCTGGTGTTCACGCCGGAGAAGTGGCCGCGCTCGCTGGTGCGATACCAGGTTTTCGAGATGGAGGCGTTGACGCCGGATTCGATTTCCCACTCACGGCCTTTGTAAGTGTGATTCACATTGGCGGCGCGGGTGGCGCCGTATTTGTCGCGGAACGAGCCGCCCTGCGTAACGGTGCCACGGCCGGTGGCGCCGTAGGTAAAGTCGCGCCCGAATGTGAGGGGTGTGCCGGTGGCGGGCGTGGGCACCTCGCTGCTGCCGACGTCGAAATTGGTGTTACGATTGGCGAAGAACGAGTGGTAATAGTTCACCTGCGCGCCGGCCGACAGGACGTGGTAGCGGGCGGGTTTCCAATCGGCTTTGATACTGAAGGAATCGCGGAACGTGTTCTTCGGGCCGTCCTGGACCTGATATTGGCGAAGGTAGGGATTGGCGACCGTGGCACCGGCGCCGACGAAGCGCCACGTGGGCTGCGAACGGTGCTGTTCGTTAAATTGGTTCGACGAGAGGCCGTTGATGACGAGGCCGAACGTTTTCGAAAGCGGGGCGATATAGTTGAAATCGAAACCGGGGAGGACCTTGAAGGTCTTTTCGTTGCCGGGTCCGGGCGTCTTTTTGAAGACTTGGTAGTCCTCGGAATTGAAGCTGGTGTAGAGGCGATACTTGAACTGGGTGGTCGCAGACTCGAAGGCGCTGCGGCTGACCATGTTCACGGAACCGCCGAGGCTGTCGGCGGCTTGGTCGGGCGTGGGAACCTTGGTAACCTCGACGCGGGAGACGTTGTTGATGGAAACTTGTTCGAGTTCGAACGTGCGGATGGTGCTCCCGGAAGCGGAGCTGGCCATGCGGGCGCCGTCGGAAGTGACGTTGGTGAAATTGTCGGCGAAGCCGCGCACGGAGATCGTGCGGACATCGGCGGCGACGTAGTCGACGGTGACGCCAGGGAGATATTTCACGAACTCGCCGACGTTGCCCTCGGTGACATCGCCGAACGCATCGGAGGAGACGACGTTCTTGATGTTCGCGGCGAAGCGCTGCTCGTTGGTCGCGATGTTGGTGGCGTTGGTCTCGCGGGTGGTGCCGACGGTGAAGGCGTCGAGCTTGATGACGTCGCCCATGTCTTTCGCCGTTTGGTTGGCGGAGGATTGGGAGGCGGTCAGGAAGAAGTTCTGCTGCACGGTTTGGCCGGCGGCTACGGTGATGGTCTCACCCTGAGGAGGAAGACCGGAGAAGAGGACCGTGATCTTGGCGGCGCCTGGCGGGACGTTGATCAGCCGGAATTCGCCGGACTGATTGGTAAACGTCTCCAACGCGGTGCCCTCAACGGTCACGCGGGCGTTGTTGACGTATTGGCTGGTCGTAACGTTGAGCACGCGGCCTTCGATCGTGCCGGTGGAGGCAGACTGGGCGGTGGCGAGGTGGGCGAAACAGAGGGCGACGAGTGCGAGGCACGCGCGGCCAAAGTTTCGGAGGTGGCTGGCAGGGTTCATGGGTTTGGGTTGTTTGGGTTATGTTTGCTGGGAAGGGAAACGCGCGAAGGAGGGGACCGAGGCGCGCACGGGGTTTAGGAAAATAGGAGGGCGAGGATGGATGCAGACACCTGTCCGCGGTGGGGCAAACTGCACGAGGGGTTGACCGTCAGGCGGGTGGGACGTGCAAAAAATTATTTGCGCGTGACGGCGGCGGGCGCGGCGTCTTTGCCGAACTCGACGTCTTTGGCGGCGCGGGAGAGGTCGCTCGCGCTGATGGTGATGTCGGCGGTTTTGGCGCCGGCGACCGAGAGGAAGACGCCGGTGCCGGCGGCGGCGCGGGAGTTGCGGACGACGAGGTCGGTGGAGTTATTCACCGCGATGGCGGGCGTCGTGGGTTTGGCGGAGCGGGGGGAGACGTCGTCGAAGACGAGGTGGGAGGAATTTTCGACGGAGATCGGGCTGCCGGAGGTGGCGGCGAGGCGGACGTGGTGGAGTTCGACGTCGCTAGCTTGGTCGACGATGAAGCCAATTTTGCCGGTGGCGTTGATGTCGGTGAAACGGAGTTCCTCGATGGCTTTCTCGGGGAGGCCGACGATCTTCGCGATCTGGGCGGCGTTCTTGATCGTGATGTTGGAGTAGGCGAAGTTTTTGAAGATCGGCGTGGTCTTGCTGAAGGGAGCGTCGGGGGCGGGGTTGTAGCGGGTGTTGATTTCGAAGGCCTGTTTCTTGGCGTCTTCGATGACCCAGTTGTCGAAGCGGAAATTTTCGAGGACGCCGCCGCGGCCGCGCATGGACTTGATGCGGATGCCGCAATCGGTGCCTACGGACACGCAGTTGCTGGCGGTGATGTTGCGGATGCCGCCGGAGGTCTCGCTGCCGATGACGACGGCGCCGTGGCCCTGATACATGACGCAGTTGGTGATCGTGACGAACTCGGTGGGGCGGTTCGTGCGGAGGCCGTCGTTGTCGCGGCCGGATTTGATCACGATGCAATCGTCGCTCGTGTTGAAGAAACAGTCGGAGATGCGGACGTTGCGGCAGGAGTCGATGTCGATGCCGTCGCCGTTGGGGCCTTCGCCCTCGGGGGAATGCTGACCCTCGGGATCGGCGGAGACAAAGCGGACACCGCGCACGACGACATCGTCGCAGTAGACCGGGTGAAGCATCCACATCGGGGACTTGAAGAGGGTGACGTCGGCGATGAGGACGTTCTTGCAATTGTAGAGACCGACGAGGGAGGGGCGGAGGAATTTCGCGGCCTGGGTGAAATCGGCGGCGGTGAGTTTCTCGCCGGCTTCGATGCGCTGATAGATCGCGCGCCAAGCGACTTGGTTGGCGGCGGCGTCTTCACCGGGAGGGGATTTGCGACCGCGGCTGTTGGAGCGCCACCACCAGTTCCAGCCCTGGCCGTTGAGGGTGCCGCGGCCGGTGATGGCGATGTTGTGTTTGCCGTCGGCGTAGATGAGCGAGGCGTGGGTGAAGACGTTGGTGCATTCCCAGCGGGAGGCGACAATGGGCGAATCGGCGGGATCGCCGCTGTAGAGCAGCTCGGAGCCAGGTTCGAAGTGGAGCGTCTGGTTGCTCTCGGGCATCACGGAACCGGTGAGATATTTGCCGGCGGGAAAGACGATCGTGCCGCCGCCGGCCTCGGCGCAGGCCGCGATGGCCTTGGCGATGGCGGCGGTGTTCTTGGTTTTGCCATCGGGAACCGCGCCGTAATCGAGGACGTTGAAGACGGCGGGACGCGCGGCGGCGAAGAGAGTCGAGGCAAAGCTGAGGACGAGGAACAGGAACGGCAAAGCGAGCAGGCGGGTTTTGTTCATGACGAAAACGGAGCGGAGAACGGCGGGCGGAAGGAGAACGGCAGGGAGTGCGGAGGCGGGAAAAGACGCTCGCGAGGACAGGTGTCCGCGTCAAGGGTGGAGTCGGCCGTGCTGCGGCGGAGCGGGCGGGACATTGACAGGCGAAATGCAGGGGGGACATGCTGACGAATATATCGCCGCCCCGTGACGAAATCTGCGAAGTCAAAACCCTCTGCACTGCTGCGTTCGACGGCGGATTTTGCGCGGCACGTGGGACTGGCCCGCACGACGGTGTCGCGCGTGCTCAACGGGCAGCCCGGTCTGAAGCAGAAGACGATCGACCGCGTGCAACAGGCGCTGGCGGAGACCGGATTTACGCCGAACGCGCACGCGCTGCACCTGAAGGGCAAGCGCACGGCGATGGTGGGGATTTGTGTGGAGGATTTGCTCACGCCGCCGGCGGTGCGTAAACTGGCCGCGTTGCAAAGACTGCTGCGCGACCGGGGATTCTCGTCGTTGATCGAGGTGTTTGCGGCGGGCATGGGGCGCGACGTGGTGCGGCATTTTCTATCGATGCGCGTAGAGGCGGTGGTGTTCATCGGACATTTCCATCGGGAGGAAATCGAGGCGCGGATCGCGGAGCTGATCGCGCACGGGACGCCGCATCTGGTGATCGACCACTACGGGCTGAAGAATGCGCACACGGTGTCGCTCGACCGGGCGGCGGCGATGGAGGCGGTGGTGAATCATTTGCTCGATCTCGGGCACCGGACGTTTGGGCTGCTCGGCATCGCGAAGGCGCCGGCGAGCCGTTATGACCGGCTGGCGGGAATTCACGCGGCACTGCGGGCGCGGGGGCTGGACTTCGATGCGTGCACGGTGTCGCTCGACCATCTGCACGAGAGGAAAAACGATTTCGACTACGGGCGGAAGCTGGCGGGGAGTTTTCTGCAAGCGGCGCACCGGCCGACGGCGCTCTTGGCGCTCAACGACGAGATCGCCATCGGGGCGCTACGGGGATTGCAGGAAGCGGGACTGAAACTGCCGCGGGATATGTCGGTGACGGGGTTCAACAACCAGCCGATCGCGCGGATGACGACGCCGACGCTGACGACGGTGAATCAGAATATCGACGACACGATCGCGACGGCGGCGGAGATCGTGCTCGCGCAACTCGATGCGCCGCCAAAGGCGAAGCCGATCGTGCGGATGATCACGGGCGAGCTGGTGGTGGGCGAGTCGACCGGGCCGGCACGTGTCGGGTGACGCGCGGGCCGCGACCGGTTTACTGCCAGCCGATGGGGCGGCCGGCGTTTTCTTTTTCCAGCCAGCGCAGGAGGGGAGCGTAATACTCGACCATCGCGCGGGTGCTGAGATCTTCACCGGTGGCATCGCGCAGAAGTTTGCGCCAATCGGCGGTCTGGCCCTGCTCCATGATCCGGCGGATGAAGTCACCGACTTCGCGGTTGCCGGCGTAGTTGCAGGCTTGCGGGGGCTGCTTGAGAATTTTCTTCGCGATATGGTCGTGGAGCTGGTGTTTGAAAACCTGCGCGATGGCGTAGGTGTAGTAGAACGCGGGGTTGTCGTTGATATGGGTCTTGGTGGCGGGATCGCAGAATTCTTCGCCGCGCGCGGACGGCGGCTCGATGCCCTGAAACTCGGCGACGTATTTCCACCAGCGTTGGTTCCACTCGGAGGCGGGGAGGTTTTTCGCGTAGATGTCGGCCTCCCAGTGAGCCATGACGCCGGACGACCAGTAGATGAACGGGATGCCGGGAGCGAGGGCGTCGTTGAGGAGGAAGGCGGTTTCGTCGGCTTTGAAATCGGCGGGGAGCACGCCGACGGATTTGAGGTAGGGAACCTGATTGGCGGCGAGGCCGGTGAGTTCGCCGAAGCCCTCGTGGAAGGCGGGGTTGGCGCCGTTGCGGAGGAGCGGCGGCACTTCCGGGCGCGTGTAGCCCATAAAGTAATACACGTGGCCGAGCTCGTGGTGGGCGGTGGTGAACCACCACGGATTCGGCTCCACGCTCATGAGCGAGCGAATGTCGTGGGCGAGGTCGAGGTGCCACGCGGAGGCGTGGGTGTTCTTTTTGCGTTTGTCGCCGGCGGCGACGGGGTAGAGGTCGGATTTGGGCCAGAAGCTCGCGGGCATTTTGGCGAAGCCCATGCCGGTGTAGAAACTCTCGGCGGATTTCACGACCCACTCGGCGGAGCGGTCCTTGAAGAACGGCGTAAGGTCGGCACCGGCGGAGAGGCCGTCCCATTCCTGGGCCCAGCGGTTGTTGATCCAGTGAGCGGGGATGCGGTTCGGGACGGGCTGCTTAAATTTCGCGGCGAGCTGGTGCTTCGTCCACGTGTGGAGCTGAAGGTAGAGCGGTCGGAGCACGCGCATGAAGTCTTCGTTGAGCTTCAGCATTTCATCGGTGGTGACGCCGTAGCTGGCGACTTGGAGGGCGAAGTAGTCGTCGTAGCCCATTTCCCTGGCGACGCCGTTGCGGAGGTCGCGAAGTTTGATGAGGCCGGCGCGGAGGGCGGGCCCGGACGTCTTGGAGGCTTCCCAGACGGCGCGACGTTCGGCGAGGTCGGTGGATTTATTGAGGAGGTTGTCGAGGTCGTTCGCGGTGACGACTTTTCCGGCGAGTTTGAACTCGTGGCTGTTGAGAATGGAATTTTGCGCGGTCTCGGCCTCGATGCGGGCGGTGGTGAGCGCGGGATTCGTCATCGGCGATTCGGCGGCGATGAGCAGGAGACGTTCGAGCTGGCGGATGGTGAGGTCGGTGAGTTCGCGGCGCAGGAGGAGGAGCTGCTTCGTTTCCTTGATGAGGGCGGGGTTGCCGACGAAGGCGGCGCGGGCTTTGCCGGCGGTCTCGGAGGCGGCGTCGTGCGCGGGCGTGACATCGGTGGCGGCTTTCCACTGGGCTTCGCTTTCGACGTAGTAGAGGGCCTGGTAGGACGAATTGACGAGGGAGAGAAAACGGTCGGCGCGGTCCTGGGTCGGGTTGGTATCGGCAGCGCGGAGACACGGCGCGAGTGCGGCGAGGGCGAGAGCGGACGCAGCGAGGCAGGCGTGGAGAACAGGGAGCGGGAGGACGCGGGTGAGCATGGCGGGACGGTGGCGTGGTCGTGGGCGGCGAAGGTGCGGGCATCGCGTTCGACCCGGGTGGTTTCGGCGACCAGTTGTTCGGGGGGCAACGAGGCGATGCGATTGACCCAAGCGACGCGGCGGAAATCCGGCAGGGCGGGCACGCGGACTTCGGCGGCGGCTTCGGCCGGGAGCAGAAACGCGATCTGCGCGGAAAGGTTGTCGAGGACCGTGAGCTGGTGTTCGACGCGGATCGCGGAGTCGCGGAGGATGGCAAAGGGCTGGAGGTCGCGGCTGCCCGGCGCGGATGCGGCGTCTTGCTGGGCGTTGCGCACGTCGCGGGCGAAGGCGACGAGGAGTTCCGGGAGGGCGCGAAATTCGAGTTCCCACTGATCGAGCAGGGCATCGGCCGTGGCGAAGCGGCGGTAGTCGGCGCTGATGGCCGTGAGGTATTCGCGCAGCTCGGTGTGGAGGATGTCGTGCAGCCATTTCTCAAGCTGCACGAGTTGACCGAGGCGGGTGCGCAGCGCGGCTTCGGTGCCGGTGGCGGCGTGGAGCGAGCGCTCGAACGTTTCGCGGGTTTGCTTGCTCGCAAGGATGCCGAACGGCGGACGGGTGCTCGCGATGGAGGCCTTTTCCTGTTCGAGTTTTTCCAGAGCCTCCATCACCGCATGACGGCACAGCATCGCATACGCCTCGTCACGGAGGTGTTCGATGGTGGTCGGCGAGAGTTCCATGGAAGGAGAATTTGAGTAGGGGTTTGACCCTAGCAATGAAAATTTCAGGGCGAAGCAGAAAAGACGTCGGTCAGTAGATTTCTTGGTGCACTCAGAGAGGAGAAGTTTGCGGAAATGGGGAGGAGTTGCCGGAGAATTGGCGAGCGGAGGATTTTTCTAGGCGTTTTCAGAAACTAGGGGATTTCAGTAGAGCGACTGCGGGTGAGGGCCGGCCCCGCAGAGGTAGCCGGTATGCAAGAAATGGGCCGGATATGCAGGGCTGCGCGTTTTGGGTCGGGAGGAAGCGGGTGATGGCGGCACTCAGGGCGACGAGGCATGGGTCGCGGTTTCCGACGGCCGAAGCAAAGTGATCGAGGTGGCGACGACGCAGGGATGATCGCCTGCGGGAGGTGGAGGGGGCCGCGATGAGGTCTGGACCAGAGGAGCCCGGCGGGGGTCACTCCACTTTTAGCTGGAGGTCGGCGATGATGCGGCGGCCGTCGCACTCAAAATGGAAGATGTGCCGCGTGGCGGATTTTACGGCGGCGATCGAAATGTGGTGACCGCGGACGATGGTCGGCAGCGTGAGCTTACAACCGTGGCCGATATCACAAAGGGTGTTCTTGAAGCCGCCGACGGTCATGTTGGTGACTTCGCCGATGGCGTCGTTCACGACCTCATGCCCGCCGGCGTCGACCTCGGCGGCGTCCATCCCGAGGATGCGCCCGGTGACATCTTTGGCAAAATCTGAGTCGAGGCAGAGGTAGATGAGTCCGCTGGCGTCCCCGACGAAGCCGACACTGCCGATGATTTGCGACGCCTGCCCGTGGCCGGGGGCTTCGGGCGTGCTGGTCTTGGCGACGAGCGTGACTTTGAGCATCGCCATCGTTCGAAAGACGCTCGCGACGGCGCGCACGATCGAATCGTGGATGATGGTATCGGTGATGGGAGCGGTGACAGTCACAGGAAAGAGAATGAGGCGAGTGCGGCAGCGAGGACGCCGGTTGGGTGGGTTCGGTGGATTTTTGTAAAAACGCTGCCACGGTGGCGCCTCCAAAGGTATCGGCCTCCGGGAGGTTTTCTGTAGCCCATTGACAGAGAAGGGTCGAATGAAGGGGTGCAGTGCCGGAGAATGTAAAATTCCGGGCCAAATTGCTGATTGGCGGGACTTGGCGGAACGGCGGAGACCCGCGGCTTGCCGAGCGGGACAAATGTCACGATTGCGTTACCCCTGCCGCGAAACCCGTTTTCCACGATGAACCAGCCCGACCCGGTGCTCACGCGCCAACTCCCGCTCATTGCCAAGATTGTCGCCGACGAAACGTGGCTCGAAGGCGAGCGGCGCGGTGGTCCTGTCGCGGCGGAGGACACCGCGGTGCGCGAAAACGTGTGTCTCGTCGTGCTCCGCATGGGGCATGAGATGCGGCAGCAGGTGCTCCGCGAAATGGCGGCGGAGAAGCAGGCGCGCGTGGGGCAGGTCGAGGCGACCTCTACGGAGCGCGCGGCGGATGAGCAGAGTCGGGCGGCGTGAGGGCGGAGGGAAGTGCGTGGAGATTGGCGGGCGTAAAGCCTGGCCCACAGCAGTCCCGCAGCAGGTCCATGGGGGCGCCGTGCGACCATAGAAACGCGGTCAGGCTGACCGCGCTACGACGGGCTACTTTTTCGCCGCTGCGAGCTGCAGGACGACGTCGTAGTTGAAACGGGTGAAGGCGTAGAGCGCTTCTTCGAGGATACGCTCTTGGTCGCTGTGGGCGCCGAAGCCTTTGGGGCCGTCTTCGCTGTCGATCATGGGACCGATGCCGAAACAATCGATGCCGGCGGCGCGGAGGTAGGCCATGTCAGTGGCGCCGGTGCTCATGGTGGGGATGGTGAGGGTGTTGTAGTGGCGTTTGACGGCGGCTTCGAGGACTTCGAAGGCTTCGGTGCGGAGGCGCGAGGGCGGAGCGCCGGGGCGGCTGTGGCCCGTAGCGTGAATGACTTCGATGGCGGGGTCGTCGATGAGTTTGCGGAGCTGGGCGAGGAAACGCGTCATGTCCTCGTCGGGCAGGGCGCGGATATCGAGCGTGGCTTCGACCTCGGAGGGGATGACATTCACGCGGTAGCCGCCGCTGATCATGTTCGGCGAAATCGAGGTCCGGAGGGTGGAGTTGTAGCCCGGTGCGTGTTCGGCGAAATACTCCTGGGCGGTGCCGGTCTCGTCTCCGGCGAGGATGGCGCGGTAGCGGGCGGCTTCCGCGGGCGGACTGATGGTGGCGAGGCGTTCGAAGAAGGCGCGGGTGGTCTCGTTGAGGCGCATGGGTGGCTGCCAATCGGCGATTTTGGCGATGGCTTTGGCGAGGTGCACGACGGCGTTGGATCGGAGCGGCACGGAGCCGTGGCCGGCGACACCCGTCGCGACGAGGCGGATACGGTGGGGGATTTTCTCGGTGGTCTGGACGCTGGCGTATTGGATTTTTCCGCCGGTGCGCACGACGCGACCGCCCTCGGCGAGGCAGAACTCGGCGGCGATTTCCGCCATGTGTTCGCGGACCATGAACTCGATGCCGAACTTCACGTTTCCTTCTTCGCCGGCTTCGGCGAGGAAGATGACGTCGCGGTCGAGGGCGACCTGGCTGCGCTTGAGCTGGAGCATGGTCATGAGGGCGGCGGTGACGTTGTCTTTATCGTCGACGGTGCCGCGTCCGTAGACGTAACCGCCCTCGCGGGTGGCGGAGAAGGGGCCGTGTTTCCACTTCTTCTGGTCGACGTTCACGGTGTCGGTGTGCGCCATGATGAGCAGCGGGCGTTTGGAGCCGTTGCCGCGGAGACGGGCGACGAGGTTGGGGCGCTGCGGATCGAGAGAAAAAATTTTCGTCTCGATGCCTTCGGCCTCGAGGATGCGTTTGAGGTAGTCGACGGCGGGGGCCTCGTTGCCGGGCGGATCGGAGGTGTCCATGCGCACGAGGGCCTGGAAGTGGCGCATCGTTTCCTCGTCGAGGGCGGCGAGATTGACGGGCGGCGTGGCGGGCTCAGCGGCGAAGGTGCGGGCGAGCGAGAGGACGAGTAGGGCGGCGAGTGCGAGGGTGGGGAGGGAGGTGGGGCGCATAGTGGGCGGACCGGCGAAGAGAGATTGAGTGCGAGGGCAGGGAGGAGGTGGGCAGCTATCGCAGTTACAGTGCCAACGCGCTCGTGACGACGAGCGGACCGTGGTTGGCGCCGTGGGTCCAAGTGCCGGCAAGTTCGCCGGTGTCGTCGGTGGCGGAGCGGTCGATCAGAAATTTGTAGCCGTCGCCGGCGTGGGAGGCGCCGACGGGAATGTTTTGGAGCTCCCTTAGCATGATGGCGTGCGGG
>CALRZR010000198.1:0-15010 GCA_943372705.1 Opitutus sp. GAS368 | reverse complement strand
CGCGTCAGTTCCCGCGGGATCGACCGCAGACACGCCACAATTTCGTCGCGCGACTTATACGCGACGATGATGATGGAGAGCAGCGGGCGACTCATCCCGCCATCCTTGCGCGCCCGCTCCCTCGACTGCAACGCCCGCCCCGAAGAATTCCACGTCCCGCTACCGCCCGCGCAATCCCGTCATACCACAACGAATCCGACATTCAGCGTTGAGCGTTGCACGTTGGGCGTTGAGCGTTCCCCGCGTTCCTCCCGCTCCTCCTCCGCCCCATGCCCGCCCCCGCCGCGCCGCCCATCAGTGTCATTCTCGTTTGCAAGAACGCCGGCCCCCGCCTCCACGCGGCCCTCGGCAGCGTGTGGGAACAGCTCCACGTCCAACCCGAGCTCATCGTCGTCGATGGTGGCTCCACCGACGGCACCCGCGAGTGGCTCGAAGCCCGGCGTTCCCGTTTCGCCGTGCTCATCTCCGAACCCGACGCCGGCATCTACGACGCGATGAACAAGGGCGTCTCCCGCGCCACCGGCGAATGGATCTACTTCCTCGGCGCCGACGACCGCCTCGTCGGCGACATGGTCCTCAGCGAATCCGTTAACTGGATGCGCAAAACCGAGGCCGGTGTCGCCGCCGGCGAAGCCGCCTTCAACGACGGCCGCATCTACAAGCTCCGCTCGCACGTGAATCCCGTCGCGCGCAACTTCGCCCACCACCAGGCCACGTTTTACCGGCGCACGCTCTTCGCCGAAAACGACGGCTTCGACACCTCGCTGGCCATCATGGCCGACTACGATTTCAACATCCGCCTCTGGAAAGGCCGCGTGCGCTTTAAACCCATCCCGCTCCGCATCGCCGCCTGCGGCACCGGCGGCGCGAGCGACTCCGGCGCATGGCGCGGCTATCGCGAAGAAATCACCGTCCGCCACCGCTACTTCTCCATCGGCCGCTGCCTTTTCTGGGACGCCCTCTCCCTCGTGCGCTTTTTCCGCAAGAAATTCGTCCGCCTCGGCCGATAAATTGAGACAGAATTCAGTCCGCCCTTTTCATCCGCGCATCCGCCGCAGCGCCGCCAGCGCCCGCCCCGACCATCGCCCGAGCCCGCCGCGCAAATTCCAAAACCCTTCGTCGAGCCGCAGCCACCTTCCACCGAACACCACGCGCATCGCCAGCGCCTGCCACCACTCCCGCCCGCCGCGCACACCTGCGCCCCGCTCCGGAAAGTCGAACCCCGCGCGCCGTGCCGCGATCTCGTCGCGCGCCGCCAGCAACGCCCGCACATACGGCCCGTAGATCGCGTTCCGCAGCGCCCGCGGCATGACGCCATATTCGAGCTGCCCCGATTGCCACCAACGCCCCCCTCGCTCCGGCCGGAACCGCGCAAAGTGAAACACCACCAGCGACTCTCCCGCGAAACGATAAGCCATCAGCCATTCAAATTTCACCCCGGGCGCCAGGTTGATTCGATCGGTCTCGCGCTTGGCCTCCGCCCAATTCCACGGCGCCAGATTCACCCCGCGGTGCTCCAACACCAGCAACGCCGCACCCAGCCGCTCCGGCCACGCGTCCAAATACTTCTGATCCGCATACCGCCCGCCATCCAGCCGGTCGTGGCACCACTCCAGACACTCCTCTCTCCACCGCTCCAGGCACCCCAGCCCCGCCGCATCGTTTCGCCACGAGAGCACGCCCACATTGAATCTCCCGTGCCGCTCGTAGTGCCGCAGCCACTCCGGAAATCGATGCTCCGTCACCAGCACGCTCGCCCGAGCCGCATCCATCGCTTCGAACATCGGCGCCGGGCTCCCAAAGAAAAACAAGTCCGCATCGAGATAGGTCACCCGCTCGATTTCATTTTTTTTCTTCAACAACCACCGCGGCCAGCACGGCGACAGCGTGAAACAATACTCCACCCGCGACCGATTCGCCTTCGCCGCCGCGAGTTCCGCATCGCCCGCCTCCAGCTCCGCGAGCGTCACCACGCGCAGCCACGTCCCGCCGATCTCGCGCAACACCTCCGCCGTAAATTCATCCAGCGCCAGCACCCACAGCACCGAGTCCACATCGTGTTTCGCCAGCGATCGCCACAGCGCCACTCCCTGTGCGAGAAACCCGCGGTCGAAATACGTGCAATAGTGATTCACGACGCTCCGCCCGACCGGTGTCGCACGGCGTGGAGCCAGTCTTCGTCGAACGGCAGGGTGCCGTCCGAGGCCCAGAAGTAGAGGTTGTGCCGCGCCGGATACACCGTTTCGAAGACCGTCACCCGTCGAAAATGCGGGGCGAGGAAGCGCTGCAAATCCGCCTTGTCGGCAAACTCGTATTCGTGATGCACGAGGTGTTTTTGCCCGCTCGGCCCGGCCGTGATCGTGTAGCCGCTCACCACTCCGCCCGGCCGGAGGCGCGCCTTGATCTCGCGCATCACCCCGTCGATCTCCGCCGGCGTGAAGTGCTCGATCGCCGCATCCCACACAATGTTGTCGAACAATCCCGCTGGCATGGCCGTCCGAATGTCAGCGAGTTCGAAGCGCACGTTGGGAGCCGCATTCTTTCGCCGCGCCGTCCCAATGGCCGCCGGGTCGAAATCGCACGCCACCACCTCGCGACACCGCAGGCTGTAGAAATTGCGCGCATTGAACCCGTCGCCGCAGGCCAGTTCCAGCATCGCGCCGCCCGGTTTCAACGCCAGCCCGCCAAATACCCCTCGTTCGACCCAGAGCGGATTGCGCTCCCGCAACCATTGGTGCTGGAGGTCGATGTGATGGTCGAAATGCTCCGGCACCGGCGGCAGCCCCCATTGCACCGACCGCAGCCGCCGGTGGGCGGCCGACGCCCACCACGCGGCGCACGCCGCCTCCCATTGCACGAGTCCTTCAAGCCAGGGTTTGACCGGAGCGAGCAGGCGTTTGACGAGTGCACTCAGGTACGCCCGAACCTTTCCGCACCGCCCTCCGCTTGTCGAGACGGAGTCCGTGCCCTCAGCCCGCTCCCCTCCACAGTCGGCGCCAAACGAGACCCGGCAATGCCCCGACCATCGCCCACCACAGACTCCGCCGGCTCGCCCCCGCCATCGCGCAGAACAAATCGCCGCCAAACCGCTGCCCGCCCAGCTCCGCCACTGCGAGCGCCTCGCCATGCTGACCTGTGATGGTCGCAAAGACCCAGACCAGGAGCACCGCTCGTCGATCCGGCTTTTCGCCCTCCCCGTCGACCTTGCGCAGAAACCGCAGATTGACCCACCCCGGCGCCGCCGGCGCGAGCCGCCGATACCACTTCATCGCGGCCGCCCCGAAATGGTTCAACACGAGTCCGCGTCTCCCGCGCGCTGTGTGGCCGACCTCCATTTCCGCCAGCCAAAACGGTTCGCGCGCCATCACCGCCAACACGTCGGCCGCGCGGTCCTCGCCTTCATACGCGTCGATCAACCCTGGCTCGAACTCCACCGCCCCCAAACCCAAACGCGCCCGCGGCGACAGACTCTGGTAGAGGCGGAGGTCCGTGCCCTGCGTGTCGCATTTCAACCAATCGATCCGCCCGATCCCTTGCGCGCGCAACGCCGACTCCAGCGTCGCCGCCGCGCAAACCCGCGTCTCGACAACCTCGAAAAACTCGGCAAACGCCCACGGCGCCAGCTCGTCCGCCCGCGGTCGCAGCGTGCTCGAGCACTGCGGCGACTTCGTCAAATGCAGCGTCGCCCGCCCATCCGCCGGCTGCTCCGGCACCGCCAGCCCCGGACAAAAAATCCATTTCTTAAACTCCCGCTGCGCCGCATCCAACGGCGCCGCCTCGCGCGCGTCCGGCTCGAATCCGACGCCCACCGCATACCGCGCGATCCGCCGCCACGCCGGGTGCACTCCCCCCGCCGCACCGACATCCACGAGCACCGGTGGCGCCTCGCGCAATTCGGGTTCCCCAAAGATTCGGTCCAACAGCCTCACGTTGCACCTCCGGATCGGGCCGCGGTCTCCGGCGGAGTTGCCCCGGTGGTCACCGGCCGGCGCACGAGCACGACGTTATCGAGATAAAAATCCTCGTTCGCCGGCAACAACCAGGCGAGCAGACCGCCGAGCACGTTCACCGGTGCGATCAGCAGCAATTGGGTGAGCGCATTGAGCGGCCGATGCCTGCTGCGCACCACCTTGTAAACATAGCCCGCGGCCAGTTGCACGAGCGCGCGGCCGTCCGCACAGGTCTTGCGCTGGATCACGGGCTCGAAACCTGCCGCCTCCAGCACATGCCGCAGGCCGAACGACGAATAGCGTCCGAAGTCATGCGGCTGCGAATGCTCGTCCCACGCAAACGGCGTCGTCAGCAACAACAGTCCCCCGGGCCGCAGCACGCGGTGAATGTCGTTCAGGAATTGCGCCGGCGAAAACACGTGCTCCAACACCTGCGAGCAAATCACCGCGTCGAACTGCGCATCGCCGACGGGAATTCGCGTCCCGTCATAAAACAGATCCGCCTCGCCCATGTCGCGCAGCTCGGCCGTATCCAAATCGACCCCGACATACCGCTTCGCGCCGACAAATCCCCGATAGGGTTTGCGACCGCAGCCGACATCCAGCACGTCGCCCTGCAGTTGCGGCCACAGATCGTGCATCGCCTCCACCAGCCCCCGCCGCGCGAAGTAGAAGGGCGTGAGCAGCAGTCCCGCCGGCCCCGGAATGACTTGTTGCCGCCACCACCACCGGCGGAAGGCGCTTTGTTCCGGTGCGCTCATCGGGTCTGACGCGCAAAATGCACCGAACGAAACTCGAGCCCCTCGGGCACCGCGATCTCCTCCCGAAAGTCCGCCACCACCCGGTAGTGCACCGCCGCCCGCTGCAAAAACGCCGCCCGGTCCAGAAACCAGCACGGATAACTGGCGCGGTAGATCGAACGCGGCACGTGTTGCATCGTCAGCCGCGTGCCGCCTCGCGTCGTGAAACCGCTACGCTCGACCAGCAGCCAACCCGCCCCGATTTCCAGCAATTCGCCAAAAACCTCCAAGGGCGACGGCACATACGGCAGCACACTTGCGAGCAAGACCACATCCGGCATGCCCGCAGCACATGCCTCGCGAATCGAAGTGTAAAACTCCAATTCGCCGTTCTGAAATTCGCGCCGCCCCGCGGCCACAAATTCGGGTTGCTCCACCACTCGCCACCGCACGACCTGCGCGCCGAGCTGCGTTCTCGCTTGGAAATATCCGCTGCCGAGCGAACCGCCAAAATCCAGGACCGTGAGCTGGCCACCGCGCGCCGCAGTCGCTTCGCGCAACACCGCAAGCCCCGGCCACCACGGCGGCGGCCCGTGAAAAACCACGCCATCACGTTCGTATCCGGCGCGCCCGTCGCGCAACAGGCGCATCGCCGTCGTCACTTTTTCGAGAATATTCTTCGCCCCATAGCCTGCCCCCGCCGCCTGCGCCACCGACCAGTCCGCATAGTCGCCCTCCCAGCGCACCCGAAAGAACCGCTGCTGCACCGGCTCCAGCACCGCCGCCGGGATCACCCGCCGTAGCGCGCGTCGCAGTCGCGCGCCGACGCCCGCCGGTGCCGTTCCTCCCGCCGCCTGCCACAAGGCCCGGCACTCCGCCTGCTCCCGCACTTCCGGCCACTGCACCGGCACCGCCGGCCCACCCCGCAGCGGCGGATTCGCCCACGCCCCCGCCCCGCCCGCGTTCGTCGCCCCTGCATCGAAACCGATGTGCTCCACCATCGACCACGGCGGCCGCACACAGAGCCCGCCGCGCGCCAAATGGTGATAGAGCCACCGCACCGCCCAGATGTTTTTTCGTTCCTCCTCGCGTGCCATCGCCGGCAAATCCGCCCCATATGCGTCCGCCGCCACCCCGCGTTTCACCGCCGCAGCCATTTTTTCGAGCGCCGTCTCCTCGGCCATTCCGCGCCAGCTCCGTGCCCACGTGCCCCACACCCAGCACTCCGCGCGCGCATCGAAATACGGCCCCGCCCCCACCTCCGCCGGAGTCACGCGCGGATGCGTCCACGCCGTCACGCTCATCACCCGCGGCTCGTTCTCAAATCTCCGCAGCGCCGCGCACACCCACGCATACGTCCCCGGCACCGCGATCAGATCGTCCTCCCACCCCACCCACGCCCCGTGCCGCGTCGCCACTTCGCTGACGCCCGCCAGCACATTCTTCCCGAGCCCCCAGTTTTCCTGCCGCTCCGTCAGCCGCACCTCGCACCAATCCACCGCCCGCAACATCGCGCGCACCTCCGCCACCGCATCCGCATCCGCCGCGCCCTTCGCCCCATCCGCAAACGCCTCGATCAACGGCACTCCGTTCTCCTTCATGCACGCCAACGCGCGCGCCAGATGCGCCGGACGCGCGTAAGCGAACAACACCACGGGAATCGTCTCGTTCATGGCACGTAGTCCGCGGTTCAGGTCCGCGCGTAGAGCAAGTCCCGGTGCGACCCCACATCCGTCAACACGTCCACCACCCGGTAACGCGCTCCGAGCACTGCGTTGATCGCCGCCTCGTCCCGCGCTTCCACACAAATGAAACGCGGTGCATGCCGCGTGAGATCGAGGCCGCGCAGGGCCGCCTCTTCCCCGCCTTCGACGTCGAGGCACAGCAGATCGATTTCCCGTCCGACGCCCGCTTCGTCGATCAACGCCGAAAGCGTCCGCGCCGGCACCCGCATCGTCCGCGTCCCCCGCAGATCCTTCTGGACCTCGACCGCCCACGCGAGATGCCGCGCGAGTGCCTCGTCGTCCAGCGCGCCTGTCACCGTCGACATCAGCCCCGCCACCTGCAGTTCCACCGTCGCACCTGCCACCTCGCGCTCCACGAGTGCCGCCTCGCACACCACCGCCGCGCGCCGGTTCTTCCGACACTCCGCCGCCAGCTCCGGCACGGGTTCGACCAGCAGCCCTTTCCAACCGCGGACTTTCTCGAAAAAATAGGTGTTGCTCTGCCGCACCCCGTCGTTGGCCCCCGCCTCGATAAACACCCCTCCGTCTCGATTGATGTGTCGCTCCAATTTTCGGTCGATCTCGTAGAGCGCCGGCCGCGAATAGCGCCATACGCCCACCGCCTCGCATGCCCCGCGGCGGAGTCGCTTCAACGATTGGCTTAGGTGGGGTGGCAACTTCATGCGCGGCGGAGGTAACGCCAGCCCCGCAGCGGAATCAACAGCGCGCGCGTCTGCATCGCCGCCGTCCCCCGCACCGCCGGGTGAAAATACGACGCCAGCCACGCCGCCAGCCCGTAGGAAATCACCGTCGCCCACGCCGCTCCGAGTCCGCCCCAGCGCGGAATGAAAACAAAATTCAGCCCCACATTCGCCACCGCACCCGCCGCCGTCGCCGCAAGGTAAAACCTTTGCAGTCCTTCGTTCACGAGCCACTGCCCGCGCGCCACGCCGAGAAACACAAACACGCTCGACCAGATGTGCACCGCGAGAATCGGCCCCGCCGCCGCAAACTCCGGCCCATATGCCAGGTGCACGATCAACGTCGCAGCCAGCGCCACCGGCACCGAAAGCCCGTAGGCCACCCCCGCACTCAGGTCGTAGTATTGCTGCTGTCGCTTCGCATACTCGGCCGCGTCATTTCCTTTCGCCCGTAACAGCGCCGGCAGCACGCTCGACGCCAGCGCCGTCGGCAGGAAATACCACACTTCGCTCAACCGCGCCGCCGCCGCATACACCCCCACCGCCGCCGGTCCCGCGAGGTGCCGCAGCATCACTTCGTCGATCTTCATGTAGACCACCACCGCGAAGCTCGCGAACATCAAAGGCCAGGACTCCGCGAGCAGCCGCCGCATCGTCTCCACCCGCGCCGCCCGCCACGACATCCTCAGTCCTGCCCGCCGCGCGACGGCCTGAAAACCCCACGCGCCCAACACCATCTCGCCCACCAACACCCACGCAAACGCCGTGAGCGGCGCCTCGCTCGCGATCAGCCATAGCCGCACGCCCGAAGCCACAGCGAGCGCGCCAAGTTGCGCCACCGCCGCCGCCTTCGCCCGCAGTTGCGTTTGCAGCCACAGCTCCGGCAGAAAAAGCGCCGGCTGAAACAGCAGCAGCGCGAGCGCCTCCAACAATCGCGGCTCGTCACCCGCCAGTCCCCAGCCCGCCCGCGCCACGCCGACCACGGCCGCGCCACCCACCGCCCCAGCGACGAGACGCAGCGCCCACGCACTCCCGAGCAACTCCGCCGTTTTTTCGGGCGCGTTCAACACCTCTCGCTTCAAAATCGCCTCCAGCCCCAGCGCCGGCACGAATCCCAGCAACGTCACGAACGCCACACTGTAGCTCAACAAGCCAAGCCGCTCCGGCCCGAGATATCGCGCCACGATCAGCCCCACTGCCGTGCCGAGCACCAACCGCCCTCCACGCTCCGCCACCAGCCAGCCGAGATTGGCTGCCGCCCTGCGAAACCCCGGCTTTCCCCACACCTCGGTCAGTGGCTGCATCCGCGCGACGTTGGGTTTCGCCCCCATCACCGTCAAGATTCGCACCTTCCCTCGCCATCGTCCCATTCCTTCGCGGCCCGCGGCGCCCGCTCGCCGGCGCCCCTTCCTTCTTTCACCCGGGAAATAGGCTTCCCCCCGAAACTCGCCGCCCTACCGTATGTCACCCAGCGCCCGCATGAAACTCTCCATCGTCATCCCCTGTTACAACGAGACCAAGACGATCCGCACCATCGTCGACCGCGTGCGCGCCGCCCCCGTGGCCGACAAGGAGATCATCATCGTCGACGACTGCTCGAAAGACGGCACCCGCGACATCCTGCGCAACGAGATCGCCCCGCTCGTCGCCAAAATCATTTACCACGAGGTCAACCAGGGCAAAGGCGCCGCCCTCCGCACCGGCATCGCCGCCGCCACCGGCGACGCCGTCATCATCCAAGACGCCGACCTCGAATACGACCCCAACGAATATCCGCGCCTCCTCAAACCCATCATCGACGGCAAAGCCGACGTCGTCTTCGGCTCCCGTTTCGCCGGCGGCGACGCCCACCGCGTCGTCTATTTCTGGCACATGATGGGTAACAAATTCCTCACGTTGCTCTCCAACATGGCGACCAACCTGAACCTTACCGACATGGAGACCTGCTACAAAGTCTTCCGCCGCGAGGTCATCCAGAAAATCACCATCGAGGAAAACCGCTTCGGCTTCGAACCCGAGATCACCGCCAAAGTCGCCCGCTCCGGCTGTGTCATCTATGAGGTCGGTATCAGTTATTACGGACGCACCTACGCCGAGGGCAAAAAAATCGGCTGGCGCGACGGCTTCCGCGCCCTCTGGGCGATCTTCCGCTACAACTTCCTCCGCTGAGCCCCCGCGCCGCCGGCCATGCTCCTCGTCGCCCGCGATTGGCTCCTCTTCGCCGTCGTCGTCCTGGGCGGTGGCGCCGCCCTCGCGCCTTCCCACCGTTGGTTCCCGCCACTTGAAGCCTGGTGCGTCGGGATCGCCGCCACCCTCGCCATCCTCGCCCTCGGAGTCTCGTTCGCGTTCGTCACCGGCCTACCCAACGCGTGGTTCGCCACCGGCTTCCTCGTCATCGCTGCATTCGCGATCGCGCGCCGTCGCTCCGTCGTCGAACTCGCCCGCGATCCCGATATCCGCGAGGCCGCATTCACGTGGACGCTCCTCAGCCTCGCCTGTGTCGCCCTCCTCGCCTGCGTCGCGAGTTATAACGGCGGCATGTGGATGGGCGATTGGGAGGAGCAATATCAACGCCCACTGCTCTTCCTGCGTGAGCGGCAGGACGACGCCGCATTCCGCAGCCTTGTCGTTTTCACCGGCCGTCCGCCGCTCGCCAACCTCGCCGATGCCGCCTTCCTCTGGATCACCGGCTCCAGTTTCGCGCATCACCAGGTGTTCATGTTGCTCCTCGGCACGCTCGCCTTTTTTCCGGCGGTGCTTTTCGCGCGCACCTTCGGCGGCGGTCGCGCCACCGCTGCACTCGTCGCCTGCCTGCTGCTGCTCAACCCGATGTTTCTCCAAAACTCCACCTACGCGTGGACGAAACTCGTCACCGTCTTCTTCACCCTCGCCGGTCTCCACTTGCTCCTCACCGACGGCCACGCGCGCCATCGCATCGTCATCGGCTTCGCGATTCTCGGTCTCGCCGTCCTCACGCACTACTCCGCCTGTGTCTGGTTTCTCGCCTTCGGTTTCGCGTGGTTGCTCACCGCCCGCCCGCTCTGGCGCGAACCCGCCTTCCGCCGCACCGTCGCCCTCTCCGCCGCGGTCTTCGCCGCCGTGCTCGCGCCATGGATCGCCTACGCCGTCGCCCGCTACGGCCTCACCGCCACGCTCGCCAGCAACACCTCCGCCACCACCGCCGCCCAATTCACCTGGTGGGAGAATCTCGCGAGCACCGTGCCCAAGCTCTGGGCCACGCTCGTGCCGCATCCGCTCCGCGATTTCGACCGCTCCATCCTCGCGCAGACCAACTCCTGGACGCTCTTCCGCGACCAAGTGTTTTACGTCTACCAATCCAATCTCTTTTTCGGCGCCGGCACGCCCACTCTCCTCGCACTCGGCTGGCTCCTCGCCCGCCGCGCCGCTCCGCCACTCCCGCGTCTCTGGCTCATTGCCCTGCCCATCGTGATCGTGCTCGGCACCGCCGTCCATGGTCACATCGACTACTGGGGCGTCGCCCACATCTGCCTGCAACCGCTCGTCCTCCTCGGCCTCGCCGTCGCCGCCGCACGCCTGCCCGATCTCCTGCGCGGTCCCGCCTCCCGCATCCTCGCCGCCCTGCTCGCCCTCGCCGCCGTCGCGGATTTTGCCCTCGGCATCGCCCTGCACTACGCCGGCACCGCCCTGCAACTCAACCGCGCCCCCGGCGAAAACATCCTCGTCTACGCCAAATCGCTCAACGTCGGCGCACAACACAATCTCTGGCAAAAAGTCCGCCTCGGCCAGGATTGGGTCGCCGACGCTTTTCCGCTCCCATGGTGGCACGCCCTCGCCGTCTTCGCCGCGTTCACCGTTTTTCTCGCCCTCCGCGCCCACCGCCTCGCCCGCCTTTCGCCGCCCGCCTGAGCCCCACCCGCCGTGCCGCGCTTTTTCCCCTTCGCGATTCTTCTGGTTTCTCTCCTCCTGCGCGTGGCCCTCGCCACGCAGGGCGGACAATACTTTTTCGGCGACGAGGGCCGCTACGATCGCGGACTCCAACTCTACCGCGCCCTCACCACCGCCGATTTCCCCGGCGTATCCACGATTCTAGCTCAGCCCGAACACGCCCTCTTCACCATTCTCGGCGCCTTCATCTCCGCCGCCCACCACGCCCTCGCGCACCTCACGCCCTTCGGCAACTGGAGCCAGCCCGAGTTCGCCGGCTTCACCGTCTGGATCGCCGCCGCCCTCCTCTCGCTTTTCTCCGTGCTGAATCTCGCGCTGCTCCACCGCCTCGCTCTCCGCGCCGGCGCCTCCGCCGAGGAAGCCGCCTGGGCCCTCCTGCTCATGGCCGCGGCCAACACCGCGTTCTACCACTCGCGCCACCTGCTACCCTACGACTGCGCGCTCGCCGCCGCACTCGCCGCCCTCGTCGTCGGCCTCGGTCCGCCCACGCTCCTTCGCGCCGCCGCCGCCGGCCTCCTCACCGGCGCCACCTATCATCTTTACAACGGTTACTGGTTCCTCGTCCCCACGGTCGCCACCGTCCTCATCGTCGCCTGGCGCCCCACGCCACTCCTCTCCCGCCGCACCGTCGCCGCCGCCCTCGGCCTCGCCCTCTCTCTCCTCGCGCCCATTGCTCTCGGCGCGTCCCTCGGCGGCGCTGCCTACTGGGCCACTCTTCGCAGCTTCAGCCACTCCGTCACCCAAGGCCTCTTCGCCGAAGGCTGGTCGTTGCCGTGGGAATACCTCTGGCACTCCGAGGGCCTCGTCGGCCTCGCCGTCGCCGCCACCGTTCTCGCCACACTCTTCGTCGCCCTCCGTTCGCGCGATCCGCTCCCCGCCCACGTCCGCGGCGCGCTCCTCGGCCTCGCCGTCGCCTACGGTCTCCTCGTGCTTTTCTCCTGCGGATTCGCGCGTTTCGTCGTCTACGCGCGCACCGTGAAACCGCTCCTCCCCGCGCTCTGCCTCCTCGGCGGTTGGGCGCTCGCCCGCCAACTCGCCCCGCGTCCGCTCTTCAAACCCTTCGCCGCCCTCGCGATTCTCTGCGCCGCCGTCGCGCATTTTTGGCCGCACTTCACGCACGTGTTTCCGCGTGACACCGAGATCGCCGTCCTCCGCACGTGGGGCAACCCCAAGCGCGCCCTCACCGTCGCCGGCTCGATCTACATTCCGCTCGCGCTCCCCGTCGCCCGGCCCGAACTCGCCCTCGTCAACGCCCAGTTTCTCTATCCGGTCCGCGCCGCACTCCCGCCGCCCGCTGGCACCACGTTGCTGCGCTTCGACCACCCGCTGGCTTATCCGCCTTTCCAATACGAGGGCCACACTCCGCGCGAGCGCGCCCTCCTCCGCTCGACCGATCTTTCGCAACGGCTCGTCCGCCTCGCCGCGCCCGCCACCGTGCCCGACCACCCGCCGCCCGCCCTCCTCTACCAAACCGCCGATCGCCCCACCGGTCGCTGAGCGCCTCGCCGCTTGCGCCGCGCGCCTCCCCCTGTCATCCCCTCAACGCCCAGCATGAACGTCCCCGCCGCGCAGCCGCCTCCGACCGTCGCCCTCGTCATCCCGGTCTTTAACGAACAGGCCGTCCTGCCCGAGCTCTTTTCCCGTCTCACCACACTCTTCGACGCCCACCGCGACTGCGTGTGGCGCGCCATTCTCGTCGACGATGGTTCGCGCGATCCGTCCGCGGCTCTCATCCGCACGCGCGCCACGGCCGATCCGCGTTTCGAACTCCTCGAACTCTCCCGCAACTTCGGCTTCCAAGCCGCCCTCGCCGCCGGTCTCGCCCATGCCCGCGACGCCGACGCTGTCGTGACCATGGACGCCGATCTGCAGGACCCGCCCGAGGTCATCCCCGCCCTCGTCGCCGCGTGGCGCGACGGCGCCGAGATCGTCCGCGCCACCCGGCGCACCCGCGCCGAGACCGGTCTCCGCCGCGCCGGCTTCGATCTTTTCCACCGCGTCTTCGGCCGCCTCTCCGATTTCCCCATCGAGCCCAACACCGGCACCTTCGGCCTCCTCGGCCACCACGCGCTCGAAGCCTTTCACCAACTCCCCGAACGCCACCGTTTTTTCCCCGGTCTCCGCGCGTGGATCGGTTTCCCCACGGCCGACGTCCTCTACGATCGCCAGGAACGCGCCGCCGGCGTCCCCCAACAAACCTTCCGCCGCCTCGTCCGCTACGCCCTCGACGGCCTCTTCAGTTTTTCGCACCTCCCGCTGCGCCTCCTGACTTACAGCGGCATCTTCATCGCCCTACTCGGTTTCGCCGCGGGCCTGTTCTTCATTCTCTGGCGACTCTTCGGCATGGAGAACTCGCAACAGGGTTTCACGACCCTCGTTGTGCTCGTCCTCTTCCTCGGCGGCATCCAACTGATCGGCATCGGCGTCCTCGGCGAATACCTCGGCCGCGTCTACGACGAAGTGAAACGCCGCCCCCACTACATCGTAAAACCCGCCGCCCGCCGCCATGCCCCGCGCTGACCGCGCCCGCTGCGCGCCTCTTTCCCGTAGCGGCGAGCGCCAGCGAGCCGACCTGCCTTGCCCCGCATGAAGCGCCACGCCTTCCCCGTCGCCTTCGCCCTGCTCGCCGCCGCGCTCGGCCTCGCCGGCGCCCTGCTCCTCTTCACGACGTTCCGCACTTACGACGACGAGGGCTACGTCCTCTTCTCGCTCGCCAACTTCTCCCGCGACGGCGGCCTCTACACGTCCGTCTACAGCCAATACGGCCCGTTCTTCTTCCTCGTCGCCGACGTCACGCATCGCCTACTCGGCTTCGACTTCACTAACACCGCCGGCCGCCTCATCACACTTTTCCACTGGCTCGGCGCCGCCGCCCTCTGCGGACATCTCGTCTGGCAACACACCCGCTCCGCCGCGTGGTCGCTCTTCGCACTTGCCGCCACCTTCGGCCACCTCTGGCAAATGACCTCCGAGCCGATTCACCCCGGTGGCTTCATCACGTTCACCGTCGCGCTCGCCGCCTGGACTGGCACGCACTTCATCTCCCGCGTCCAACTCCGCGCCCTCGCGATCACCTGCGGTCTCCTCGGCGCTGCCCTCGTCCTCACCAAAATCAACGTCGGCGCGCTCCTCATCGCGGGCGCCGGTGCGTGGCTGCTCCTCCACTCCGCCGGCCCGCGCCTCACCCGCCCCGCCGCGCTCATCGCCGCCGTCGCCCTCGCGCTCCTCCCGTGGGCGCTCATGCGTTCGCTCCTGCCGGAAGGCTGGGTCGTCACCTTCGGACTCATCATCAGCCTTTCCGCCCTCGGCGTCGTCCTCGCCGCGCGCTCGTCACGCGAAGAATTTTTCCCGGCCACCGCCTGGACCTGGTGTATCGGCGCCGGCCTGACGTCCCTCGCCATCGTCGTCGTCGCCACCGCCGCCCGCGGCACCACGCCCGCGGAACTCCTCGAAGGCGTGCTCCTCGCCCCGCTCCGCCATCCCGGCGTCTACTCCTTCGGCGTGCGCTGGCGCCTCGGCGCCGCCGCCTTCGCCGTCGCCTCGTTTGCCGTCTGCCTCTGGCTCGCCACCGGCAACCGCGCGAAACGCCCGTGGTTCGCCCCCGCCCTCGCCACCGCGCGCCTCGTCCTCGTCGCTCTCGTCGCCACCTCGTGGCTCGGCTGGCTCCCGCTCAACGCCCTCGCGTTCGCCATGAGCTACGGCCTCGCCTCCGCGTGGCTCCTCGTCATCCCGCTCGCCGACACGCCCACCGCCCACCGCGCCGCCCGCCTCCGCACCTGGATCGCGCTCCTGCTCATAACGCAATCGCTCCACGCCTATCCCGTCGGCGGCAGCCAGATCGGCTGGGGCACTTTTCTCTGGGCGCCGCTCCTCGCGCTCGCCGCCGCCGACACCGTCCTCGCCGTCCGCCCGCGCGTCAGCCTCATCGCCTCGCGCCTCGCGATCCTCGCCGCCATCGGTCTCGCCGC
>CALRZR010000197.1:0-15021 GCA_943372705.1 Opitutus sp. GAS368 | reverse complement strand
CAGCAGCAGCAATAGCAATAACACCTCGCCATCGTCGCGCGTCCCGCGACAACGGTGTCGTCTCGTTATTTCCCCGCTCTGCGTCCATGCACCTCCGCATTCTCCACCGCACCACGTTCACCTACGCCGGCAAAGCGCAGGACAGCTTCAACGAGGTGCGCCTGCGTCCGATGAACAGCGCCACGCAGTATTGCCGCGAGTTCAACCTCTCCCTCACGCCCACGGCGTCCGCCCGCGACTACGACGACTTTCACGGCAACACCATTCACTACTTCGACCTCGCCGCTCCGCACTCGAAACTCGTGATCGAAGCCGTCTCCACCGTCGACACGACTCCCCTCGCCGAGCGCGCCCACATCCCCGTCGTGCCCGTGTCCGAACTCGAGACTTCCTCGGAGCGCGAGATGTTCGCCGAGTTCTATTCCGGCTCCCACTACGTCCCACTCGAAGTCGAACTCTGGCGCGAAGCCCAGGACGCCCTCTCCGAAGGCCGCGGCGATATCTGGGGCGACGTCCGCCGCCTCGGCAGCCACGTCTACCGCACCTTTGCCTACAAACCCAAATCCACCGGCGTAAACACCCGTGCCACCGATGCGCTCAAACTCCGCGCCGGCGTGTGTCAGGACTTCGCGCACGTCCACCTCGGCCTCTGCCGCAGCCTCGGCATCCCCGCGCGCTACGTGAGCGGCTATTTTTTCAACACCACCCGCCGCCCGCGCGAAATCGAAGCCTCGCACGCCTGGATCGAGGCCCACATCCCCGGCTACGGCTGGGCCGCCTTCGATCCCACCCACGACCGCATCGCCGACGATCGCTACGTCAAAGTCGCCGTCGGCCGCGACTACGCCGATATCCGCCCCGTCAACGGCACCTACCGTGGCGCCCCCACGCGTTCCCTCAAGGTCGAGGTCACCGTCCGCGAAACCACCGCACCCGTCCTCGCCGCCTCGTAGCAGAAAGCGTGAGCTTTTCGCCGCGTCGTGAAACGCTCGCTCCATGTTCCTCCGCCTCGTCCACCTCACGCGCTACGATTACTCGCAGCCCGTGGCCTTCGCGCCCCATGCGCTCTACCTGCGCCCGCGTGAAACCCCTCGCCAGCGCCTCCACGAATTTAAACTCGACGTCACCCCGTCCCCGCGCCGCATCGCCACGAGCGACGCCGAGGACAACGCCCTCGACTGGGCCTGGTTCTCTCCCGACCTCACCGCCAGCCAACTCGAATTTCGCTCGGAGTTTATGGTCGAGACCCTCGACACCAATCCTTTCGATTTTTTTCTCAAGCCCACCGCCCTCCGCTTTCCTTTCGCCTACGACGACGCCGAACGCTACGCCCTCGCGCCATGCCTCGCGCCGCCGCGCGGCGCCGACGAAGCACAACTCCGCTCCTGGCTCGCCCAAAATTTCCCGTCACCTCCCGCCGACACCATCGCCTTTCTCGCCGAGCTCAATACCACCGTCCGCCAGTCGCTCTCCTATACGCGCCGCGATGAGCCCGGCATCCAAACGCCCACCGAAACGCTCACGTTTCGCAGCGGCTCGTGCCGGGACTACGCTGTCTTCCTGATCGCGCTCTGCCGCACCCTCGGCCTCGCCGCCCGCTTCGTCAGCGGTTACCTCCACGAGCCGCCCGCCCCCGGCATCCTCAACCCCCTCCCGCCCACGATGCACGCCTGGGCCGAAGTGTATCTTCCCGGCGCAGGCTGGCGCGGCCTCGATCCCACGCGCGGCATTTTCTGCGATGATGCCTTCGTCGCCGTCGCCCACGCCGCCCTCGCCGAAAGCGTAAACCCCATCCAAGGCGGCTTCTTCAGCCCCTACCCCGTCACCTCGAATCTCTACACCACCCTGACGATCGAGAAACTGTAGCCGACCTCTTTCTCTTTCCTCTTTCTCTTTCCTCTTTCTCCTCCGTCGCCTACGCACGCCCTCCATCCCATGTCCGCCACGCCCTACACCGCACCCGTCTGGAAAAACCTCCGCGCGTGCGGCGATGCCGTCGAGGCCTCCCTCGCGCGCAGCGGCGTGCTCCTCACCATGGGTGGCGAGCCCACCTTCGTCCCCGTCGCGCCCAGCGGCGCCGAATGGCAAACCGCCGCCCTCGGCCCCACGAAACTCGACTACGCCCGCCGACTCGCCCGCGAACTCGTCAACCACGCCTTCCCCGGCTCCGTCATCCTCGAAACCTCCGGCAAACATTACCCCGGCGAACCGCTCCCGCGTTGGGCACTCCTCATCCAACGCCGCTCCGACAAACAACCCGTGTGGCGCGACATCACCCGCCTCCGCGCCGACACCAAGCCCGGCACGCACACCCTCGCCGACGCCCAAAAATTCCTCGCCACCCTCGCCACCGCGCTCTCCGTCGACTCCACGCACAGCCTCCCCTTCGCCGAACCCGCCGCGCCCACTGCGGTGATCGGCCACGTGCTCCCCCTCGATCATTCCACCGGCCAGTGGATCACCGACGACTGGACACCTGCCTTCCTCGCCAAGATCCCAGACCCCAAACCCCAGACGCCTCCCCCAATCACTCTGTTCGCCGGAGAAAGCCCCGCCGGCCTCCGCCTGCCCCTCGGCGAACTCAAAGAAAAAAATCTCCGCCGCGCCCTCACCGCCGAAATCCGCGACGGCACGCTCACCGTTTTCATCCCACCGCTCCTCCTCTCGTCCTATCTCGCGTTGCTCGTCGCCATCGAAGGCGTCCTCGCGTCCCAGAAAATCCGTGACGTCGTCCTCGCCGGCTACGCGCCGCCCGCCGACCCCAAGCTCCCCACCGTCGGCCTCGCCAGCGACCCCGGCGTCCTCGAGATCAACGTGTCCCCCTGCGACACGTGGGCCGATTACGACAAACAGCTCGTCCAACTCTACGAAGCTGCCGAGGCCTGCGGACTCTGCGCGCGCAAACTCCAGTTCAACGGCCGCGAAGTCGGCACCGGCGGCGGCGCCCACCTCGTCTTCGGCGGCCCCGTCGGCCTGCTCTCACCGTTCTTCGCGTTCCCCGCGCTCCTCCCGTCGACGATCCGCTATTTTCAACACCACCCGTCGCTCAGCTTCGCCTTCACCGGCGCCTACATGGGCCCGAGTTCGCAGGCCCCGCGCATCGACGAATCCACCTACGAGGCCCTCTACGAACTCGAGATCGCCTGCGCCGGCGCCGAGAACTTCGGCCGCCCGCACAACCTCGCCCTCTTCGACCTCCTCTTCCGCGATCTCCTGATGGATCGCTCGGGCAACACCCACCGCGCCGAAATCAGCGTCGACAAACTCTGGAATCCCTTCGCGCCCAACGGCCGCCTCGGCCTCGTCGAATTCCGCGCCTTCGAGACGCACCCGTCCGCCGCCGTCCAATCCGCCGTCGCCCTCTTCGTCCGCGCCATCCTCGCCCGCCTCGCCGCCGATCCGTTCAAAACTCCCTTCGTCCGTTGGGCTGGCGAGCTCCACGACCGCTTCTTCCTCCCGTCCTTCGTGTGGGCGGACCTCGCCAAAATCAGCGCCGATCTCGCCGCGCACGACATCCCCTTCGATCCCGAGTGGCTCCGCCCCGCGTGGGAATTTCGCTTTCCGAAGCTCGGCGAATTCGCCCTCGCCATCCAACCGCCCGTCGATCCCGAAAAACCCAAAGCTGAGAAACCAAAGCCCATCCCGTTCACCGTCGAGTTCCGCCAAGCGCTCGAAGCCTGGCCCCTCCTCGGCGAATCCCCCAACGCCGGCACCGTCTCGCGCAGCGTCGATTCCAGCCTCGATCGCCTCGAAGCCCGCGTCTCCGACGCCACCGCCCTCGAAACCGGCCTCCTCCTCGTCAACGGCCTCCCCTGCGAATTCAGAAAAATCTCCGACTCTCAGCTCTCAACTCTCAGCTCTCAGCTCTCCGCAGGCGCCGCCTGCGGCATCCGCTACCGCGCATTCTACCTCACCCCGTCACTCCAGCCGCACGTCCCCGTCCACGCCCCGCTGCTCCTCGAATGGGTCGACCGCGAAACCCTCACCGTCGTCGCCGCCGCGAAATGGCACGTCTGGAATCCTACCAACGCCCAATACCCCGCCGTGCCCGCCAACGACGCCGAAGCCGCCACCCGCCGCGCCGAACGCTGGCAACCGTGGCCGCACACCGTCGGCCAAAGCCGCTTCATCCCGAAAATCGACTTCCCCCCCGAGGGCCAACACACCCTCGACCTCCGCCGCTACCCCGCGCAAGCGCGATAGCGCCGGTTCCGCAGCCGGCCTCAGGTCTGGCCTGTCGAACCGGACGTTTCGTTCGAGGCCGCCGCGGTCCGCTTTCGCTTTTGGACCGCTTGCCGCAAGAGGTATTCGACCTGCCCGTTGACACTGCGCAATTCGTCGGCCGCCCAAGTCTCGAGTTCGGACCAGAGTTCGGGATCGATCCGGAGCAGAAAGGCTTTGCGTTCGTCGGCCATGGATCAGGGTTTCAAACGGGCGCTGGCGTGGATTGCAGCCGCAAAATCCTCGTGGCTGCCATCGGTCTGTCGCCGAGGCCTCGCCCAGAAAAGCCTGCCGCTCCGTGCTCGCATCGCTGCGCCCACACTCAATTGTAAAGCGTGCCCGTGTTGATCACCGGATGGGCCTCGCCTTCGCCGCAGAGCACCACGAGTAGGTTGGAGACCATCGCGGCCTTTCGTTCTTCGTCGAGGTGCACGACCTTCTTGGCCGAAAGTTCGTTGAGCGCCATTTCCACCATACTGACCGCACCGTGCACGATCTTCTGGCGCGCGGAGATCACCGCCTCGGCCTGCTGCCGGCGGAGCATCGCTTGGGCGATTTCCGGGGCATAAGCGAGGTGCGTCAACCGCGCCTCTTCGACACGCACCCCCGCCTTGGCCAGGCGCACTTGCAGTTCTCTCGTCAGCGCCGCCGATACGTCGTCACTGCCGCCCCGCAGAGTGATCTCGTCCGGTTCACCGTCATCGTAAGCGTAGTTGCTGGCCACATGGCGCACCGCAGATTCGCTCTGCACCCGCACATAGTTTTCGTAGTTATCCACGTCGAAACACGCCTGTGCCGTATCTTGCACGCTCCACACCACCACCGCGGCAATCTCGATCGGGTTGCCGCGCTTCTCGTTCACCTTGATCTTCTCACTGTTGAAATTCCGGGTGCGGAGCGAAATCTTGATCCGCTTGTTGAAAGGATTGGTGAGGAAAAATCCGCTGTCCCGCACGGTGCCCTTGTAGGCGCCGAACAAAATCAGAACCACGCCCTCGTTGGGTTGCAGCGTGAAAAAGCCGCACGACACGGTCACTGCCACGAGCAACAAGCCCACCCCAAGCGGTAACAATACCGCAAGGCTGCTGCCCTTGGCGCCAAAGATCAGCAAAAGCACCGCGAGGTAGAGAAAAATATTGAAAACAAGACCCATCCAACCGTTCGCGACGCGAGCCGGTTGTTCGTGATTGCAAGACTGCGAACTGGAATCGGAGGTGCTCATAAATTAGAGGAGTGCTAAATATCTTTGTGATATCACTCCGCTATCTTGTCAAGTCCCGTTGAAAAGGACCTCAACAGCCGAACTATTGGCCCAGGCAACGCCCCAACCGCGGCGGCGACCACTCCGGCAAACCTCGACGGAACCTCCACCCGCCACCCGTCTCGCGACATCCTGGTCGCCGCAAATTTCGCCACCACTCAGCCGTCATTTCCGCGCCGTTCCATCACAGGCAGAAAGACCCACCATGACACCGTTTTCCGGTGCCATGGTTTTGGCCCAGTCGGATTCCGAAACGCGCACGTCCCCGTTCCCCCAACAAACGCCCCCACCCGGCTCGCTATTCCGCGCCGGGATCGCCGATCTGCCGCTCACTGCGTTGCGTCGGCTTGATCTTGGTCGAGGCCGCCACTTTGGCTTCCTCGCTCATAAAATTGATCAGGCGATCGTTGAACGTCTTCGCCGGATCATGGCCCATTTGCTTCAGGGAAAGCGTCAACGCCGCGACCTCCACGAGGCGCGCGATGTCTCGTCCCGGGCGCACGTAAAGTTCGATGTGCGGCACCTTCATCCCCAAAATTTCGTAGTAGTTCTCTTCGAGTCCGGTGCGCTCTTCGACCACGTCGGGGGTCCACTCGCGCAGCGAGACCACCATGTCGATACGCTTCTCCAACCGGATGGATTTGATGCCGAACATTTCACCGATGTTGATGATGCCGATGCCCCGGCACTCCATATAGCCGAAATTCAACGGATTCGACGACGCCATCAACTCGCGCTCATCGAGCAGCTTGATCACCGTGAGATCGTCCGCCACCAGCGAATGTCCGCGCTCGATCAATGCCAGGGCGCACTCCGATTTGCCGATGCCCGAGTCGCCCCGCAACATCACGCCGACGCCTTTCACATCCAGGGTCGTGGCGTGTTCCGTGCCATGCGGCGCAAACTCATTGTCGATGCACAGCGTGGCCAGATTCACAAAATTCATCGTGATCATCGGCGTGCGGAAGAGCGGCAGACGCATCTCCGTGGCGACGGCCAACATCGGGTGCGTGGGGATATAGTTGCGCGTCAGCACGAGACACGGAATGCCCTTCTTCACCATCTGCTGAAAAATCAAAATCTGATCCCGCTGCGACCGCGTCTTCAGGTAGGTCATTTCAGCGGCGCCGAGAACCTGAATCCGCTTGTTCGCGAAATATTTGAAGAACCCCGTAAGCGCCAAAGCCGGCCGGTTGATGCTGCCTTCGTGAATCAGGCGGTGCATCCCGGAGTCACCGGTGACGGTTTCCAGCTGAAGTTTCTCGCGATACTTCTCGTAGAAATGGGCGACACTCAGGCCGTGGATAGCTTTTTGCATGGGGATGGGCGGGGCGGAAATTGAGAGCTGGGAGTCGTGGGCTGGGGCCCGCAACCCGTAGGCAGCGGATCGGTTGGATCGGGAAAGGTTTGGCCCTCAACTCTCAGCTCTCAACTCTCAACTTTGCCCATTCACAGATCAAAATTCTCGCCGAGGTAAAACTTCCGCGCCTGCTCGTCCTTGATGAGGAAATCACCCGAGCCCTCGCTCAACACCTTGCCTTTGTGAATCAGGTAGGCGCGGTCGACGATGCGGAGCGTCTCACGCACGTTGTGGTCGGTGACGACGACCCCGATGCCGCGGGATTTAAGTTGCAAAATGATCTTCTGCACCTCGGCCACCGAGATCGGATCGATCGCGGCAAACGGCTCGTCCATCAGCAAAAATTTCGGCCGCGTCACCAACGCGCGCGCGATCTCCAGGCGGCGGCGCTCGCCCCCCGAGAGCGTGTAGGCTTTTTGCTTCGCGACGTGAGTCAGCGAGAGCTCCGTGAGATGCTCCTCGACGCGCGCCGCCCGCTGCGCCCGCGGCACACCGGCGACTTCGACGATCGCGAGGATGTTCTCCTCCACGGTAAGTTTCCGAAACACCGAAGCCTCCTGCGGCAGGTAACCGATCCCGTGCCGCGCCCGCTCGTGCATGCGCAGCGCCGTGATATCCGTGCCGTCGAGCGCCACGCGGCCCGCCGAAGCCGGCACGAGCCCGACGATCATGTAAAACGTCGTCGTCTTGCCCGCGCCGTTGGGCCCCAGCAGGCCGACCACTTCACCGGCGCGAAAATGCACACTCACGCCGTCGACGACGGTGCGCGCGCCAAAGGTCTTCACGAGACCGTCCGTCTTGATCTCCGAATGGGTGTTCACCGCGGCACTCATTTGGGCGGAACGGTGGTCGGCGCGATCGGCACCGAAATCGGTCCGGGCGTCTCGCTCGTCGCATTCGTTGGGCCCGCCGGCGTGGCCGCAGGCGAACCCGGTGCGGCCGGCTGCGGCTTCTTTTTGCCCGGCCCGAGGTCGTTGATGCTGGGGAGCACGAAACGCGGCGCCTTGATGATCGCACGTTGCTCGCCGCGCAGTAGCGTCATCTCGGGACCGCTGCCGGCGTAAAGCCCGTCGACACTGCGCACCGTCGCGGGATTGCCGGTGAGAATCACTTTGTCTTCGCCGGGTAAGACCTCCGCGCGATCGCAAATCGCCTCACGCTCGCTCTGCACGAGACGCACGTGCCCGGTGGCGATGAGCGACTTGAAGTTCTGCTGTTTGCCGAGCGTAGCCTTGGGATCGCCCGTGCGCTTGGCGACGACGACCAGTCGGTCGCAGGTCAGGCGGAGATTCGTGGCGACCACGACAACTTGGTCCTGAAACGTGAAAATACTCTCGGTCGCGGTGCTCACCATCTCTGCCGGACCGGCGCTCGTGATCTCGGTCGGGATGGGCGTGATCACCGGCTCGGGCTTGGTGGCCGCCCGCCCGGAAACCGTCGCGAGCGCGGCGGCGGCGAAGAAAAATTGGACTGCGCGTGCGGACTTCATTTCAGGATGTCGTTCAATTGGGCGCGGAAAACTACGCGCACGTTGCGGGCGAGGGAAACTCTTTTGCCTTCGTGATCGTAGGCCCAGCCTTCACCGACCAGCTCAATATCGTCGCGGATGAGTCGCACCGTTTTCTCACCGGTCGCGCGCTTCTCCTTCGGAAAAAAACTGGCGGCCGGGCTGAGCAGCATCGTCTCGACGTTGGCCGCGGCGTCGCCGGAAAACACCGTGATGCTCAGATCAACCACTTCGACGCGCGTAGTCCCAACCGGCCTCACCTCCGAGCCGCGCAGCGTCATCGAACGAAAGCCGTCCTTCGCCGTAAAGAGCGGCAGCACCCAGTTTTTCGCGGGCACCGCGACCGACGGAGCCGGCGCGGCCTGCGGGGCCTGTGCATGCCCCGCCAGCGCACCCGAGCCGAGCACGGCCGCAGTGGCAAAAGCGAAGGGAAGCAGGCGGTGACGGTTCACGAGGGAGGCGCGCTAGACCCGCGCGGCGAGAATGAGTTCGCAGATTTCTCGCACCGCCCCGCGACCTGCCGGGCGCCCGGGCACGATATCCGCCACGGCCAACGCCGCCGGCATGGAGTCAACTGGCGCCACGCCGATTCCCGCCCACTCGATCGCTGCGGCATCGATATCATCGTCGCCCATGTAAACGCATTGCGCAGCCGAGAGCCCGAGCTGCGCGGCGACTTCTTGCAGCGCGACGATCTTGTCGGTGCGCCCTTGGATCAGGTGCGGAATCTTCAGCTCCGTCGCGCGCGCCGTCGTCGCCGACGACGGACGCCCGCTGATCCACGCGACGGCGATTCCGGCCTTGTTCAGCCGCACGAGCCCCATGCCATCGAGGATCGAAAACGTCTTCGTCTCCGTGCCGTCGGAGGAAATCTGCACCGTGCCGTCGGTCAGCACGCCGTCGACATCCATCGCAAAGAGCCGGACGGCCGCCCAACGCCGCGCGGAGATTTTCGATTTTCGATTAATAGTTTTCGGGAAGGACACGGAATAAGAGAAGAGGCGCGGCGATGAACGGCGTGGTGGAATCGAAAATCAAAAATCCCCAAATCTCAGCCCATCCACGCGGCGACGCGGTCGATGATTTTGTCCTTCGTCGGGCGAAACGCCTGCTCGAGCTCCGGAGCGAACGGCACCGGCAAATCGAGCGCCGCGATGCGCAGCGGCGCGGCCTTCAACGCCGCGAAGTGTTGCTCCGTGAGACGCGCGACAAGCTCGGCGCCAAACCCGTGCGTGCGCCGTCCTTCGTGGACGACGATGAGCCGGCCCGTGCGCGCCACCGAGGCCGCGATCGCGTCGAGTTTCAACGGCGAGAGCGCGCGCAGGTCGAAGAGATCAAACGTGTTTTCATATTCAGCGGCGAAGTAGTCGCACACCTCTTCAGCTACCTGCACCATCTCACCGTAAGTCACGAAGGTCGCGTAGTCACCGCTGCGGAGCTGTCGCGGCGTCCACACCGCGCGGTAATTCGCATCCCAAGCGACCGGCCCTTTGCCGCGACGATAGAGCGCCTTGTGCTCAAAAATGATGACGGGGTTGTTATCCTCGTAGGCGGCGAGGAGCGCATTGAACGCATCCTGCGGTGTGCTCGGGTAGAGCGCCTTGAGCCCCGGCATCGACAGGAAAAACGACTCCAGCTCCTGCGAGTGAAACGACCCAAACGTAAGCCCGCCGCCGCAGGGGAACCGTAGCACGAGCGGACACGCCGCGCCGGATCGGAAGCGCATCGTCGCCGCGTTGAGCGTGATCTGCGTCGCCGCTTCCGTGGAGAAATCGGCGAACTGAAATTCCTCGATCGGGCGATGCCCGTTAAGCGCGAGACCGATCGCGTAGCCCGTGCACGCGCTCTCCGCGAGCGGTGTATTGAACACGCGCGGACGTCCGAAATCGGCGAGCAGTCCTTCGGTGACTTTGAACGCGCCGCCATAGGTGCCAATGTCCTGTCCGAGGATCAACGACTCCGGCCGCTCACTAAGAATCTTCCGCAGACCGAGGTTGATGGCTTGCGCGGCATTGAGGTTCGCCGGTTCGGCGGGCTCCGCCTTCCACGCTAGCGGCGCCGCCACCGGTGCAAACAGATCGGCTTCCATCGCGGCGCCGTCGCCGGTCGGCCGCGCCGTCGCCAGAGAAACTTTCACACTGGTCTCAAGAAACGCCGCCAGCTCGGCATCGGCCGCATCGACGCGCGCCGCCCCGGCGAGTGCGACGATTTGGGCCCGCAGTTTCGGCAGCGGATCTTGCGCATAAAAGCCCTCGGTCTCGCCCGGTTTCAGATAGTCGCCGGTATCGTAGGCCGCGTGACCGCGCAGGCGCAGCGTGTTTACCTCGATCAACATCGGCCGGGATGTGGTGCGAATTTTTTCAATGGCCGCAGCCAGCGTCCGCGTGGTCGCCGCGACATCGACCGTCGCGTCGAGCGCAAAGCCTTCGATGCCGTAGCCCGCAGCGCGGCGCCACAGCTCGGTGCCGGCGGCGAACTGTTCGGAAACCGGCGTCGAATAGGCGTAGCGGTTGTTCTCCACAACAAACAAGACCGGCAGCGACAGCAGCGACGCGAGGTTGAGCGTCTCGTGGACATCTCCTGTGCTCGACGAGCCGTCGCCGAAAAAACCGAATCCGACGGCGGGCCGCCTTAGGCGGCGCTGCGAATCGGTGGCTCCCACGACGTTCGAGAGCATCGCGCCGAGGTGGCTGATCATCGGCAGCGAGCGCGCCGCCGGATCGCCGTGGTGGATGTTACCTTCGCGGGCCTGCGTCGGGCTGTCGGCGTTCGCGAAATACTGATTGAGGTGATCGCAGAGATGCCCGCTCCACACGAGGTGTCCGCCAAAACCGCGGTGGGTAAACGAAATCACATCCGTCGCTTTATCGGCGAGCAGAGCGAGCGGGACGATCAGCCCCTCGTTGCCTTGGCCGCCGGTGACGGTGCCGCGGATCAACCCTTGGCGAAACAGCTCAAGGATGCGGTTGTCCGCACTGCGCGCGAGTTGCATCCATGCATAGATGCGCAGGAGGGCGTCGGAGGGATTTTTCTCGAGCTCCGCAGCGCTGACTGAGCGCGTGAGGAGGGCGGGAGGAAGAGGAAAGGCCATGAACTTTGGCGCGGAACGTGAGGGCGCGCCGCGTCGCCGGCAAGCGAGAGATTTTCCCGCGTGGCCCCGCACCCAAATACTATCAGGGCTCGCCCGCGAGCAGCGCCTGCGCACCGCTTTCGTCGATGAGCAGCGATTTGAGAAAACCGCCCCGCACCGCCGCGAGCACCGCCGGCGCCCGTTCCGCCCCGGCCGCGACACCGATCACGTTCGGAATTTTTTTCAGGTAATCGAGTTCGATGCTGATGATGCGGTCGCGCCAGCGCGAAGCGCACTCTTTGCCCTTTGCGTCGAAAAAACGGCCGCAAATTTCACCGACCGCGCCGCAATCCTTAAGGTGGGCGATATCGCTCGCCGTCAGCACGCCGCGCTCAGTGTAGACGGAATTCACGAGCGAAGCGACGCCGACGACCGCCGCGTCGGCCTGCTTGAGACGTTGCCACACGAACTTGATCTGCTGCGAAGCGAGGAAGAAGTCGCGGGTCTTCTTGTCGGAGACAAACGCCGGCGTGCTCAACGTGAGAAACTCCCCGCCCCAGAGTTTCACCATCGCCCGGCCGAGTTCGAGGGCGTCCACCTGCGAAATGTTCGAGTCGATACTGCCCATCGCCTGCACGACGGTCAGCCGCCGCGTCTCGCCGCGGCGGAAGCGCTGGACGACTTCGGCCACGCTGCGCCCGCCGCCGACTGCCACCACCCCGCTTGTGGGCAACGTCGCCGCCACAAACGGCGCGCCGAAATGCCCGACAGTCTGCCGCGCGGCCTCCGCGCCGGCGTTCTTCGCCGTGCGGATCACCGCGGCGGACTTCAATCCGAAGCGCCCGCAGAGCTGGTGTTCGAGCTGATCGTTGCGCGCGTGATATTCCTCGACGGTGATGCGCACGATGCCGCGCTCCAGAGCGACCGCGAGCAGCCGGGAAATCTTCGTCTGCGACACCCGCACGAGATTCGCGACTTCGGTCTGCCCGAGGCCGTCCACATAATAGAGCGAGGCGGCCATGCGGAGAATCTCTTCGGGATAAGCTTCTTTCTTGGGCATCGGAGCGGAGGGTTCGGGTGGGAATCGCGCGTTTCGACCGCGATCGGGAGGCACCAATGTGACGGTTGGGTTAAATTGTCAGTAGATTATTTATGCGCATAAACGTTTTACTCGACCAACCGGTCGCCGCGCGCCACCCCTCACGGACCACCATCACCATGAGCCGAACCAAACCCTTCCTTACCGCAGCCTGCCTGACTTTTGCCGCCTTGGCCGTCGGGCAAACCGCCGCCCCACCGGCCGCTCCCTCGGACGAGACGGTCAAGCTCGAGGCCTTCACCGTTACCGGTTCGAACATCCGCCGCGTCGACGCCGAGACCGCCCTGCCCGTCACCGTATTTGAGAAATCCGACCTCGATGCCCGCGGGGCCGCCACCATGGCGGAATTGTTCGAGACCCTCGGGGCGGCGGAAATTTCCGGCATCACCGAAATCAACAACGGGCCGCAGCTCGCCCGCGGTGACGTCGCCTCAATCGATCTCCGCGGCATAGGTTCCGGCAGCACACTGACGCTGCTGAACGGCCGCCGCATGGCGCCCCACCCGATCTCGATGGCCGAAAACGGCGTGCCCTCGCTCGCCGTGAACATCAACACCATCCCGCGCTCGATGGTCGACCGCGTCGAGGTCCTCCGCGACGGCGCCTCGGCGATCTACGGTTCGGATGCCGCCGCCGGCGTGATCAACAATATCGTTTCCCGCAACTTCGTCGGCGCCGGCCTGAGTCTGAAGGGCTCGGTCACGCAGCACGGCGGCGCGAATGAATTCAACGCCAACGTCTACGACGGGTTCAAAAAGGGCCGCACCCACATTTCGCTCTCGTTCGACTATTTTCACCGCGACGCGCTCGCCGCCCATGATCGCGACTGGTCGAAGAACTCCGACATGCGGGCCAGCCGCCAGCTGCCGGCTCCGTGGAATGGGATTCCGATCGTCGACCCTTCCTCCGCCACCGGTGCGTTTTTTGCCCGCGACAACGATCTGCGCAACGCCAACACCGTGAACCAATGGGGCCAATGGCAGCGCGGCTTCATTCAACCCGATTTCCTCACCTTCGTCGGCTCACGTCCCACCGGCAACACGGGCATCACCACGAGCACCACGCCGCCGACCGGCGTGGCGACGATGGCCGCCGACGGCATGTTTTACCTCTGGCCCGGCCCGAACGGCGTGATGTTCAAACAAACCGCGCCCTCCACCAATATCGACAACCCCGAGGTAGCCGTCTTCTCGAACTGGAACAAGTGGAAGATGCTTATCCCAGCGACCGACCGCGTGCAGTTCGCCACCTTTGTCGACCATCCGATCAACGAAAACCTCACCGCCTTCGGTGATCTGCTCTTCTACCGCGCCTACAGCCGCACGGGCCGTGAACCAGTGAACTTCAAGAACACCGACGACCAGGGCATCTACCTCCCGGCGACAAATCCGTGGAATCCCTTTGGCGTGCGTTTCTACAGCCCGACCGGCGCTCCCAATACCGACGGCACCCCGCGTCTCGTGGGCACGCCCGCCGACGTTTCGCTCTGGACCGGTATCTCGCCCGGCCAAAACACCGGCGGCGGCTTCAATCCCCGCGTCACCGAGGTCTACACCTATTCGTGGCGCGTGCTCGGCGGTCTCCGCGGCAAATTCCGCGACACGTGGGAATGGGAGTCCGCCGTCGTCGCCTCCGGGTCGCAGACGCACGAATACGAGCACTTCCAAGTGCGTGAATCGCTGCTGCGCCGCGCGCTCGCCCGCACCGACTCGACCGCATTCAACCCGTTTCCCGTCACGTTCAAGATCGCCAACAACCAGATCGTCGTCGACCAGCTCTTCACCAATCCGACCTCCGTGGTCGACGCCGTCTACGGCGACGAAGACCGTTTCGGCCGCACGAATCTCTTCATGTGGGATGCCAAAGTGAACGGCCAACCCTGGCGCCTGTTCAACGGTGGTCGCATCGGTGTCGCCGCCGGCACCGAGGTCCGCTATGAATCCTACGCCGACAAACGCGCCAGCTATGTCGGCCTGAATCCTCCCGGCTCGGGCAGCGAGTTCCCCTACCTCCGCGAGGGCGACAACGATTTCCTTGCGCTCAGCTCCAATGTGCCGATCGACGCGCACCAGACCATCGCCGCCGGCTACCTCGAAATGGCGTTCCCGTTCTTCAACCGCGAAAACCGCGCGCCTTTGATGGAGGCCCTCGAACTCACCCTCGCCGGACGCTACGAACACTTCTCGATCCACGGCCAGACCACCAAACCCAAAGCCAGCATCGTCTGGAAACCGGTCTCCTTCCTGAAGCTCCGCAGCTCCGTCGCCGAGTCGTTCCGCGCGCCGAATCTTGTGCAGACCAACATCACGCCGCTGCGCCGCCAGATCAGCGCCGACGATCCGTATCGCGCCGAGGTCACCGGCCTACCCTCCGACGGCACCGCCCAGCGCACCTCCTACCGTCAGGGAAATCAGAATCTCCAACCGGAAGAAGCCAAGACCTGGGTCGCCGGCTTCGTGCTCGAGGTGCCGAAAGTCCGCGGGCTCTCGTTCTCTTTCGACTA
>CALRZR010000196.1:0-15080 GCA_943372705.1 Opitutus sp. GAS368 | reverse complement strand
AAGTTGCTCGAGGCGGACCTTTTGGGATTTCACCGTGTTGAGCGAGCTGCGGTAGTTGGCTTTGTCGGACTGCTGGCCCCAGGGCATCGAATAGTTCAGGCCGAGGCTCCAGTTGTTGCCGTGATCGTTGGGCAAATTGGCGATCGCCTGACCGTAACCTTCGCGGGTCGCTTTGGCAGTATAACCGAGGGACGCGTCGAGGGTGAGGGTGGGCTTCAGGTTTCGGCGGGCGGTGGAGAGATCGAGTTCAAATTGTTTGATCGTTTCCTGCTGGGAGAGGGCGTCGGGATAGCGGTCGCGGGCGCGTTTGTAGGACGTCGCAAACGACGGAACATCGCCTTTGTAGTCGTCGAACGCGACCGGGCCCGGGCGGATTTCGAATTCGGGGCGGTTGATCAAATTGAGCAGCGTGTCTTCGCGATCACTGACCGTCTGTTTGGCAACGACGAGGGCGCGACGGGCATTGGCCACGCCGACTTCCGCGCTGAGGACATCGAGGTCCGTCATCACACCGGTAGCGCGACGTGCTTTATTTTCCTCGAAAAGGCTGATGTTGCGATCGAGAGTGAGTTGGCGGATGCGCACCGTCTCACGGGCCGAGACGAGATTGTAGTAGGCGGTTTCCGTCTGGGAGATGACCGTGAGAATGCGGCTCGTGTAGTTGAGGGTGGCGATATCGACGCCGAGTTTGCTGCGTTGGACCTGCGTGGTGGCGCTGTCGCGGCCGGCGTTGCGGAGCAAGGGCTGGCTCAGCGTTGCGGTGACACCGTTGCCGAAATTGGGGTTCAGCAGCGAGATGGTGGAGTTGGTGGCTGCGCGGGAAACGTTGGCGGTCAGGCCGACGGTGCCGTTTGTGGCGGCGAGGCGCTGGGTGACCCCGAGGCGGAAGGCAGTGTTGTCATTGCGGGGACCTTCGCGCTGGGCGCCGTCGAGGGTGGTGGTGCTGGAGGCCGCCTGATTCAGCGAACGCGTGAGGCCGCTGGTGAACGTGGGATCAAAGGTGGCGGAAGCCGCGTTAAAGGTTTCGCGGGCGTTCTCCGTCGTGAACGTTTGAATCTGGATATCGAAGTTCTTTTTCAGCGCATGGCCGACGGCTTCCTCGAGGGTAAGCGGCGCGCCGGGGGCGGGGGCCGTTTCAGCGCGAGCGGGCGCGAGCGGAGCGGTCAGTGCGAGGGTGAGCAGGGCGCGGGCGAGGTGGCGTGACATGACTTGGGATGAGGAGAGGGTGGCGACGGAGAATAATACACCCGTGAGGGTTGGAAAGTTACTGTTTTTCGAACTCACCGGAGGAGATTCGTTTGAGGACGGTGAAGCCCGCTTGTCTGGCGCGCGAGACGGAAAGTGGGGCAGAAAGTTTCGGGGAATTTACGGACTGAGCGGTTACTCGCCGCACGTTTTGTCCGCAGGTCGGACACGTGGCCAAGGCGGGTTCGCCGGCGTGGGCGCGATGTTCAAAACCGGCACCGCACAGGCGGCAGGGTTTTGTGATCGGCTCATACGCGAAAAGGGGCATCGCATTATTTCACGACGCCGATGCCGCGCGCGGCGAGCTGAATCGTGCCGAGCGGGCGGGAAGGTAGATGAACGGTCTCGGTAAGCCGAGTGGCAACCTCATCGGGCAAAAAAAGAAGCGCGTGGGTGGGCACGCGCTTCAACACTGATGGGCGAAACGACGCCGCCGGAAAACGTTATTGGGCCTTCGGCTCGGACTTCTTCAGCTCTTTCTCAACGAGCTCGGAGATGTAAGTTCCGGCGCTCATGCGGCCGGCATAGCTCGCAATCTGATTGCGGGTCGTGACGTATTGCGGGTTCGCTTCAGTGAGGTCGGGAGCTTGTTTTTCAACCGCGTAGACGAACGTGCCTTTGTCCTGGGCGATCAACATTTCGGAAACTTGGCCTTTTTCGAGGCGCTCCAACGCACCGAGCACGGTGTAGTCGGCGTCTTGGGGGCGTTCGCGAAGGGTAAAGGCTGCGAGCGCTTTGGTTTCGACCTTCAGGCCGGCCGAAGTGGCGGCAGCGGTGGCGGCTTTGTCAAAGGCATCGCCGGCTTTCAAGGCCGTCTCGATTTGGGCTTTGACCGTCTTGCCGAGGTCGACGAAGCGGCGGCGTTTCTCGCCCTCGGTCCAGTCGGCGGCGACCTTTTCCCGAACTTCGGTGAACGCCGGTTTGCGGGCAGGTTGCGTTTCTTTCCAGAACAGAACGACGGCGCCGGCGGGCGTGGAAACGGCTTCCGAGTAGTAGCGATTGTCACGCGGGAGTTTGAAGGCTTCGGCGGCGACTTCGGGTGAACCGCCGAGTTCCACTGGGCCGGCCTCGCGGGTAAACGGAGCGAGGTGTTTGGCGGTAAGGTTCATTTTGGCCAAAAAGGCGTCGAGGCCGGACGCGGGAACTTTGGCTTCGTAGAGGGCAAGCGATAGGTCGCTGGCGGCTTTGGCGGCGAGTTTCTGGGCGCGTTCGAGCTTCAGCGTGGCCTCGGCTTGGGGGCGGGCGGCCGCATAGTCGGCGGCAGGGTCGGCTTTCGCGGGCGTTTTGTCGTCGGCTGCCTTGACGGTCGCCGCTTTGGGGAAGCGCGACGGGTTCGCGTCGTAGTAGGCGCGGACGTCGGCCTCGGAAACGGTCACTTGGGCGAGATAGTTGAGCGCCGAGAAATCGGCATACGTCGCGACGACGCGCGGCGCGATCTGGTAGCGGGCGACTTCTTCTTCGAAGAACTTGGTGAGATCGGCATCCGAGGGTTTCAGGGTGGGGGCGAAACTGGCGTAGTCCGCGGTCGCCGTGGCGAGGGTCCACTTGGTGTCGGCACGGGCGAGTTGGGATTTAACGTCGCCGGGCAACACGTAGCCGGGGCCGGCGATGAGCTTGTTGACCTTGTCGGCGCGGACGTCGTCGCCGATCACCCGGGCGATATCGCCCTCGTTGATACCGCGGGGATTGGTTTTGAGATTGTCGCGGAAGGTGGCGTAGGACTTGGCGTCGAACTGGCCGTCTTGGCCGGCGAACATGCGCAAGGTTTTGATGTGCTCGGTGATCTCGGCCGTGGTCGAGGCGGGGATGTGCCACTCGTCGGCGAGATACAGGGTGGCGGCGCGTTGGAAGGCGTAGTTCTGGATTTGCTCCGCTTCGAGGCGACCGAAGGCTCCCATCTGGAGATTGGCGCTCAACCCGGCGTCGCCCATGAGGCGTTGTTGATCCTGTTGGAGGCCGAGGTTGTAGCCGAAGAAATGACGGTCGACCATGCGGCGCTCACCCTGGCCGAGGCCGCCGGAGGCTCCGATCGTGAATACGAACGAAACGATAATGAGCGCCAAGAGAACCGCGAAAATCGCGCGGAAGTGGTGCTGAAAATATTTCTGAATCCAAGTAATCATGGGGAAAAACGTCGGACGGTAGGTCGCGCGAGACGCGTGGCAAGGGCGAATTCGGCAAGGCCGGGAATTCTCCCTTGACGGAGAATGGGGCGGGCTGTGTTCTCACGGGTTTTCAACGCAGCCAACCTCCGCCCATGAGAGACGATTACATCAAAGACGCCCTCAAAACGATTCCTGATCCGAATATTCTGATCAACGTGATTTCCCGTCGCGTGAAGCAGCTCAAGCGCGGTAACCGTCCGCTCGTCGAGTCGCTCGAAAAGCTGACGCCCGAGGACACCGCCCTCCGCGAAGTGATCGAAGGCAAAATCAGCCACGAGCTGGCCTGATCCGACGGCACGATTGCACATTTGGGCGGCCCGGCGATTGTCGGGGCCGCCTTTTTTGTGCAGAAATTTTCCCACCAAAACCTCATCGAACCATGGCTGCGAAAAAGAAAGACGCCCCGCGCCACACCGAGATCCGCAACGCCAAGGCGCTGCGGGACTACTTCGTGGATGAACGGTTTGAGGCGGGCATCCAGTTGCGGGGGACTGAGGTGAAGTCGATCCGGGCTGGCAAAGCGCAGATCAGCGATGCGTTTGGACGCGTGGAAAAAGGCGAGGTGTGGATGCACGGCGCGCACATCGAGCAGTATGCCTTCGGCAATATCTTCAACCACGACTCGAAGCGGATTCGGAAACTGCTGCTGCATCGCCGCCACATCGACAAAATCCAGCATGCGCTGGAAGCGGGTGGCCGGGCGCTCGTGCCGTTGCGGATGTATTTCAAAGAAGCGCTCGTGAAGGTCGAAGTGGCGTTGTGCACGGGTAAGAAGAACTTCGACAAACGCGACGACCTTAAAAAGCGGGCGGAACTGCACGACCTGAATCAGGCGTTGAAACTCCGACGCCAATGAGCGGTGGGCGGGATTCCGTTACGGTGCGGGTGCCGGGCAGCACGTCGAACTGCGGCGCGGGTTTTGATACGCTCGGACTGGCGTTGAATATCTACAATCGGATCACGGTTTCATGGGCAAAGGGCGTGGCCGCGGGCGAGGTTTCGCCGCAGAATGCGAGTGACCGAAGGGCCCAGGCGCTCGTCGCGGAAACGGTGGCGGCCTTTGATCGGGCTTTTCCAGGTAGGTTGGCGGGCCGCGGAGTCGGCTTTCATATTGAGGGCGATGTGCCGCCGGCCCGTGGGCTGGGCTCCAGCGCGACGATTATCACGGGCGTTTTGGCCGGGCTGAATGAACTTTGCGCAACGGCTTGGTCGCGGGAGCAGATGGCGGCGGCGGCAACTGCGATCGAGGGAAACCCGGACAATGTGAGCCCAAGTGTATTGGGGGGATTTACAGTGTCGCGCTGTGACCCAGCGACGGCGGCTTATATCGACACCGTGAGGTTTTCGGTTCCCGCGGACCTGCGTTTCGTCGTGGTGTCACCGGAGACCGAGTTGATCACAAAGGAGTCGCGCGGGGCGCTGCCGAAGAACGTGTCGCACCGCGATGCGGCGCGCAGCGTGAACAGCGCGGCGTATGTCGCGGCGGTTTTTGCGAGCGGGGATTTTGGCCGGCTGCGCGGAGCCGTCGGTGATTTCCTGCACGAGCCCTACCGCCTGCCGAAAATTCCCGGAGCCGCGGAGGCGATTCGCGCGGGGATCGCGGCGGGAGCGCTGGCGGGATGGTTGAGCGGCAGCGGCTCAAGCGTGCTGTGCGTCTCATGGCGCGACGGCGCGGAAAAGGTAGCGGAAGCGATGCGCGCGGAATTTACGCGGATGGGTGTGGCGTGCGAAGCGCGTCTGCTGACCGCCGAAAACGACGGCCTGCTGGTCGAAAAACGCGGGGCTTTACAGTGAAGCCGTGTCGTCGCGAAAGGCTGGCGGAGTCAGGCCCGTGGGCCAAACGCGGAGAATTTCGTCGGCGAGTTTGCGCCAGCCAAAGGGCTTCGGCAGGCAACCTTTGAGTGCCGGCAGGCGGACCATGGCGTCTTCTTCGGAGGAAAGATTGTGGCCGGTGATCAGCACAAAGTTGCAATCGGGGACGACGAGCGAGGCCTGGCGGATGAACTCGAGACCGTTGAGCTGCGGCATGTAGTAGTCGGTGACGATGACGCCGGGGTTGAGCGACGGCAGTTCGGCCAGGGCCGCGAGCGGGCGCGAGAACGCGTGCACCGGGCAGTTAAGATTGTCCGCGAGCATACACGTGAGGAGGTCCGTGTAGGATTTTTCGTCGTCGACGAGAACGATGGCGCGGATCGGGGCGGGATTCACAGGAGCAAGTGTCGCGACGCTGGGCGGGCTGGGGTCGAAACGCAATCCGCGAGCAGGCATCTGATCACCGCGAACTTGATTCGGGTGCGGCGGTGTTGACGATGCGGGCATGCTTCACGTCGTGCTCTTCCAGCCGGAGATCGCCCCCAATACCGGAAATGTCGGGCGGTTGTGCGCGTTGACGTGCTCGCGGCTGCACCTGATCCACCCGCTCGGCTTCGTGATCAATGATCGCAACCTGCGGCGCGCAGGCATGGATTATTGGAAATCGCTGGATGTGCGGGAGCATGCGGATTGGGCGGCGTTTCGCGCGAGTGAGTTCGGTCCGAAGCGGCTGTGGCTGTTTACGACGAAGACGCAACGGAGCTTTTGGGAGGCGAGCTACGCGGATGGCGACGGTTTGGTTTTCGGCAACGAAGGGAGTGGCGCGCCGGAGTGGCTGCACGATGAGATCGGGGCCGAGCAGCGGGTCACGATTCCGCATGCGAATCCCGATTTGCGTTCGCTGAATCTCAGCACGGCGGCGGGCATCGCGACTTATGAGGCGCTGCGGCAAACGGGGAGCTTGGCGGCGAGAGGGAGCGTGTGAGGGGGCGCGCGGGTTTTGCGTTTTCCCGAACTCTTTCCCTGTCGATGCGTCCCTGCATGGGTCCAGATAACCATCAACCGCAGTTTCTCCCTATGAAACCCTCTCGAATCTCTTTGCTCGCGCGACTGCTCGTCGCCGCTTTGGCCGTCGGTGCAATCTCCTGCTCGGCACAGGAACGGCGGCCCGAAGGTGAACGCGGTCGCGAAGGCGGCATGGCACGCATGAATCCGTTTTTCGCGGCACTCGATACGAACAGCGATGGAGTCATCGACTCGACTGAGTTGGCGAAGGCAGCGGACTCGTTGAAGAAACTTGATCGCAACGGCGATGGGAAGATTTCCGAGGACGAGGCGCGTCCGGCGTTTGGCGGGCCTGGCGGCCGGGGCGGTCCCGGTCAGGGCGCGGTGAACGTCGATGAGATTGTCGCCCGCATGTTGCAGATGGACAAGGACGGTGACGGCAAGCTGGCGAAGGAGGAATTGTCCGAACGCATGCAGGGCATGATGGAACGGGGCGATACGAACAAAGACGGGTTTCTGACCAAAGATGAATTGGTGGCGCTCGCACGGGCGCAGGCGCAGATGCAGCGCGGCGGACCCGGTGGTGGCGGCGAGCGCGGGCGCGATCGGCCGCGCGGCGACGGCGAGCGGCGCTGAAGAGACGAAACTCTTTGAGATGAAGACAAGATTCCTCGTGTTGGTGTGGTGCGCGGTGCTGGCGTTGGTCGGGGCGGGCCGGGCGGCGGAGTGGACGCGCTGGCACGTGTTCAACCACGAGCGCGTGCTGGGGACTTCGCTCGAACTGAAATTCGCCGCAGCGGGTAGCGCCGATGCCAGCGCGGCAGAAGCGGCGGCACTTGCGGAGATCGACCGGCTCGGAAAAATTCTAAGCGGCTACGAGGCGACGAGTGAATTTCGCGGGTGGGCCGCGACGAAAGGCGAAGCGCGGCGCGTGTCTCCGGAGTTGTTTGAGGTGTTGGCGCTCTTCGACACGTGGCGCGATCGCACGGGCGGAGCGCTCGATGCTTCGGCGGAGGTGGCCGGGCGTTTGTGGAAGACGGCGGCTCAAAATCAGCGCGTGCCGTCGGCAAATGAATTGGAGGCGGCGGTCGCGGCGGTGCGCCAGACCCACTGGCGGCTCGACTCGGAGGCCCGCACGGCCACGCACCTCACGGATGCGCCGCTGATGCTCAATTCATTCACGAAGAGTTTTATCATCGAACGCGCCTGCAAGGCGGCGATGGCGGTTCCGCATATCGGCGGCGCCGTGGTTAATCTGGGCGGGGATATCATGGTGCGCGGCGCGGCGGCCGAAACGGTCGCGATTGTCGATCCATTGGCTGATGGAGAAAACGACGGCCCGTTGGTCGAAATCGTGGCGCGCGATCGGGCGGTGGCGACGAGCGGGGGCTATCGGCGCGGTGTCGAAATCGCCGGCCATTGGTATTCGCATCTGGTCGATCCGCGCACGGGCCGGCCGGTGGATCATGTGCGGAGTGCAACGGTCGTGGCGCGGCGTGCGACGGATGCGGGGGCTTTGGCGACCGCACTGTGCGTGATGGCGACGGACGAAGGTCGCGCGTTGGCGGCGACGGTGCCGGACGCGGAGTATTGTTTGGTGCTGAACGATGGTCGGCGTGTCGTCAGTGCGGGCTGGGCGGCGCTGGAACAACCGCGCGTCGCGAAAACCACCGCCGGCGTTCATGCGGCCGTGGCGGCGGGAAATCCGACGGGCGGAGCCAAGGCTACGACGTGGGATCCGGCGTTTGAATTGGCGGTGAATTTGGAAATCGCTTCGCCGGGCGGCGGCCGGGCGAAGCGGCCCTTTCTCGCGGTGTGGATCGAGGACAAGGACGGCTTTCCGGTGCGCACGCTGGCGTTGTGGTATCACGGAGACCGGTGGTTACCCGACATGCGGGCGTGGTATCACGCGGACAATGTTCGCTCGATGGCCGAGGGCACACAGATCGTCGCATCGGTCTCGAGCGCGACGCGCGGGCCGGGAAAATATACGGTGAAATGGGATGGTAAAGACGCCGGTGGTCGCGCGGTCGCGCAGGGGAAATACACGGTGGCGATCGAGGTGTCGCGCGAGCACGGGACGCATCAACTGATTCGGCAGGAGTTGGATTTTTCGGGCGCCGAAACGAAGGTCGATCTGGCGGCGAACATCGAACTGGGACCGGGCTCGCTGGTTTACCGACGCAAGACGGCGGCACGCTGACGCGATGGGCGACGAACTACCTCCCGGGGCAGCGGGCGAGCCGGCACATCTCGCGGGCTACTGGAAACGACGCAGCGCGTCGTTGTTTCGCTGGCTGCACATCTACCTGTCGATGGTCAGTTTTGGGATCCTGTTTTTCTTCGCGGTCACGGGATGGACGCTGAATCACGCGGATTGGTTTTTCGGTGAACGGCCGCTCACAACAATGCGAAAGGGCCAAATGAAGCGCGCGTGGGTCGCTGCCGACGCCGCGACGGGCGTGGCGAAACTTGAGGTGGTGGAGTATCTGCGCCGCGTGCACGGCACGAAGGGTTTGGTCGGAGAATTTCGCGTCGAAGATGCGCAGTGCACGGTGGCGTTCAAGGGGCCCGGCTACTTGGCGGATGCGACGATTGATCGGGCGACGGGCAACTATGAGCTTTCGGAAACGCGGATGGGGTTCGTCGCGATCATCAATGATCTTCACAAGGGCCGCGACACCGGGGCTGGCTGGTCGCTGGTGATCGATTTGTCCGCGGGGCTGATGGTCGTCGTCTCGCTGACCGGGATGGTGCTGATTTATTTTGTGAAACGGAAATTTGTGAGCGGGGTGGTGATGGCGGGCGTAGGCGTGGCGGCGAGTGTCGTTGCCTATCTCTGGTTGGTGCCTTGAGTGGCGCCATCCCGCTTCACCGATGAATGATTCCTCGTCTGATCCCCTCATTTCCCCGCAGCGATTGACCTTCAGCAAACGGCTCTTGGCCGGATGTGTGCTCGTTGTGCTGGTTGCCAGTTTTCTGGCTTCGCTTGTGCAAACGTCGGGAGGGCGCGTGCGGGTGCGCGGCATTACGATACCGACGCAGAACGGCCAGTGGGTGGCGGCGGATTTGTTTCGCCCGGTGTCGGCGACGGCGGAAAAACCCGCGCCGCTCGTCGTGGTGGTGCCGGGGTTTCAACGCTCGAAGGAAACGCAGGCGAACATCGCGATCGAACTCGCGCGTCGCGGCATGGTGGTGATCTCGATCGATCCGTATTCGCAGGGCTCGTCGAGTTCGTCGATGAGCCAGCGTGCGGCGACGACTGAAGGCTACGGGATGTTTGCGGTCGTGGACTACGCGGCGAACACGGACAATCTGAACTACATCGACAAGACGCGCATCGCCGCAACCGGGCACTCGGCCGGCGGCAATGCGGCGATTCAGGGCGCGGCGTATTTCGGCGCGGAGGCGCGCAAAGCCGGGACGCCAAGCAAGCTGCACTCGGTGTTTGTGTCGGGCTACATTTTGACGCTCACCGAGCGGACGCTGCGCAATGTGCGTTCCAACGTCGGCATCAGCTACGCGCTTTTCGACGAGGGGGCGTATCGAAATGAAAATAAGAACGGCGATATGCGCCGGGCGCCGGAAGCATTGCGACTGGTGCGCTCGGGACTGCCGGCCGGTGCCCCGCTTGAAGAAGTCGAGATCGGGCGCTACTACGGCGACGCGGCGGCGCGGACCCTGCGGGTGGTGCACAACGAGCGGCTGCTGCATCCCTTCCAGCCGTATAGCATCGAGGCGACGGCGGCGCAGATCGCGTTTTTCCAGAAGACATTTGGCTGGGACGGAGGGATTCCGGCGACGGACCAGACTTGGTATTGGAAAGAAGTGCTGTCGCTGCTGGCGTTTGTCGCGGCGTTCGTCGCGCTCGTGCCGCTGGCGCAGTTGATTTTGGCCGGTATCCCGTATTTCCGCACGCTGGTGAACGCAGTGCCGCCGGCGCTGCCGCGGCCGCAAGGGAAGGGGAAGGTGATTTTTTGGACGCTCTTCGTGACCGGCGCGGTCATCGCGTGCTTCACCTACATTCCGATGACGGAGCTCTCGCAGAAACTCTTTACGGAGGCCACGGGGCGTGAGCAGACGTGGTTTTTTCCGCAGCGGATGAACAACGGCGTGATGCTGTGGGGGGTGTGCAACGGCCTCGTCGGCTACGCGCTGTTTTTCCTCGGGTATTATTTTCACGGTAAGAAACACGGGATTACGCCGGCGATGTGGGGCGTGGCGACCAGTGTGCGCGAACTGGCGCGGACGCTGTTGTTGGCGGCGGTGCTGTTCCTCGCGTTCTTCTCGCTGCTGTTTGTGGTCTACGCGCTCTTCCACGTGGACTACCGGTTTTTGTTTCTCGGCGTGCGCGTGTTCCAGCCGGTGTTGCTGGTGCTGCTCCCGATTTATGCCCCGATGTTTTTTATTTTTTTCCTCTCAAATTCGCTGCGCGTGAACGGCTCGCTGCGCATCGCAGGGCAATCCGAGAAAGCCAGCATGCTCCTCGGAGGAATCGGCAATTCGCTCGGCCTCCTACTGATCGTGTGCGTGCAATACCTCACCTTCGCGCGCACCGGGACGGTGCATTGGACGGACGGCTGGCTCTACATCAACCTGCTCTTCGCGGTCATCCCGATGATGTTCGTGCTGCCGTATTTTAACCGGTTCTTCTTCCGGATGACGGGCCGCATTTATCTCGGGCCGATGGTCACGTGCCTCGTGTTCATCATGATTTTGCTGTCGAACACGGTGTGCTACCTGCCGCTGTGATCTGGCCGTGGCAGGAGGCGGAAGTGTGAGGCCTATTTCGACGAGCGGACTTCGGCGCGGTAGGCTTCGGCGAGCAGGACGATCGGGTGGGTGACGCGTTTGTCTTCGCCGGAAGTGCCGCGGAGGCCGTTGACGATTTGGAGGTGGCAGCCGGGGTTGGCCGTGGCGACGACCGGGGCCTCGGTGGCGAGGAGATGGCCGATCTTGCGCTCTTGGAGGCGTCCGGCGGTTTCGGGCTGGGTGATGTTGTAGATGCCGGCGCTGCCGCAGCACCACTGCGCCTCGGCGCATTCGCGCAACTCGACTCCAGGCAGCGCGCGCAAGACGGCCCGCGGTTGGGCGCTCACTTTCTGGCCGTGGCAGAGGTGACAGGATTCGTGATACGTGACTGGCGTGGTGGCGGTGGCGGAGGCCGGGGCGGCCGGTTTCCGGAAGCGGATTTCGACGAGGTATTCGTGGATGTCGCGGAGCTTTTTCGACCACGCCGCGGCGCGCGCGGCGTAAACCGGATCGTCGTGCAAGAGGTGGCCGTAGGCGCGCAGGTGAGAGCCGCAGCCGCCGGCGTTGCTGATGATCGCGTCGAAATCGTCGGGGTTGAAAAGATCGAGTTGCCGGCGGGCGAGCGCGCGGGCGGACGCGACGTCGCCGTTGTGCGCGTGGAGCGAGCCGCAGCAGGGTTGAACGGGCGGGGTGTGAACCTCGCAGCCGTTGGCGAGAAGCACATCGACGGTGGCGCGGTTGATGTCGCTGAAGGCGAGGTCTTGCACGCAGCCGGTGAGCAGGGCGACGCGGCGGCGAGCGCCGTTGGCGGGTGCGGAATCACGAGGCGTCTCGATGGGGCGAATGAGCTCGTGGGAAAATTTTGAACAGATGGTGGGGGCCTGTGGTTCGAGACGACGGAGATTGGCCGGCAGGAGGTTGTTGAGGCCGCTGCGACGGAAGAGGCGCTGGAGCCCGGAGGCTTGCCAGAGCCAGAGCGCGCGGCCGACGAGGCGGAGCAGGCGAGGGCGGGTGAAGAGATATTTGACGACGGACCAGCGGATGAAATCGCGCTGCGGATGATCGAGCACGCCTTGGCGCTCGACTTCGGCGCGGGCGGTCTCGAAAAGCTCGGCGTAGTTGACGCCGGCGGGGCACGCGGTGGTGCAAGCCAGACAGCCGAGACAATAATACATTTCCTCGCCGAAGGCTTTGGTGACGGTGAGCTCTTCGTCGGCGATGGCGCGCATGAGAGCGATGCGGCCGCGCGGGCTGTGGCGCTCGAGCTTCGTCTCGTCGTAGGTGGGGCAGGTGGGCAGGCACATGCCGCAGTGCATGCATTGCTGGAGGACGGAGTAATCGAGCCCCTTGAGGAGGTTGGCGTTTTTGGCGGGAGTGGACACGGGAAGCGCGGAGAGAGTGGCGACGCGGGCTTAGTCGAAGATTTTGCCGGGGTTGAGCAGGGCGTCGGGGTCGAGGGCGCGTTTGACGAGGCGGAGGAGTTCGTAGGAGTTGTCGCCGAGCTGGCGTTTGAGAAACGGTTTCTTGGCGAGGCCGATGCCGTGCTCGCCGGTGATGGTGCCGCCGCGTTCGAGGGTGGCGGCGACGATGTCGGCGAAGGCGAGTTCGACGCGGTGCATCTCGGCGGTGTCGCGCTCGTCGGTGAGAATGGTCGGGTGGAGGTTGCCGTCGCCGAAATGGCCAAAGGTGGCGATGTTGAGCTGGTGCTTTTGCGCGATGGCCTCGACGGCGCGGATCATGCCGGCGAGCTCGCTGCGCGGCACAGTGACGTCTTCGAGAATCGTCGTGGGGCGCAGGCGGGCGAGGGCACTGAAGGCGCTGCGGCGGGCGGTGGCGAGTTGGGTGGCCTCGGTGGCGTTGGCGGCGCGACGCACGGAGGTGGCGCCGTGCGTGCGGCAAAGTTCTTCGATCTTGGCGGCTTCGTCGGCGACGGCGGCGGGGTGGCCGTCGGTTTCGATCAGGAGAATCGCGGCGGCGTCGCGCGGCAGGCCGACTTTCGCGAAGTCTTCGACGCAGCGGAGCGTCTTCTGGTCGAGGAACTCGAGCGTGCAGGGGATGATCTTGGCGGCGATGATCGCGGAGACGGTGCCGGCGGCGGCGTCCATCGCGGTGAACGTGGCGAGAAGGGTTTGGCGCGCGGCGGGTTTCGGGAGGAGCTTCAGGAGGACCTGGGTGATGACGCCGAGAGTGCCTTCGCTGCCGATGAAGAGGTCGCGGAGGTTGTAGCCGGCGACGTCCTTTACGCATTTGGAGCCGAGCCAGCAGATGGAGCCGTCGGCGAGGACGACTTCGAGGCCCATGACGTAGTCGCGGGTGACGCCGTATTTCAGGCCGCGGAGGCCGCCGGAGTTTTCGGCGACGTTGCCGCCGATGGTGCTAATTTTCATCGAGCCGGGATCGGGCGGGTAGAAGAGGCCGACGGCATCGGCGGCGTCGTAAATTTTCTGGGTGATCGCGCCAGCTTCGGCGCGGAGCGTGAGGTTGGCCGTATCGACTTCCAGGATGCGGTCCATTTTCACGAGGCAGAGGACGAGGGCGCCGGCGACGGGCACGCTGCCGCCGGAGAGGCCGGTGCCGCTGCCCCGGGTGACGACGGGCACGCGGTGCTCGCGGGCGAGTTTGAGGGCAAAGGCGACGTCCGCGGCGTCACGGGGGAAGGCGACGCACGCGGGGAGCTGCTTGAGCGTGGCGGTGCCGTCGAAGCCGTAGGGAATGATATCTTCGCGCTCGGTCAGCACGCGGTGCGAACCAAGTCGGGCGAGGAGCGGAGCGAGGAGCGTATTCACGGGAGATCGGAGATAAAAACGCTGCGGATGGCGGCTGGCGAGAGCGGTGATGCGGCGCGATCAGGGGCCGTTCCGGAATGGACGCGGCGCAGTTTGCGCCTGAGGCTGCGGGCGCGGTGCGGTCTTAGGCGAAATGAACGCCACGTGCGGTGCCGCTGATACTTTCAAACCACCCCCGCCCATGCCCCGAAAAATCATCGCCACGCTTTTGTCCGTAGTCGTCACCGCTGGGGTATGCGCGCAAGAGGCTGCGCCCGAGGCGGTCTTCGTGGGCGGCAAGGTCGTGACGGTTGACGCGGATTTCCGCGTGCGCGAGGCGTTCGCGGTGCGCGGAGGGAAAATCGTGGCGGTGGGCACGGCGAGCGAGCTGCGGGCGCTGGCGCGCGAGGGCGTGACGCAGGTGCACGACCTCGGCGGACGGATGGTGTTGCCGGGGCTGATCGACTCGCACGTCCACGCGCCGGCCGCCGCGATGTTCGAATTCGATCACGAGATTCCCGCGATGGAGACGATCCGTGAAGTGCTCGACTACATCGCGGCGCGGACGCGCGTGGTGCCGGAGGGACAGTGGATTCAGACGCAGCAGGTCTTCATCACGCGACTGAAGGAGGCGCGCTACCCGACGCGGGCTGAACTCGACGCGGTGGCGCCGCGGCATCCGGTGAATTTTCGCACCGGTCCGGACAACATGCTCAACACGCTCGCCTTGAAAAAAAGCGGATTCGACCGCGACTGGCGCGTGACGGATGGCGGTCCCGGTTACCTCGAAAGGGACGCGCACGGAGAGCCGAACGGCCTGTGCCGCGGGCTCGGACGATTCATCAAGACCACGCTGGGGCGCAAGCCCACCGAGGCTGATCACCAGAGCCGCTTGAAGGCGCTCTTCAGCGACTACAACCAGATCGGTTTCACGGCGGTGTGCGACCGCGGGGCGTCGCCGGAGTCGATCGGGCATTACGAGAAATTGCGCGAACGCGGGGAGCTTTCAGTGCGCGTCGCGTTGTCGCGGACGTTTCCGACGGTCGGGGCGATGTCGTCGATTTTAGCAGCCATCGACCAGATCGCGGCGAGTCCGCTGCGGAAACCCGATCCGTGGCTGCATCTGATCGGCACAAAAATCTGGCTCGATGGCGGGATGCTCACCGGCAGCTCCTACATGTTGCAGCCGTGGGGGCGGAACGAGAACTACGGAATCCGCGACGACGCCTACCGTGGCGTGCTCAATGTGCCGCCGGAGCAGCTCGTGGCGATGGTGCGGCGTGTGGCGCAGCATGGCATGCAGTTTACGGCGCACGCGGTCGGCGACGGCGCGGGC
>CALRZR010000195.1:0-15147 GCA_943372705.1 Opitutus sp. GAS368 | reverse complement strand
CATTACCCGCCGCCGTCGAAGCCGGAGCCGGACGCTCCGGTGACGTCCGCGAAGGGGTAAACACTACGGAACCGCCGGATGCGGACCCGCATGTCCGGTGGTGTGGGGGCCGGGGGCTAATTACCCCCGGCTACCCGATTGGGCTCTTTTTCCAACTCGTGCGGAAACTGTCTCTTCGCAACGTAACGAAAAACTTCCGCAACGCGGTCGTGGAAATCCGTGCTCGAGCGCAATTGGTGGTGCGCACTCTTTGGCGCTTTGTCCTTCTGGAAATCTGCGAGCTGGACCTCGCAGTCGCCAGACTCCCAAGCGCACACCTCGCCAATTCTATCTTTGGACTCCAAGCGGACGAGCAGCGAAGAATTCGGCGGCGTCTCGCCGTAGTGAATCTTGTAGGTGAGTCGATGAGCCCCGAAGCGGGCTTCTAGCCCTTCGCGGAAGCGGTCGAAGCCTCGTGCGCCGATTAATTCTTGGAGGGTCTCAGTCATCTTTCTTTGCCCAACAGTGTTATTCGCCTGCACTGCGTTTTAGCGCAGTTTCGTGCACGCAGCGGTGGGGCAAGGGCTTGCCAATTTGGAGGGGTAAATTTTTGTTCCGGGTCATGCCGAGGTCACCTGCGCGTTTTCGTCTTTCGATCAAAGACAACCGAACCAGGACCGGGCTCAAGGTTGAACTCATCGAAGCGCCCGGGCTGTGGGGGGAGCGGCGCTATCGGATTCGGGTAAACGGGAAGGATGCCGAGAAAATCAAGGAGGCGACGTTGACGGAGGTCTTTGAACGGTTGCGGCGGTGGGTGGTCGCCCGGGCGGAGTGAGGCGGCAACGGGGAAACGGCGGGGTGGCTGGGCGCTGCGAGAGTTTTTCGGCGGAAAGCGAGGGCAAGCGCGTTGGGGTCAACGCGCTCCACCTCGGAGGAGGCCCGCCCGGAGGTCGGGCCCTACCTTGGGAACTGACCTCTGGCTCAGGTGTAGTCGCGGTAGACGGGTTGGAACATCCGGCTGCGGATATCTTCCGTGAGATCGGCGGGGCGCGGGAGGGCGGCGAGGCCGGTGCGGTAGGCGACTTCGGCGACGGCGACCGCGATGCGTAGCGAGACTTCGCGGACTTTCGTGAGCGCGGGGTAGACACGGCCGACGGAGAGATCGTCGGGGCCGACCAGGCTCGCGAGGGTCTGCGCGGCGACGAGGAACATCTCGTCGGTGACTTCGCGGGATTCGCTGACGAGGGCGCCGAGGCCGACGCCGGGGAAGATGTAGATGTTGTTGCCCTGGCCGGAGACGTGGACGCGGCCTTTGAACTCGAAGGGGGCGAAGGGGCTGCCGCTGGCGAAGATGGCGCGGCCATCGGACCAGGTGTAGGCCTGCGCGGCGGTGCACTCAGCTTTCGAGGTGGGGTTCGAGAGCGCGAAGATGATCGGGCGCGTGTTGAACGATGCCATGGCGGTGACGATCGGCTGGGTGAAGGTGGCGGGGGTGCCGGAGACGCCGATGAGGGCGGTGGGCTGCAGCGCGTTGACGGCTTCTTCCAGCGTGGCGATGAACGGATGTTCGTGCGCGTAGGGGAGTTTGTGATGCGCGAGGACGTCGCCGCGGTTTTTCACGACGAGGCCCTTGGAATCGACAAACCAGCAGCGGGCGCGGGCTTCGGCTTCGGTGAGGCCGGCGGCGCGGGCGGCGGCGACGTAGAGATCGGCGATGCCGGTGCCGGCTTCACCGGCGCCGAGGAAGAGGAGTTTTTGTTCGGCGAGTTTGCCGCCGGTGAGTTGGAGGGCGCCAATGACGCCGGCGAGGGCGACGGCGGCGGTGCCTTGGATGTCGTCGTTGAAGCTGGGGAGGGCGCGGCGGTAGTCCTCGAGGAGGCGGAAGGCGTTGGTGTTGCCGAAATCTTCCCACTGCATGAGGGCTTTCGGGAAGACCTCTTTCACGGCGGCGACAAATTCGGCGATGAAGGCGTCGTATTCGGCGCCGCGGACGCGTTTTTGTTTCAGGCCGATGTAGGCTGAGCCGGTCTGGAGCGAGGCGTTTTCGGTGCCGACATCGAGGGTGATGGGCAGGCAGTAGCTGGGGTGGACGCCGGCGCAGGCGGTGTAGAGGGAGAGTTTGCCGACGGGGATGCCCATGCCGAGGGCGCCGAGATCGCCGAGGCCGAGGATGCGCTCGCCATCGGTGACGACGATGAGGCGGACGCCTTGGACGGGCCAGTGGCGGAGCATTTCGGCGATGTGGCCGCGCTCGCGGAGGCTGATGAACATGCCGCGCGGGCGGCGGTAGATGGAGCCGTATTGGATGCAGGCTTCGCCGACGGTGGGTGTGTAGATGAGGGGCACCATCTCCTCGATGTGCTCGGTGACGAGACGGTAGAAGAGGGTCTCGTTGCGGTTTTGGAGCGTGGTGAGGTAGATGTATTTCTCGAGATTGGTGGGTTTGCCGCGGACGGAGTTGAGCGTGCGCTGGAGCTGCTCTTCGAGGGTAAACACGCGGGGCGGGAGGAGGCCGCGGAGGCCGAGAGCGTCGCGCTCGGCTTCGGTAAAGGCGGTGCCTTTGTTGACCAAGGGGTTGGTCAAAACGTCGTGACCTTTGAGGTGGGGCAGATCTCCGAGAGCGGACAATCCGGGGGAAGAAACGGTTGCGTCCATAATATCAGCATATCCTGTCCGGCCGGCGGTGCCTCCGCAGATTTTGCGGAAGGCTGCGCTGATTCTGAGAAGCGGCGAAAATACGGCCGGGGAGGACGGTTCGGAGCGAACGAAGGGGTGTATCCGGCCGGAAAAATGCCGGACGAGGATGAACTTGTTTTCGGAGATCGCACGGGTAGCGTGCGCACATGAGCTCGGTGCAAGAAATCGAAAAAGCCATCCGCCAGTTGTCGCCCGAAGAAATGAAACAGGTGCGCGACTGGCTGGAAAATGTGTTGGAGGATCAGTTGGAGTTTACGGATGAATTTAAGGCGGAGATTGCCCAGGCACGGCTTGAGATGGCACAGGGCATACACTCGAGAGTGGTAAGACCGGAGTAGCCAGAAGGGCCCGGCCGCTTCGGCGGAAATATTTAATGCAACCGCTCGCTTGGCCAAAAAACCCGCGAAAAACAGCTCCATGAGCGCGACGCAGATTTATCACCCGATTTTTGACCGACGCTTCTTGCGCCTGCCAACTGACGTGCAGCAACAAATTGAAGCAAAGCTCTACGAGATGGGAACGCGGCTGCAGGATTTTCCTCACTATCAATTGACCGGGTGTGACGAGTTTCGTCTTCGCGTGGGCGACTACCGCGTTATCTACGACTACAATGTAAGCCGAAATGAGATCTACCTTCTGGCCGTAGGGCACCGCCGCGAAGTGTATCGTTGAGCGTTCTCCGATTTTACCCCGGCAGGCGGAGGGTCGCGATGCAGCCGGATTTTTCGCCGGTGCGATTCGCGAGGGAGAGGGAGCCGCCGTGGTTTTCGGCGATCTGACGGCAGAGGACGAGGCCGATGCCAGAACCCTCGGGCTTCGTCGTGAAAAAAGGCACGAAGAGATTCGTGGTCTGCGCGATGCCGGGGCCGTCGTCTTCGACGAGGATTTCTACGACGTCGCCTGGGCCGGCGGTGAGGCGGTGCCAGGAAAGGCGGGCGGTGGCGGTGGGTGCGCCCTCGGCGCGTTGCTCGAGCGCGGCTTCGACGGCGTTTTTGATCAGGTTGATGAGGACCTGTTCGATCTGCGCGGCGTCGCAGGCGAGCGTGAGCGCGGGGCCGTCGAGCAGCTCGACGGAGAGGCGGCGTTCGAGCGCGACGACGCGCTGAATGAGCGGGGCGAGTTCGCAGGGGGCGACAGTGGGCTGCGGGAGGCGGGCGAGGCGCGCGTAGGCCTGCATGAAACGGCCGAGGCTCTCGGAGCGCGAGGCGATGATGTCGAGGCCGCTGCGCATGTCGTCTTCCCAATCGGCGGCGCGTTTCGGCTGGCGGAGGAGCGTGCTGAGGCTGCCGGCGATGGATTTGATCGGGGCGAGGGAATTGTTGAGCTCGTGTCCGAGCACGCGGACGAGGCGCTGCCAGGCGAGCAGTTCCTCTTCGCGGAGCGTGCGGCTGAGGTCGGCGATGACGACGAGGTGGTGCGGGCGGCCGCCTTCGCGAAACTGGCTGCGGCGCATGCCCCACCGGCCGGAGCCGCCGGGAAACGTGATGTGGAGGAGGCGCGCGGGTTCGCCGGCGAGGCAATCGGCGAGCCCGAGGTCGGCGGCGGCGCGGCCGAGGATACGCTCGGCGGGTTGATTGAGGAGGAGTTGCGCGGCGTGGTTGGCGAGACGGAGCTGGTGGCCGGCGTCGAAGGCGAAGATGGCGATGTTGATTTCCTCCATCACGGTGCGGAGGAGGGCGGTGGCTTCGAGGGCGTTGAGGCGTTGGTCCTGGAGCGTGCGGCTGAGTGTGTTGATCTCCCACATGACGTCACCGAGGGGTTCATCGCGCCGGGCGCCGCGGGCGCGCACGGCGAAATCGCCCTCGCGGAGGGCGGAGAGAAGATTGGCCATCGTCTGGAGCGGGCGGACGACGCGGTTGCGGGTGGCGGCGGCGAAGCCGAACCAAAATCCCAGAATCAGCAGGGAAAACGTCCACTGGATTTTCGGCGCGGGCGCGGGGGCGTCCAACCAAAGGAAATACATCGACAGGGCGACCGCGGGCAGGCCGGCGAGCAGCGCGTAGAGGAAGACGAGCTGGTCGTGGGGAATTTTTCGAGCGGGCTTCGCCATGACGGGACGGCTGTGAGCGAAAAGCCTTAGGCTCTTTGTGCGGGGCGACTTTTCACAGCCCGTATTTTTCGAGGCGGCGGTAGAAGGCGCTGCGGCTGAGGCCGAGTTCTTCGGCGGCTTTGCGGGCGTTGCCGTCGCAGCGGGCGAGGGTCTTTTTGATGAGAAACGCCTCCACTTCCTCGATGCTCATTTCCTCGAGGCGCGGGGCGGATTGCGCGGCGTTGAGGCCGAGGTCGGGGGCGCGCACGACTTTGCCGGGCGTCATGAGGACGCCGCGTTCGACGGCGTGGTCGAGTTCGCGGACGTTGCCAGGCCAGGCGTAGGCCTTGAGGGCGTCGAGCGCGGAGGCGTCGAAGCCGGTGATGGGTTTCCGGTAGCGATCGACGTGTTGTTTTAGAAAATGCTGCGCGAGGAGCTCGATGTCTTCGCGGCGCTCGCGGAGCGGCGGGAGGTGGAGCTGGATCGTGTTGAGGCGGAAGAGGAGATCCTGGCGGAATTTGCCGGCGGCGACTTCGGCCTGGAGGTCGGAGTTGGTGGCGGAGACGAGGCGGACATTGGCGCGAAAGGTGCGCGAGGAGCCGACGCGTTCGAATTCGCCGGTCTCGATGGTGCGGAGAATTTTCGCCTGCTGGGAGAGCGGGATGTTGCCGATCTCGTCGAGGAAGAGCGTGCCGGTGTCGGCGAGTTCGAAGCGGCCGGCGCGGTCGGATTTCGCGTCGGTGAACGCGCCGCGGACGTGGCCGAAGAGTTCGCTCTCGAAGACGCCCTCGGGGAGGCCGCCCATGTTGACGGAGATGAAAGGTTTGCCGGCGCGCGCAGAGACGGCGTGGAGGGCTTGGGCGACGAGGCCCTTGCCGGTGCCGTTTTCGCCGGTGATGAGGACGTTCGCATCGGAGGGGCCGACGCGGGCGATGATGTCGAGCACGGGGCGCATCGCGGCGGATTGCGCGATGAGCGTAGGGCCGGCTTTGCCGCCGGGGGCGCGGAGGAGTTGGTTTTCCTGTTCGAGACGGCGGTAGGCGCGGACGGCGTGGCCGAGGTCGATCTGGTTGCGCACGATCGCGAGGAGGCGCGGGTTGTCCCAAGGTTTGGTCACGAAGTCGCGCGCGCCGCGACGCATGGCTTCGACGGCGACATCGACGGTGGCCCACGCGGTCATGACGACGACGGGGAGCGAGGCGTCGATGACCTGGAGTTTTTGGAGGAGTTCGAGACCCTCCTGGCCGCTCGTGGTGTCGCGCGCGTAGTTGAGGTCCATGAGCACGAGGGCGTAGTCGCGGGCCTCGACGGCTTTGATGACGGCGGCGGGAGATTTGACGGCTTCGGTGGCGTAGCCCTCGCTCTTCAGGAGGAGGCGGAGCGCTTCGAGGACATCGGCCTGATCGTCGGCGATGAGAATGCGGAGAGGCGGCGCGTCAGACATGAAGGAAGTCACGAGGTGCGTGGATTGGGTGTCAAGGGGGAGGCCGGAAAGGTGATGAGCTGCACGTTTGCACCGTTCGTGCCAGAGTGGGCCGAGTTGGTTAAGGCGGTGCGGCGGAGGTTGATAAACTGCGCGGGCGCGTGGCGCGGCGGGCGCGAGTGTGTTTCCCGTGGGAAACGGGTGTCCCGAATGTGGGACAGGTGAGGCGATGCGCGGTCGATTTCGGAGCGGCCTCGTGTAGGGCCAAACCGCACACGCGCTCTGAGGTGTTCGCCTCGGGTGGTATTGTCCACTTGCCGACATGTGGTAGGCAGCGTTACAGACTTTGCCTATTCTCCGCGTTGAACAAGTCGCTCTCCCAACTCCGTCGTCAGGCCGGCTTCACTCTCGTGGAAGTGATGATGGCGGCTGTCATCATGATGGTGGGCTTTATCGGTTTGGTGGAGGCGGTGGCATTGGCGACGTCGTCGATGGACCATGCGCGGCGGCAAACGCTCGCGACGCAGATCATCAACCATGAGATCGAGGATTTGTTTCTCGCGAGCTGGTCGACGATCGCGGCGCTGCCGACCGGAAGCACGGCGATCACGATCGACAGCCAATTTCATGAGGCGATGCAGGCGGTGGGGGACTATCGGACGGCGGCGGATTCGGTGACGTTTTCCCTCGCGCGCACGGTGACGAGCCCGGACCCGGTGACGAATATCCGCGAGGTGAATTTCACGGTCACGTGGGTCGTGAAAACCAGCCGGCGCGATGCTTCGAACAATCCGGTGTCGTTCACGCACACGCGCGCCAATTCCGTGTGGTTGGGCAAATACGGGCTGCAACTTTCCTACCCGCAATCGTGAGCCCGCCCCGCCCCAACCGCCGCGCCGGATTCACGATCGGCGAGCTGCTCGTCGGCGTCAGCCTGTCGTTGATCGTGATGACCGGCGTGTTGAGCAGTTATGTTTTCGTGGCGCGGAGCTACAACCGCACGATCGGTTTCGGCATGGCGAACCAGCCGACCCTGGAGGCGCAAGGGCGGCGCACGCTCGCGTGGTGGGCGCAGGATGTGCAGATGACGTCGGCGGTGACGAGTGTCTCGGCCTCGGAGGTGACGCTCACGGTGCCGCGCAGCGACGGCGGCACGAAAAACGTGACTTACTACTACAACAGCAGCACTTCCGCGGTGTCGGTTTACAGCGTGACGGTGCCCGCGACGTCGCTCGCGCGGATCGACCGCAATACCAACACGTGCCTCACGCTGCACTCGTCGCTGCTGACCTGCGTCTTCACCTACTACGACGCGATCGGCAATCCCTACACGACCTACACCAATTTCCTGCCCGGGATAAAACAGGTCTCGCTGGCGTTTACCGCCCAAGCGGGGAGCAGTGTGAACAGCACGCTCACCCAAGTCTACAAATCCGCCTCGCCCCGGCTGCTCCTGCGGAACAAGGCTTGGATGCCCTGATGTTGCGTGGTGCGAATAACGGTTCGGTGGTTCTGGTGGCGCTGTCGTGCGTGACGGTGCTCGGCATCGCCGTGGCCAGTTTTCTCTCGGTGAGCAATCAGGCCATGAAGCTCAGCAACCGCACCTATGCGAAATCGGTGAGCAAACAGCTCGCGGAGATGGGCCTCGAGCGCGCGCTGCGTTCTTACAATGCAAATACGTTCAGCAGCTGGACGCGTCCGGACACCACGACGGCCACGCGCTCGTTTTCCCTTGCGAGCAGTCTTTACGGCAACAGCGGCATCACGGCCGATGTAAAAATTCGCGTGGAGCACTACCGCGATACGAACAAGGCGACCGTCTGGAACGAGCGCACCGCCTACACCGCCAACGATTATGTCTGGTATCAGGGCGTGTGGTATCTCTGCACCTCCACGCCGCCGGTGGCCGTGCCGCCGGCCTACAACAACCAGGTTCCCTCCAACACCACTTATTGGAAGGCTGCGCCCGAAACCTGGAATGCCTACGCGAATTATCGCAGCGGCAACATTGTGCTCTCGGGCGGCTCCGCCTATCGCTGCACCGCGGCGAATATCAACCAGGTGCCGCCCAACGCTTCCTATTGGACGGCCTATGGTGTGGCGGCGTGGAACTCTTCCACCGCCTACGCCGTCGACACGGTCGCGCTGTCCGGCGGCATCGCCTACCGCTGCATCGCGGCGCACTCCGATCAGGCTCCACCCAATACCGCGTTCTGGCTGAGCGCCCCGGTGATCTACTCCGAAGGCGTTGCGACATTGCCCGACAGCTCCTCGACCAAACTGAAGACCCAGATCCGCGCGACGCTCGCGCCGGCACCGCTGTTTCCCAATGCCCTCGGCGCGACGAACCTCGTGACATTTGCCAGCACGGGCACGGTAAACAGCTACAATTCCGTCCTCGGCACCTACAACCAGACGACGGCGCCCTTCAGCGCCGGCAGTCCCAACATCGGCTCCTCCGCGGTGGTCGCCGGCGGCAACACCGGCGGTAACGCCGTCGCGATCACCAATGCCCGCATCAACGGCTACCTCGCGGCGCCGTCTGCTTCGACTTCGCCCTACGCCCCGCGCTACACCAACAGCACTTCGGGCATTGTCACCTCGGTCGCGGCGCCCACCACGCCTTCGCCGCGCATCGATCCCACGCGGATCAGCCGCAGTCCCTACATTCCGCAGTTCGACATATTGACCGTCACCGGCGGCACCAATTTGCCGGCGGCGGCTGGCGGCAGCACCTACCTTGATGCCGGCGCGAATACTCTGGGCACAGCCGGCGCGACCACGCCGTCCATTTACAATATCGAAGGCACCTACAACGGCACGACGCTCTATTCGGGCCTGTATTTGGACAACGCGGCCAATGTGCTGACCATTGTGGGCCCCGTGATCCTGAATGTCACCGGACCGCTTTATACCTACAGCGGAAGGATCCAGATCGAGACCACCGGCTCGCTCGAAGTTTATTTTACGGGGCAGCTCTATGTCGGCAGCAGTGCCACGACGGGCATCAGAAATCTCACCCTCGATCCCAAGAAATGCCTGCTCGTCGGCACGAGCACGGCGAACTCCTCGGGTTCGCATTACTACTGGGCAAACGCATCGGCGACGACCTATCCGTTCTACGGCCTGATCTACATGCCCAACGCCTATGTGAGCACGTGGTCCAACGTCGTGATCCGCGGCGCGATCTCCGCAAAAAATATCGGCTACCCCTCGACGCTCTCCGTGCTCAATTACGACACCTCGCTCCGCACGGCCGGGGCCATTGGCACCTTTATCGACAGCCCCTATCGGCTCGTCGAGTGGCGCGAACTCACCGATCCGGCCGAGAAGATCACGCTGCCGTGAACGCCGCCGGCCGCCCGTATCGCCATCACCGGCGAGGGCCCTTCGCCGTGTTTCCCGCAGTCCGGGCGGCGTGGGTCGGATTGACATCGGGCGGCTGTTTTCGCCCTAGTCATCGCCACTCTCCCACCTAATGGCGGCCCTCTCGATGCTCACCCGTGGCAAGCGCGGTGGTGTTCTCTTCAACCAGAACGACCACGGCCTTCAGCTTGCCCGCCTGGCGCAACTCGAGGAGAAGCCCCTCGTTGTCGATATGCTGACGGAGTTGCCGGCCACCACGGACGACGAGGCGATCTCGCAGTGGGTGCGCATGGCGTTTCCGGATCGCGCGGCCGGGTTCCTGACGGGTTACTGCGGCTTTCATCCGGTCGAGCGCGTGTTGCAGCGCGAGATCGTCAACAGCCGCCGGTTGGCCGAGCCCGCCTATTTGCCGGTGTTGCTCGCCGAGTCCGCCAAGATTCCTCCGGTCAAGGATTGGCACGTCGCCGCGCTGCACCCCATCGAGGGCGGCGAGTTTACCGCGGCGACGCCCACGCGCCCGGGGCTTTTGCTCGGCCTGCCGATCGCCAACGTCCGCGATCTCCAGCAGCGGCTCCGCAAGTTCAACATCCGCCCCCGCCGCCTCGAACTCGGCAGCGTGCCCTTGCTCGGGGCGCTCACCCGCTACATTCGCGACACCGCGTATCCGCACGCCGTCGTCGTCTGCGAAATCGGTCTCGGCCAGACGCGCGTCTATTTTCTCGCGAAGGACGGGGTGCACACGCCCGCGACGCTGCCGCACGGACTGCTCTCGATCATGGAAGCGGCCATGAAGGAACTCGCCGCGCCCGGTATCGGCGTGGCGCGCGATGCCTTGTTCGCTCCCACCGACGAACTGCGCACGCACAGCCGCCGCCTCGTGCGCATGCTCACGCGCCACCTGCGGCCGGCGATCGACTATTTCGAGATGCAGACCGGCCAACCCATCGGCGCGCTTTATTGCGCGCACCTGCCGTCGAGTCTCGGCTGGCTCGAAGAGGCGCTCTGCGCCGCCGTCGACCTCGAATTTCTCGTGCCGGATTTTGCCACGTGGTTGCCGTCCGTCGGCCTCGCGTTTCCCGAAGGTGCGCCGGCCGCCGCCCGCGCCTGGTTTCAACCGCTGAGCCTCATCGCCCAGCTCGCCCCGTCTGCCAATGAGCCGCGAACGTGATCCCATCGGCCTGAGCGAGCACTGGCACGTCGATCTGCGCATCGAGGCCGAGCTGCCCGAAGACAACGTCGTCGGCACGCGTTTCCTGATTAACGTCGTGTTCGCCGCCGTGGCGCTGGTCACGCTGCTGCTTACCGGCTGGATCGGTTTCCAAAATTTTCATCTGCGCCACCAGATTGGCGACTGGGAGAAACGCATCGGGGACAACCGCGCCGAGGTCGCTGACATCAAATACATGCAGCGCGAATATGCCGTCGAATCCGCCAAGATCGACCAGGCCTTTGCGCTCGTGAAACCGCAGCTCTACGTCACGGGATTCGTCCTGGAATTGGGTCGCTCGCGTCCTGAACAGATCGGCATCGACACGATCGACTGGACCGAGGCCGGTATTGTCGTGCGCGGCTACGTGCGCGAAAATTCCCAGCGTGCCGCGATGCTGCTCGGCAACTACACGAGGCAGCTCAAGACCGACGAAAAGATCGGTCCGCTCTTCCGCGAGATCGCGCTCACGAGCTTGGACCGCGGCGGTGGCGGCAGCGGCGCCGCCGAATTGCTGAATTTTGAGCTCACGTTCCGCCTGAAGACCACGAAGCCATGAACGCGCGCTTCGAACCTCTCCTCCTCTTGTTGCGCCGTTACCCGTTCTGCGCGGCGTGCGTCGCCATCACGTTGCTGTCGGCCGGCACGGCGTGGATTCTCTCCGGGCAAAATACCGACCTCGAGACTGCGCGGGTGGATCGGGCGAAAGAAGGCGAAGCGATGCTGGCCTTGCTTGTCGGCGGCTCCACCCAACGTCAGGAACTCGCCACCGTCAAAGAAGCCGCGCGACGCATCGAGGAGAACCTCGTGATCGACTCCAATCTCGCGGAAAACGCGTTCTACTTCTACAAATTCGAGGAGCAGACGAAAGCCCGGCTGCCCGAACTGCACCCGCTCTCATCGCCCGCTGCCGATTCGAGTGCGCTCTACCGGCGCGTGCCCTACACCCTGCGCGTCGTCGGCACCTACGAACAGGTTTCGGCCTTTCTGTTCGCGATCGAGACCGGTCCGCGCCTCGCCAACATCACCGCTTTCAGCTTTAGCCGGCGCGAATCCGAAGGCGGCGTCTCCCTCGACCTGAGCCTCGAACTCCTCGGCAAGAAATGAACCCCGCCCGCGCCATCCCCCTGCTGCTCGTCCTGACCGCTTTGGCGGGCGGGCTCGTCGCGCAGCCGCCCGCCGAAGTGCCGCCCGGCACGGGCCCGGCGCCCGCCGAGTCCGCGGTCGAGGAAGTTTACGTTCCCGAGCGGCCGGCCGCTCCGGGCACTGCGCCCGCCGCGCCCGCGCCGGTCCTCGCGCCAGTGCAAAATGTCGCGTCGGTTCCGGTGACGACTCCGCCCGAGGCGGATAAAAAAGCGCCTGCATCCGCAGCCAAAACTCCGGTCGCTCCGGCGCCGCCGACGCTGACGCCACGGTTTCAGCAAGTCCGCGACCGCATCGCCGCATTGCTCGGCCATCGCAACGATGCTCCGCCGGTGGCCGATCCGCGCAAAAACCCGTTTCGTCCTGCCGGCGCCGCGCCCGCGGAACCGGTCAAGGGCCGCCCGGCTGGCAGCGCCGCGGTTGCAGCACCCGCCAAGCCCGTTACCTCCGGCACCGACTTCCAGATGCTCCAGGCCGCCGCGACGACGCTCAAGGTGGCGGGCACAATTCAGATCAACGGCATCGGCCACCTCATCATCAACCAGGTGCCCTACAAGGAAGGCGACGTTCTCAAGGCCCGTGTGAACGGCAATCCCGTCTTCGTCCGCGTGAAACATATTTCCCGCTACAGCTACACGCTCGCGCTCAACAACGCCGAGCTGAGTGTGAAATACTAGGCGCGCCGGCGCGGCTCGCACAGCCGGCCCCGCGCGCCGGGGGCTACGGCAACACGTCGCCGTCGCCCGGATTGCCCACCGGGGTGGTGCGCCAGTTGAAGACGATCGTCATCACGCGAAACACAAACGTCGCCACGATCGTGATGAGCGCGGCGAGCGTCGCTTCGAGATCGAGCTGCACGGTGAGAAACACAAACACCACGGCGCCCGCCAACGCGGTCAGCACGTAGAATTGTCCCGGTTTGAAGACCAGCGGTTCCTGTCGCGTGATGATATCTCGCAGGAGACCGCCGCCCGCGGCGTTGATCACGCCCACCAGGATGGCCGCCGGCACCGCGAGACCCGCGACGAGGCCTTTTTGCGTGCCGAAGGCCGCGTAGGCGCCGAGCCCCAGCGCGTCGATCACCGCGATGAGCCGGTGAAATTTTTTCACGTGTCCGCCGAACAACGCGCCCGCGACGGTCGCCGCCAGAATCAGCTCGATGTAGCGCGCGTCGGTGAGCAGCGGCGTCGCGCCCGTGCCCGGGATAAACACGCCGTCGCGGATGAGCCCGCCGCCGATGCTCGACACGAGCGCGAGGAAAAACACGCCCACGATGTCGTAGCCGCGCTTGATCGCCGCGAGCGCGCCCGTGAGCGCAAACGCGAACGTCGCGCCGAGATCGAAGAAAACCGGTAGTTGAAAAGTGCCGCTGTGCATCGGGAAAATCGGGCCGCGTTCAATACGCGAAAAACAACGCCTGCAGCGCCCGCGCGTCGCGAGTGCGCGTGAGCGCGAGCATGAGGAGCACGCGGGCTTTCTGCGGGTTCAATTCGTCGGCGGCGATGAAGCCGAAGGCATCGTCGTCGACCTCGATATTGCGCTCCACGACGCCGCCGCCCGTGCGCGAGCTGCGCACGATGGCGACGCCGGCTTTGGCCGCATCAGCCGCCGCGGCGAGTGCCACCGCACCGAGGTTGCCGTCGCCCACCCCGGCGATCACGAGCCCGCGCGCGCCGGCGCGCACCGCCGCATCAATCAACTCGCGGCCCATGCCGGCGTGTGAATACACGATATCCACGCGCGGCAACGCGGTGAGTTCCGCAAGCGCAAATTCACTCTGTCCGGTGTGGCGCCGCACGGGTGGCGCGTAGAGATGGAGGCGGCCGGCGTTCACCAGACCCGCGAGCCCGCGGTGGCCGCTCGCAAACGTGCCGACCTGCGTCGTGTTGGTCTTCGCGATTTCGCGCGCGAAATGGATCTCGTCGTTGGCGACGACGAGCACGCCGCGGCCGCGCGCGGCGGGTTGGGCGGCGACGGCGATGGCGTTGTAGAGATTCATCGGCCCGTCCGCGCTGATCGCCGTCGCCGGCCGCATTGCGCCCACGAGCACCACGGGTTTTTCCGAGCGCACGACGAGGTTCAGGAAAAACGCCGTCTCCTCCATCGTGTCCGTGCCGTGCGTGATCACGACGCCCGCGATCTCCGGCTCGGCGAGCGCGGCCTCGGTGCGCGCCGCGAGTTTCCGCCACACCGTTTCGTCCATATCCTGCGAGCCGATCGCCGCGACCTGCTCGACCTCGAGGTCGGCGAGGGCCGCGAGCTGGGGCACCGCGGCGACGAGCGTGTCGATGGAGAATTTTCCGGCGCGGTAGCCGCGCCCGCCCGTCGTCTGGGCGCCCGCGATGGTGCCGCCGGTGGCGAGGATGCGGATACGGGGCAGGGAAGACATGCTCGCGACGCTGCGACCAACCCCGCGCGGTGTCTCGCCGAAAAGTCGCCGCGCAACTCTGTCATCCGGCGACTCGTCCCTCGACAAGCCGGACCTCCGCTGTTCTCTTCGGCCCAGCACATGAGTCTCCGCAGCGTCATTATGGCCGTCCTTATTATGATTCTTCCCGAATCAGGGCGGCGGCGCGTGGCTGAATAAAACGAGACAAGCAACCACTCCCTTTCCGAAGCCCTGAGCATCACCGCTCAGGGCTTTTTGTTTTTCCGCCCATGAACACCACCACCCTCCCGGCCCTCAGCCTCGCTGATGTAGTAGCCGCCCGCCGTCGCCTCGCGACCGGGCTTCGACTCACGCCGTGCCTCATCGCACCGGCGCTCTCGGAGATTGTCGGCATGGAGCTCTGGTTGAAACGAGACGATCTCCAGCGCACCGGCTCGTTCAAAGAGCGCGGTGCGCGCCACGCGCTCCTCTGTCTCACCGCCGAACAACGCGCCCAAGGCGTCGTCGCCGCCTCCGCCGGCAACCACGCGCTCGGCCTTGCCTACCACGGCGCCCAGCTCGGCGTGCGCGTGACCGTCGTGATGCCTGCGAACGCGCCCGCGGTGAAGATCACGCGATGCCGCGGCCTCGGGGCCGAGGTCGTGCTCCACGGCGATGGCTTCGAAGCCGCGCAGCTCCACGCCATCACTCTCGCCGACGCCGCGGGCGCGACGCTCGTGCATCCCTTCGACGACCTCAACGTCATCGCCGGCCAAGGCACGCTCGCCCTCGAAATCCTCGAACAAACCCCGCACCTCGACACCCTCGTCGTGCCCGTGGGCGGCGGCGGCCTGCTCGCGGGCATCGTGACCGTCGTCAAAGCGCTGCGTCCCGACGTGCGTGTGATCGCCGTCGAGCCGGCGCACGCGGCCGGA
>CALRZR010000194.1:0-15231 GCA_943372705.1 Opitutus sp. GAS368 | reverse complement strand
ACTCGGCGTGGCGCGGAGGCGGTGGTAGAGGGGCGCACGCAGCGAGGGGGCGATGAGCGGGGGAAGCATCGGGAGGGGCAGGCCGAGTGAACGCGGTGCGCGCGGGGAGGGACAGGAAAAAGCGGGAAGAAGTAGTCGCGGGCGGAGCGGTTTTCGTCGGCTCGCTGGCGCTCGCCGCTACGGGCAGAGGGGCGAGGTCGGCTTGCTGGTGCTCGCTGCTACGGGTTGGCCGGGGGCGCGGTGCCGAGGGCGCGCATGACGGAGCGGTCGGATTCGTTGAAGAGATGAATGCCGTCGGCACCGGCGGCATACCAGCGGGCGGCGCGGGCGCGGTATTTTTCGAGTGGGAGGCTGTCGCGTTTCGGGGCGACCATTTTGCCGGCGGCGATGAGTTTGTCTTCGGCGGCGGTGCGGTCGTGGCCGGAGACGATGCCTTCTTCGCCGAAGAGGACGGCACAGCCGGTGCCGGCGTCGCGCGCGAGTTTCACGAAGGGCGCGAGATCGAATTCGTAGCCGCCGAGCGTGCGTTGGCCGACGACGAGATAGTCGAGGAGGCCCTCTTTGAGCCACGTGGCGATATCGCAGCCGAGAACGGCGTATTCGCGGTGGTCGATGCGCGCGGAGAGACCGAGGTGGCGGCCGTGTTTCGCGCCGGCGGCGTCGAGGAGTTTGCGCGTATCGCGGAGGAAGGTGGTCATGAACTCGCCGCGGATCGGGCCCCAGCGGGGATCGGTGACGGGGAGCGGGCGCGGGTCGATGCCGTGGCGGGCGCGGAAAGCGTTTACCATCGGCTCCTCGAAGCCGAAGAATGGCGGGTGGCGGAGGAAATCGAGGGCGATGCCGTCAATGTCGCGGGCGGCGGCTTCGCGGAGAATGGCGAGTTTGAAGGCGCGGACCTCGGGGTAGGCGTAGGAGAGTTTGGTGCGGTCTTCGCCTTTGGGGCCGCGGATGCGGAACTCGGGATGCGCGCGCCAGAAATCGCTGTTGAACTGGCGGGTGAGTGAATCGTCCTTGGGCGAGGCGGGGTAGTCGCCGTTCATGCGCGTGCTGGCGTAGCAGCGAATGCCGTGGGCGCGACAGGCGCTGGCGACGACGTCGAGGGTGTCGGTGCCCTCGGCGGCGAGACGGCGAAGGGTGTCGGCGGCGAGTTGGTCACCGCGGCGGCCGAAGTCGGTGACGCCGGCGCCGATGAGTTCGGAGGTGCGCGAGGGGAAATTCACGCGGCTGCCGGAGGTGATGCACCATTCGAAGACGGCGACGGAGGTGTCGGCATAGAGCGCTACCTGGCGGCGGAGGTCGTCGGCATTTTTGTAGCGGCCGCTGTAAAAGGCGCTGAAGCCATCGTCGTTGACGATGACGAGTTTGGTGCCGTGGCGGGGTTTGGGGGCTTCGGCGGCGGGGAGCGAGAGCGCGGAAAGTGCGAGTGAAATCGCGGCGGCGAGGGCACAGAGGGTGCGGAGAAGGAGGAAGCGCGGGGCGGAGGGGTTCACCGGGGCAGTTGTGCGGGTGCGGCGAGGTGACGGCAAGTGTGCGGCATGCGCGGGGCTCGCTGTGACGTGTTGCGGGTGCCCGGTCGCTAACCTGAATATTTCGCACTCACCTTGAACGGAATTTTTGTCACAGGGAGCTCGGAGCCAGCCCACAGAGGGCACAGAGCGGGCGAGGTGTTTGGCTCCGTGACCCCGGTCTGGACGTTGGTGCGCTCTGGGAAAAAGAATTTTATCCAGGAGAGGGCGATTGATGCGTGCTAAAGCGCGGGCACTTTGAGCCCGGTGGCCTTGGCGAGTGCTGACTGACGCTGGTCGAACGTGAGAAAGTCGGTCGAGCCCAGCACGAGCGCCGAAGCCACATGGAGAATGTCGAGGCTGCGGGTGCCGAGATGCTCGGAGTGCAGCGCGCTGAGTCGTTCGGCTTCGGTCATGACGGCGGCGAGCGGCGGGCTCGCGTTTACCAACACGCCGCCGGCGAGATCAGCGAGCATCAGGTTGAGAGCCGCTTCGCGCTGCGCCGGGGTGATCTCCCGGCGAAACACACGCAGCCGAAGCGCATTGCGCAGTTCGAGTTGATGGAGCCAGACGAAGGGCAACGGCAGGGGCTGCCGGGCCATCCGGGCCGCGGCCCGGGTGCTATGCGCATCGGGCGCATAGAGGGAGCACAGAAAGCCCGTGTCGGGGTAGGCGCTCACGAGTCGCCGCGTGCCTCGGAGATTAGCTCGGTGCCAGTGACCGTGGCCGAGGATTTTCCGTAGATCGACTTTAGCCGCGCGGCAAAGTCCGGTCGGGCAACCCGGGCGGCGCGACGCACGGGCGTGAGGATGGCGACCGGTTCGCGGTGCCGCCGCACCTCGACCGACTCCCCGCCGGCCACCCACGAGAGCACCGTCGAAGTGTCGTGTTTCAGTTCGCGGATGGTCGTGGTTTTCATGTGTGACACACTGGTGTGACACATCGGGGTGTCAATGTCCCCGGCGGGCGGCAGGCGTGTCATCTCAGCCGGGGGATGATGACTCACGGGCGGAGCACGCCGTTGGTGGCGGATTGGTCGCGGTGAGTTTCCAGAGTGAGGCGGCGGTCTTGGCGGATGGTCCAGGTGCGGCGGGTCGCGCCGTCGTTGAAGGGGACGGAGAATTCGTAGCCGGTGGCGTCGGGGGACGGCGTGAAGACGGGCGCGGTGGTGAGCGTGGCGGGGGCGGACCAGTTGAGTTCGGTGAAGGTGGTGGCCCAGCGGCGGTGCGTGCGGTGGTAGTCGAGTTGGGCGTAGTAGAAATCGAGGGCGGTGTTACGCGCTGCGAGGCCGGGGACCGGGGTGACGGCGACGGGCTCGGGCGCGGGACCGCGGGTGAAGTGGACGCGACCCCACATCTCGGGGCGGTGCATGTCGATCACGCCTTGTGGGGACCAGACCCAGTTGTTCTCGGGTGTGTTCGGGGGTTTTTCGTAGCGGCCGGCGGCGGTGGTGGCCTGCCACTGGACGCGGGAAAAGTTCATGCGCCATTGGGTGCCTTCAGTCGGTGCCCGGGGAGCGATGGTGGCGGTGCTGGAGGGAGGCTCAAACGCGGTCCAGGGGAAGGCGATCTCGAGCGTCCAGCCGGTGTCGGTATCGGAGGGATTGTTGAGGGTGCCGCGGAGATGGACGGCGGTTTTGAGGCCGGGGATTTCCCAGGCGTTGTTGGCTTTGGCACCGTCCATGTAGGGCTTGGGGAGGAAGAGGTCCCAGCCGGTGTTGAGGGCGTTGAGTTCGAATTCGTAGTAGGCGTGGGTGTCGCCTTCGGGGTCGAGGAAGACTTCGAAATCGGGGTCTTGGAAAATGACGGCGTCGTGCTGCGTGAGCGTGGCCCAGAGGTGCGGGTCGGTGAGTTCGGCGGCGATGTAGAGGTAGGTGTCGTCCCAGATAATTTTGGCGCGGGTGCGGTGGCGGGGCTTCGGTTTGGCGTCGGCCTCGATGTCGACGAAGTCGGTGGTCCACGGGGCGGTGGCCCAGGCGGGATCGTCGAGTTGGCCGTCGATGTTGAGCGGCGTGGCGGTGCCGGTGTGGCGGGCGACGTAGGTAGGCGGGACGAGTGGGGCCATGCGTTCGCGCCAAGCGGGGAGGCGGGGGCGATCGGCCGCGGGGGACCGCGGGGCGAGAGTAAGCGCGAAAGTCAAAGCGAGGAAGGCGCGCACGAGGCGCGCCCCTACGGGGAGGTTTTTCATGGGGCGACGGCGAGTTCGAGGATGCGGCCGGGTGGGGCGAAGGAGATGCCGTTTTTGGTGCCGCGGGAATATTCGAGGATGTAGATTTTACCGCGGCCGCTTTGGTGGACGTCGATGGGGCGACCGAGGGGGGCGAGGATGGTGTGGATGTGGGCTTGGTAGCGACCGGCGGCGTCGCGGGAGAGCGTGGCGCGGAGGATGTCGAAGCCGACGTGGTCGCGCGGGGTCTTGAGGAAATTGCCGAAGCGGGCGAGGAGGTAGGTGCCGCGGTAGCCGGCGGGAAAATCGTCGCCGAGGTAGACGATGCCGCCGGGGCAAGAGTGGGGATCGAAGGTGTAGAGGGGCGCGGCAGGAGTGGTGTCGGGCGCGGACGGAGTGGAGGAGTTGAAGCCACCGTCGGGGCCGAGGTTGGGGATGGGGAGAGTGAAGGTGAGGCCGGGTGGGGTGTCGGGCGTGCGCGGGTAGGCTTTTTTCGTCCAGTCGGAAAATTGGTAGGGGAAGCCGTAATGGCGGCCGCGCTCGATGAGGTTGAGTTCCTCGGGGGAGTCGGCATCGGGGCCGTTTTCGGTGGCGAGCATTTCGCCGCGGTCGTTCCAGCAGAAGCCGTAGGGATTGCGGAGGCCGCGGGCGAAGATCTCGATGGCGGGATTTTCGGCGCGGGGGTCGAGGCGCCAGATCGCGGCGGTGAGGGGTGTCTCGCCGCCGCCGGCGAATTTGCCCTCGGGGTCGGAAAAGCCTCCGTCGGTGCGGGCGCCGTTGCCGACGTAGAGGTGGCCGTCGGGGCCGAAGGCGATGTGTTCGACGGCGTGGATGAAGGAGGGGCGGCCGTCGTAGTGCGTTTGAAACCACGGGCGCGGTTCGGCAGGGAGGCCGTCGGCCGTCGTGGTGGTGGTGCGGTAGATCGTGATGAGGTTTTGGGCGGGGAGGGTGGCGGCGTTTTGCTGGTTGGAAGCGATGTAGAGGCGACCGTCGGGTCCGAAGGTCATCGCAAGGACGAAGAGCGGGGCGCCGAGGTCGCCGGGGCGGTGCTCGAGGTAGGCGGACGCGACGAAGTGTTGGCGGATGGCGCCGGAGGTGAGGTCGAGGTGCCAGACGTCGCCAGTTTCGGAGAGGACGAAGAGGGAACGGCCCGTGCCGTCGCTGGCGAGGCGCACGCCTTTTTGCGGGAGGCGGACAACTTCGCGAAGGATGAAGCCGGCGGGCGGGGGTGGGAGCGGGGGGAAATCGAGGGCGAGGGCCTGAGACTCAAACGTGGGGTGGGCGGTTTGGGCGCGGACTGCGCGCACGGTGGCGGGGAGGATGAGGCCGCCGGGGTTGCCCCACGTGTTGAGAATATAGGTAAAGACGTCGGCGAGCGCGGAGTCGTTGAGTAGGGCTGGCGGCATGACGCCGTCGTAGTGCGCGCCGTTGACGGTGATCGGGCCTTTGAGGCCTTCAAGGACCGCGCGGAGGGCGCGGGGAAGATCGGCGGCGAGGAAGTCGGATTGCGCGAGGGGCGGGATCGAGCCGGGGAGGCCGGCGCCGTTGAGTTGGTGGCAGGGAGCGCAGTGCTGGGCGTAGAGGGCTTGGCCGCGGTCGAGGCGGGCGGCGGGGATTTCGGCGGCGGGGGAGGCGGTGGTGAAAGTGAGCGTGAGTGAGAAAGTGAAAGTAAGGACGAGAAGGCGGAGGATGGCTGCGCAGAGGCGAATGACGGAGTTTTTAACCACGGATTTCACGGATGAACACGGATGGTTATGACGAGCATCGGGGAAAATTAAGTGGAGGGAGCGCAGCGAGACGAAGACAGCGCCGAGGCTACGGAGGTTTGAACGCTAATTTGCGCTAATTTTCGGAAGCGGCGGCGGTCGAGGGCGTGCGGGCCTCGCCTAATCGGCGAGGCGTGTGGGCTCGGGCGGTGAACGGATTTGAGGAACGCGGCGGCTTAGGGCAGCGCGGTGCGGAGGAAGCGGAGGAAGTTTTCGCTGAGGATGCCGGTGATATCTTCCTCGCTGTAGCCGCGGGCGCGGAGGAGGGCGGGGAGTTTTTGGAGGTCGGCGATCGAATCGAGTTCGAGCGGGGTTTGTTCGGTGCCGAAGGCGCCGTCGAGGTCGCTGCCGAGGCCGACGTGGTGGGCGTTGCCGACGAGTTGGCAGTAGTGATCGAGGTGATCGACGAGGGTGGTGAGGTGGAGCTGCGTGGACTGCGGGGTGGTTTGGCCGCGGGTCCAGTTCGGAAGCATCATCCAGGCGTCGAGGCAGACGCCGACGACAGCGCCGCGGGCGGCGAGGGCGCGGAACTGGTCGTCGGCGAGCTGGCGTTGGTGCGGGACGAGGGTGCGGGAATTGTGGTGACTGGCCCAGATCGGGCCGCGGTAGCGGTCGAGGGCTTGCCAGAAGCAGTCGTCGCTGAGGTGGGTGACGTCGAGGATGAGGCCGAGGTCATCGGCGGCGCGGAGGAGGTCGAGGCCGCGCGCGGGAAACGGGCCGGTGGAGCTGGTGCCTTGCGCGTAGACACCGGGACCGTAGTGCGCGGGGCCGAGGGCGCGGAGGCCGTCGGCGTGGGCGCGGGCGAGGTGGGCGGGCGTGATCAGGGAGTCGGCGCCTTCGAGGCTGCGGAGGTAGCCGATGGGGAGGGCGGCGGTGGTGGGGGCTGCGGTGGAAGGGGAGGAATGGGAACGAGGGGAGGCAGAGGAAGAAGGGGATGTGGCTGACGGAGGGGACGGGTCGGCTGGGAGAGGTGCCGTGGGCTGCCAGAGCGCGAGGTGGGCTTCGAGTTCGGCGCGGGTGCGGATGGCGGTCATTTCGCCGGCTTCCTCCATGGCGCAATACCAGGCAAGTTGGGCTTGGGTCATGGCCCAGGCTTGGGCGGGAGAGCGCCAGCCGAAGACGGGGCTGTAGGCGTCGTGTTCGAGGCGGGCGAGTTGGGTGGCGACGCAGACGGCGACGCGGCCGCGGCGGAGTTCGGGGAGGGAAACGGTGCTGTGGCCGCGGTCGGGTTTGTCGCGGAGGTGGGCTTCACGCGCGCGGATCTCGGCGAGGGGGCGGGTGAGATCGCGGTTCCACTCGATGGCGTTCATCGCGAGGTCGAGGTGGGCGTCGAAGATCAGGGGCGGGGGCATGGCGCGGAAGAGGGAGAGAAGGAAGGACGAAGTGGTGCCCACGAAATACACGAACTACACGAAAAGGGGACCGGGGCAGAAGGGGGCGAGGCGTTTAGAGGAAAAAGCTGAGAAGGAGGTGAACTAAATCTTGGCTGAACGACCAAGGCAGGGGTCACAGAGGACAGGGAGCTCGGACGCAGAGAGCACTGAGCGAACGAGGAGTTTGAATACGAGGTTTCGGAGGTGGCGCCTGCGGTGAGCGGTGAGAGGAGGACTTAGAGGAACAGGCTGAGGAGGAGGGTGAGGGCGAGGCCGGTGAGGCTCGCGATGGTGGTGGCGAGCGTCCACGTGCGGAGGGTTTGGCCGACGGTGAGGCCGAGGCAGTCTTTCACGATCCAGAAGCCCCCGTCGTTGAGGTGCGAGGCGACGAGCGAGCCGAAGCCGAGGGAGACGACGAGGAGTTCGCGGTTGAGGTCGGGCTGCGTGGCGAGGAGCGGCGCGAGGAGACCCGCGGCGGTGGTGATCGCGACGGTGGCGGAGCCGGTGGCGACGCGGATGAAGGCGGCGATGAGCCAGCCGTAGACGAGTGGAGTCAGGTGGAGTTGGCCGGCGAGGTTGCCGAGGGCGGAGGCGACGCCGGCTTCGCGGAGGACGCGGGCGAAGCCACCGCCGGCGCCGACGACGAGGAGCGTCATGCCGATGCTCGCGACGCTTTGCTCGGTGAAGCCGAGGAGTTGGGGGCGGGTGAAGCGGGCGGCGCGGCCGAAGATCACAAAGGCGGCGAAGAGCGCGAGGGCGAGGGCGGTGACGGGATGGCCGATGAACGTGAGGGCGGCGCGGGTGGAGTGGCCGGCGGGCAGGGTCAGCTCCGCGGCGGAGGCGAGCAGCATGAGCGCGATGGGGAGCGCGACGACGAAGGCGGTGCCGGCGAAACCGGGACGCGGGCGGGAGGTGGTTTCGGCAGAGGCGAGCGGCGGTGTGGCGACGGACAGACGCGGGGTGACCCAGCGGGCGAGCAAGGGGCCGCCGAGGAGAGTGGCGGGGAGACCGAGGAGAAGCGAGTAGGCGAGGACGAGGCCGGTGTTGGCGCCGAGGGCGTCGAGCGCGACCACGGGACCGGGGTGCGGCGGGGTGAGGCAGTGCATCGTGCCGAGCACGGCGATCAGCGGGAGAGCGAGGGTGAGAAAGGGACGGCGCGTGGCGTGCGTGAGCGAGATGAGGACGGGCAGGAGTAGGAGGAGGCCGACGGTGAACCACGTGACGAGGCCGACGATCACGGCGAGGGTGATGATGCAAACGACCGCGCGCGAAGGTCCGAAGAAGGAGCTGAAGCGTTCGGCGAGGACGTGGGCGCCGCCGGATTCGGCGAGGAGTTTGCCGAGCATGGCGCCGAGGGCGATGACGGCAGCGATGCCGCCGAGGGTGGCGCCAAGGCCGTCTTGGAACGCCTTAAGGGTGGCGAGAGGCGTCAGGCCGGCGCCGATACCTACGAGTAGCGCGGCCAGCAGGAGGGCGACGAAGGCGTTGAGTTTCCGCCACGTGACCAGCGCGACGAGGAGGGCGATGGCGGTAAGGGCGAGGAGGAGGAGCGAAACGGGCGAGAGGGTTGAGGCGGTGGGCATCCGGGGGCGGGGAGAAGAAAACGGCAGAGTTGGCGAACCGCTAATTTACGCTGATCTTTCGGAGGCGAGAGGGCGGGTGGGAGTGTGCGGGCCTCGCCTGATCGGCGAGGCGCGGGCGGGGCGACGGCGAATTTTTAGAGAGTGAGGCGGCGGGCGCGGGCGGTGACGGGCCATTCGTCGACGAGGCGGTTGGCGCGGATGATGTGCACGCGGTCGTGGAGGGCGACGGTGGGGCAGATGTGCCAGGGGAGCGCGTAAAGGGCGGTGCCGACGGGGAAGTCGGCGGCGCGGGCGGTCTCGATTACGAGGTGTTCTTCGCTGTGCGTGACGGCGCGGGCGTCGGGGAGCGCGGGAAAAATCGCGCGCGGGTGGGGCATTTCGCTGGCGACGGATTTGTGGCCGAGGTCGAGGCAGAGGCGATTGGTGCCGGGCCGGCTGATCACGCGTGTGAGGAGGACGGCGGCGTGGAGGAAATCGAGATCAGGGACCTGAGTGGAGTAGGACGCGTCCCAAAGGACGCAGGTGCCGGGGCTGCACTCGAGGGTGGCGTCGTGGGTGGTGCGCGGCGCGTGGACGGCGAAGGTGGGCGTGCCACCGTAGACGAGGCGCGGGACGGGGAGGCCGGAGTGGGTGAGGGAATCGCGGAGGGATTCGACGCGCGCGATGCCGTCGGCTGCGGCGGCGATGCGCTCGGCGAGGACGGAGTGGCGGAGGTGACCGTCGTAGGCGTGGAGACCGCCGGCACGGAGGCCCGGCGTAGTGGCGAGGGTGCGGTAGAGCTCGGTGGCGGTTGGGCCGGGGACGATGCCGGTGCGGGCCATGCCGACGTCGAGGTCGAGGAGGACTTCGATGGTCGTGCCGGCGGCTTGGGCGGCAGAGGCGAGCGCGGCGAGGGCGCCGGGGTCGTCGGCGATGGTGGAGAAGGCGATGGCGGGAAAGGTGCGTTGGAGCGCGAGGAGGCGGGGGACGTTGGGGCCGACGAGCTGGGCGGCGATGAGGATGTCGGTGGCGCCAGCGCGCGCGGCCATCTCGGCTTCCGCGATGGTGGCGCACTTGGCTTTGGTGATGCCAAGGGAGACTTGGAGCGCGATGACTTGGGGGAGCTTGTGGGTCTTGAGATGCGGGCGGAGGCGCGCGGGGCTGCCGACGCGGGCGATCATGCGGCGGAGATTTTCCTCAATGCGGTCGGGGTAGACGAGGAGGGAAGGGGAGGGTATAGCTGAGAGCTCAGAGCTGAGAGCTGAGAGCGAAGTGGCGACGGAGTCGGACATGAACGTAAGGTTTGGATGTTTTTCTCTCAGCTCTGAGCTCTTGGCTCTCAGCTACTGACTTCAAAAATGGCTTCGATTTCGACGGCGATGTTGCCGGGGAGGGGGCCCATGCCGACGGCGCTGCGGGCGCCGATGCCGAGGTCGGGGCCCCAGATTTCGGCGAAGAGCTCGGAGCAGCCGTTGATGACTTTCGGATGGTCGTAGAAATCGGGCGCGGAGTTGACCATGCCGAGGAGTTTGATGACGCGGTGGACGCGGTCGAGGGAGCCGAAGTGCGCGCGGAGATTCGCGAGGATGGCGAGGCCGACTTGGCGGGCGGCGGCGTGGCCGGCGGTGAGATCGAGGTCGGCGCCGACGCGGCCGGTGATGAGGGAGCCATCGGTGCGGACGGGACCGTGGCCGGAGACGTAGGCGAGGCCCTGCACGACAACGACGGGGCGGTAGACGGCGACGGGTTTCGGCGCGGGCGGGAGGACGAGGGCGAGGCGGGTGAGATTTTGTTCGGGAGTCATGGACGAAAAATAAAAATCAGCGACTTGCGTCGAGAGCTTGGCGATGCGCGTGCGGGTCGCGGCGACAATCGAGCACGCGATGGACGACGGCTTCGTTGCCGTTGACCCGATAGTAAACGGCGTAGGGAAAGCGGCGGGCAAGCAGGCGATGGTAGCCGAAGTGGACGCGGTGAATGCCGGCGTAGAGAACGAGGGAGTCGATTTCGGCAAACAGGCTGTCGAAAAAATAGCCGCCGACTCCGGCGGCTTGCAGATCGTAGAATTTGCGACCTGCGGCCAAGTCTTCGAGCGCGGGTCGAAGGATGCGGACCTTCATTCGAAGCGTTGGCGGAGTTCTTTTTTCGCTTCGGCCCAGTCGAGCGATTCCACGCGGCCGGAGGCGAGGGCAGCTTCCGTTTTGCGGAGTTCTTCGGCGTGCCAAGGGGGACTCGCGAACGACGCTTCATCGGCGGCGAGATCGGCCCAAAGGGTTTCGATGATGATGAGCTTTTCGTGCGGGGGAAGCAGGCGAAGTTCGGCGAGGCTCATGGTCGGACGGTAGGGGCGAGAGAGATGGCCGCAAGGGCTGTTTCCGGTCGGAGAGGGGGGCGAAGACGGAGGGCGGCGGTTGGGAAACCGCCGGTCCGGGAAGGGAGGATTTCGGACCGCACCGTAACCGGTGCGGCTACCGGAAGAGCGGTGGGACGGCGCTGGTTAGAAGGTGCCTTTGATGCCGAGGGTCCAGAGGGAGCCGTAGCGTTCGACGAAGCGGAGGGTGGCGTGTTGCGGGGTAGAAGGACCGACGGTGGTGCCTTTGTCGGGGACGTCAGTGACGTTGCGGAGGTTGGCGAAGAGTTGGAGATTTTTGCGCAGGGAGATTTCGCCGAGGACGTCGAGTTTGGTGTAGCCGGGTGTGTAGTTGAAGGTGCCGGGCTCGATGCCGAGGCCGGTAACCGGGCCTTGGTTCTGATCGGCGCGCCACGTCCAGTTGAGGCGCAGGTTGTAGCGGGGACGCGTGAAACTGAATCCCCAGGCGGCGTTGCGCGGGATCTCGTTGAAGGCGTTGCCGGCGAGTTGGCCGCGCACGACGTTGGAGCGCTGGAGGCTGCCGTTGGCGAAGACCTGGAGGCCACGCGCCCAGCGAGGAAGGAAGGTGAGCGACTGGCGGTAGCTGACATCAAGGCCTTCCATGCGGACCGTCTCGGTGGCGTTGCGCTGGGTGCTCACGTCGTAGGCGCCATACTCGCCGGCATCGAGGCCGTAGAGGGAAAGGAATTCGGGCGTGGCTTGAAAGACGGTGCCGACGAAAAAGTTTTTGAAATGGCGGCGGAACGCGCCGACGGAAACCTGGCCGACGCCCTCGAAATAGTATTCGAGGCGCACCTTCATGGTGTTGGCGGTCCAGGGTTTGATGGCGGCGTTGTTGACGACGATGCGGTTGTTGGCGGCGGGGAGGTTGTCGGTGTTGGGGAGGGTGAGGCCACCGGAGTATTGGTTGAAGTCGGGCGGTCCAATACTCGTGGATACGGCAGCGCGGAGGAGGAGATTTTCCCGGAGATGATAAGTGGCGTTGAGCGAGGGGAAGAGGCGGAGATACTCCTTCTGCACGTGGGCGGCGCGCTCGAGGAAGGTGAGCTTCGAGGTCTCGAGGGCGTTGGTCGTGATCGGGATGACGGCGCCGGCGGCGGTGCGGAGCGGATTGCCGGCGGCGTCGCGCTGGACGTTGAGCGTGAGATCGGTGAGCGGGCCGTCGGCCCGGATATTGGTCTGCTCGGCGCGCAGGCCGCCGACGAGGAGGAGCCGGCGGTCGAGGAGGGCGACATCGCCGCGGAGGTAGGTGGCGGCAACGGACTCCTCGGCGAACTTGGAATTGGTGACGCCGGTGCGGTAGAGGTTGTTTTCGTCGAGCGTGAATTCGCTCTGGTGCGTGCGCCAGTAGGCGAAGACTTCCTGGGAATCGAGATGCTGGATCTGCGGGAAACCGAAGGGCGCAAAACGCGTGGAGAAGACCGGATCGAGGAAAGGGGCGGCAGTGCCGTTGACGGTGTTGTTGCGGTAAGTGTAGGTAGAGGTCCAGGAGCGGCTGTCGCGCCGCGTCTGACGGAAATCGAGGCCGGTGCGGAGCGTGAAAGGAACCTGCCAGACGAAGTCGCGCCTCGCGTTGCCGGTGGCGGTAAAGTTGATGTCGGAGGCGCGCTGCGGAGTGGAGACGAGGGTGTTGAGCGCGTAATTGGAGAGGAGGTAGGGGTTGAGCGGATTCTTGGTCGTGTTGTCGACCACGGTGACGACGCCGGGACGGAGATAGCCGGTGTCCTCGAAGCCGATCGTGACGCCGGTGCGGCGCGCGGTGACGGAGAGGAAGCGCTCCTTGTCCATGTCGCGGATGGCGTTTTTGCCGTAACTGCGGCCGGTGGCGAAATCGAGTTTCCAGAGCGGGCCGTCGTGCCGCCAGGTGAAGGTTGGCATGTAGGTGCGGTTTTCGCGCACGCGGTTGTTGCCGTTGGTGAGCGTCACGACGCCGACGCCGGCGACGCCCTGCACGGAGGTGGGGGAGATGGACGAGGCGACGATCTGCGTGGGGGCGAAGAGAATCTGCCGCGAGGAGATCCAGCCGTCGAAGGAGGAATACTGATACGACAGGGCGACGCGGTCGCGGGCGGAGAGTCGGAAGTCGAGCGTGAGGCCGAGGGAGTCGCGGTCGGATTCCTTGGGGGCGTCGTTTACCTGATAGGCCGAGAGGTAGGGGCGGCCGGGGACGGTGTTGGGAAACGCACCGACGGCGGTGGCGGTGCCGTTGGTGACGGCGCTGTTGCCGCGCCACGTGTTCACGGAGCGGTCCTGACTGGAGTATTGCGTGGAGGCGCCGGCGGCGACGGAGAAGCCGAAGCGTTTGTTGACAGGGACGATCCAGGAAAAGTCCGCGCCGGGCCACACCTTCTCGCGGCGGTCGCGATACATCGCGGCGCCCTTGCCGAGATCGCGGTGGTCGTCGCGCATGAGGAGGTAGAGCGAACCGTTGAAGACCGGACGGGAGCGTTCGAAGGAGCTGCGCGGGACGAGATTGATGGAGCCGGCGAGGGACTTGCCGGGGGAGTCCGGCGTGGGTGAATGGGAAACCTCGATACGGGAGATGTTGTTGAGGTTAAAAAAGCCGACCTCGATCCCGCGGCCGGTGCCGGTGGGGCTGGAGAGGCCGATGCCGCCGAGGGTGATGGGGGTGTTGGCGGCGGGCGCGCCTTCGACCGAGATGGTGCGGCCGTCGCCGCCGCTGAGGTCGACCGTGACGCCGGGCAGGTATTTGAGAAATTCAGTGACGTTGCCCTCGGCGACGGCGCCGAATTCGTCGGTGGAGACGACGTTCTTGATGTTGGGGGCGAAGCGCTGCTCGTTGATGGCGATGGCGGCGCCCTCCATTTCCTTGGAGGAGGCGACGGTAAACGCGTCGAGTTTTACGGGGCCCGCGGCGGAGGGGTCGGCCGGGGCGGCTGCGCCGACGGCGGTCAGGGAGACGTCGTGCGGGGTGGTCTGGCCGGCGGTGACGCGCACGGTGTCGAGGCGGGGGGCGGAGCCGGTGTAGAAAATGCGGATACGCGCATCGCCGGCCGGGACGCCGTCGAGCGTGAAGGTGCCGTCGTCGTCGGTGAAGGTTTCCAGCGAGGTGCCCTCGACGGTGACACGGGCACCCTCGACGTAGCTGCCGGTGGCGGGATGGAAAACGCGGCCGGAGACCGCGCCAGGGGCGGCGGGGGAAGCGGGTGAGGTTTGGGCGCGGAGGGGCAGGTGCGCGGCGAGCAGGGCGGCGAGGAGGGAGACGAACGCGAGGAAGGGCGTGGGGCGAAGACGTGGGGTGGTCATGGTTTAAAGGGGCGGGGCGGAGGGGGATGTCCGCGTGGCGTGAGAGGACCGCGCCGTAACCGGCGCAGCTACGGGCGGGGTTACGAGGGGGTGGGGGGCTTGATGGCGTTGAGGCGGAAGGCGTGGACAGAATCGGTGAGGCCCTTGAGGTGCATGTCGGGCAGGGAAGTGACATCGCCGCGGTCGCCGAGGCGGGCGCGGGTGGTCTCGTCGATGAGGACCTCCATGCTGCCGGCCTGTTGGCAGAGACGGGAGGCGAGGTTCACTCGGTCGCCAAGGACGGTGTAGCTGACGCGGTCGCGCGAACCCATGCAGCCGGCGACGACGGAGCCGGTGGTGATGGCGATGCCGACCTGGATTTTGTGGGCGGACGTGCGGTTAAGTTCGTCGCGGGCGGAAATCAGCCGGAGCGCGCATTGGGCCGCGTGGATCGCATCGTCGCCGTAGTTTTTCGGAGCGCCGAAGAGGGCCATGAGCATATCGCCGACGTATTTGTCGACGACGCCGTGGTGTTGGTAAACGACCGGCGTGAGGGCGGTCATGTGCTCGTTGAGCAGCGCGACGATCTGCTGGGGCGGCATGGCTTCGGTGAGCGTGGAAAATCCGCGGATGTCGCAAAAGAGCACGCTGACCTCGCGGGTCTCGCCACCGAGGGCGTCGGGGCTCTGGAGGAGTTGCTCGGCGACTTCGCGGTCGGCCATGAGGTTAAGGAGGTGGTGGTATTTTTCCTTTTGAGCGAGGCCTTCGGCCATGGCGTTGAAGGATTCGGCGAGCTGGCCGAACTCGTCGCGTTCGCGAACGGGGACGCGGACATGGAAATTATTTTTTCGGATTTCGGCGGTGCCGGCGAGGAGCTGGCGGATGGGAATCGAGAGATTGTGTGCGATGAGGAGGCTGAGGAGGAGTGCGCCGAGCAGGGTGAGGGTGCCGAAGGCGAGGATGTGCGTGCGGAGATCGGCTTCGGCTTCGTGGGCGCTTTTCCACGAGTAGAGGCCGATCTTATACGCGACGGGCAGCGAGGAATCCTGGTTCAGTTTCGCGTAGAAAACGCGGTGGGGCACGCCGCCCACGGTGATCATAAAATCGGGGCGGGCGTCGTGGGGGTATTTGGCGAGCTCGGCGGGCAGCAGACGGGTGAGCTCGGCGCGGGCGGATTCGTCGTTGATGGTGCGCGTGTGGATGCGGTCGTTTAGCCAGATGCCGTTGTTAATGTCGCTGACG
>CALRZR010000193.1:0-15232 GCA_943372705.1 Opitutus sp. GAS368 | reverse complement strand
GATTTACCAAGGTGCGCTCTCGGCGGCGGAAGTTTCCGCGATAACTAGTCCGCCCTCAAGTGTCACACTCGCGGTTACGGCCAACCCCTCAGTCGGTGGAACCGCGACGGGAGCCGGGACGTATGTAGTTGGTGCCAGTGCGCCAATTTCGGCGACTGCGGCGGTAGGCTATCGCTTTGTGAGTTGGACACCTGCGGACGGCGTGACCAGTGCGACCAGTGCCGCAACCACGGTGACGATGTCGCAGTCGCGCACACTCACGGCGAATTTTGATGCGAAGAGTGATCAGACGATAACGTTTACTGCTCCAGCAGACCGAATTTATGGTGCGGCGCCTTTTGCCGTGTCGGCGACGGCGTCGAGTGGCCTGCCGGTGGCCATCTCGGTCGTGAGTGGGCCCGCCACGATCAGCGCGGGCACGGTGACGATCACGGCGGCGGGCAATGTGACGCTGAGTGCCACGCAGGCCGGCAACACCAATTTCAACGAGGCGACGGCTGTCGAGCGCACCTTCGCCGTGAACAAAGCGCCCTTGACGGTAACGGCGACCAACCAGACGCGCAGCTACGGTGCGGCGAACCCGTCGTTCGGGGTGGCCTATTCAGGATTCGTTAATAGCGAGACCGCTGCAGCCCTGAGCACGGCTCCGACCGCCACGACCACTGCCACAACTGCGTCCGTCGTCGGCTCCTACCCGATCATTCCCGGTGGAGCCGTGTCGGACAACTATGCGTTCTCTTACAGCAATGGCACATTGTCGGTCACGAAAGCACCGCTGACCGCCAAGGCAGACGACAAGAGTAAGGATGTTGGCGCGGCCAATCCAGCGCTGACGATTTCTTACACGGGTTTCGTCAACGGCGAAGCGGCGAGTGTGATCGACACCGCCCCGACTGCGGCGACGACCGCCACCACGGCGAGCCCGGTGGGGAGCTACCCCATCACCCTGTCTGGCGGCAATGACAATAACTACGCGCTGATTCTACAGCCGGGCACGCTGACGGTTGGAACAGTTACGCCGCCGTTTGCGATGCGCACGCTACCGGTGTTTTACGTCTCGGGTGCGGACGTGGTCGTTAAGATTCAAGCGACACCCGCGACGACGGTGGGCGTTTATGCCGTGGAAGATGTTTTCCCGATCGGTTGGACGTTCAAGTCGGCTGACAACGGCGGTGCGTTCGACGGTGTGACGAAGAAGGTGAAGTGGGGGCCGTTCTTCGACAACACTGCTCGGACTCTGACCTACGTGGTAACGGCTCCTGCCAACGCCACGGGGACGGTCACTTTTGGTCTCGGGACGGCCTCGGCTGACGGGGTGAATTCGGTGGTCGGTGGGATGAGTTCGGTGGTGTTCGCCCCCTACCATCCGGCTGACAATAATCCGGCTGACTGGCGTATCACTATCAACGAGGTCACCGCGTATGGCGCGGCTTGGAAACGCGGCGACACGTGGGGCACGCCGCCGATTGCTATCGAGATCGCCTTCGTGACCCGCGCAGGATCGCTGTGGAAGAACGGAGAGCTTTACCGCGTCGACTCGGGGGTAACCTCTGCACCTTTGTGGTGGGTTGCCGGTGCGTGGCCGACTGCGGCGATCCCGGCAGCTAAAGACGCTTCGTCGGGTCAGACGAATGCGGCTTTGCCGGCTATGTCTGCCGTGAGCACCAGTGGGCGCACAGTGACGGGCACCACCGTGACTGTGAATGTGACTCCCGATGCATCGGTGGGTGTGTATGCCGTCGAGGAGTCGATCCCAGCGGGGTTGACGGTCGCGGCCATCACGGGTGGGGGCGCCTTTGACAGTGTGAATCGCAAGGTGAAGTGGGGGCCGTTCTTCGACAATTCGGCGCGAACGCTGAACTACACACTGAGCGGGCCGGACGGAAGTTATACGATCAGCGGCGTGGCGTCGATGGATGGGGTTAACCAGACGACGACCGGTCAAAGCGTCGTCGTTATTGGACTGGTTACGATCGCTGTCGCGGCGGATCCCTCTGCGGGTGGCTCGGTCTCGGGTGACGGCTTGTTTGCGGCCGGGTCTAGCCAAAGCATTTCGGCTACGGCCAATGCGGGCTTTTACTTCACTGGTTGGAGCGACGGAAATACTTCTCCCTCGCGCACGGTGACGGTGCCTGCCGGTGGGGCTACGTTTACGGCCAACTTCGCGCTGATGTCGGTTGCTGTGCTTCCTGCGTCGGCGAATGTGCCGGTGGGCGGCGGCAACGTCTCGCTCGATGTGCAACTGGCCCCGGCGGGAACGCCGACTGTGACTTCGAATGCGGCTTGGCTGCCCGTGCCGATCCTGACGACAGAATCGAAGGCGCAGTGGACGATTGTGGTGAGCGTGCCGGCAAATACCGGCGCTGAGCGCACGGGAACGTTGTCGATCACCGCCCATGGACTGACGCGGCAGGTGCCGGTGACTCAGGCCGCCATCGTCCTTTTGCCGCCGGCCAATGTGGCGGCGTCGGATGGCTTGTCGGATAAAGTTGCGGTCACGTGGACGGCGGCCTCGTCGGCGACCGGTTACGATGTTTATCGGGCTGCGCCGAATGACAGTGCGGCCGCCACCAAATTGAATGGGGCACCGGTGGTCGGAACCAGCTACGATGACACTACCGTGGCGGCCGGTGTGGGGCATTACTATTGGGTTAAGTCGCGGAATGGCACACTCGAAAGCGCCGCCTTCAGCAATAGCGACGCAGGCATTCGACCAACGGTGGTGCCTCCGAGCATCACGACAGCTCCCCTCAGCCGCGTGGTGAGATTCGGTGGGTCGACAACGTTTGCAGTGGCCGCGACGGGCGGCGCGCCGCTGACTTACCAATGGAAAAAAGACACGGTGGCGATCGATGGGGCGACCTCGGCCACACTGGCGATTAACAATGCCCAGTTTGCCCAAGCCGGCGCCTATACGGTGACAGTCACCAATACTCAGGGCTCGCCGACGAGCGCGCCTGCGCAGCTCGCGGTCGTCAAGGCCGAGCAGTCGTTCACCGGTGGCTACACACCGGGAGGCACCGCGACGATTGGCGTGGCGATTACGTTTGCCGGGGCGCCGGTAGCGCTCGGGCTCGACGCGATTTTGCCGGATGGCTGGAGCTATGCGGGCGGCACGGATGAGCCTGAGACCAAGCCTGTCGTCGGGACTACCAGTGTGTTAGGTTGGGCTTGGAGCGGTGTGCCGACCAGTCCGATCACATTCACCTATCGCCTCAATGTCCCGGCGGGTGACAGCGGCGGTAAATCGATCCGCGGGCGCCTCGTGTTTCGCCAAGATTCCGGGCCGAGCGATGTGCTGCTGCTCCCGGATCCGTTGGAACTCACCGGTTATCACTCGGCCGATACCGGTAGCGGAACGCTGACCTTTGTCCCGCCGCCGAATTCGCGCATCGAGCTGTATGAACTCACCCGGGTAATCGAACTCTACAATACGCGCAATGGCACGGTCCGCACCGGCGCTTATGCGGTGGCGACGACCGCCACAGAAGACGGCTTCGCGATTGATCCGGCCCGTGCGGGCAGTGCGACGGTGTCGCTTACACGTTACCACTCCGCCGATACGTCACGTGACGGTCGGATCGGCTTGGTCGAACTCACCCGTGTGATCGAACTCTTCAACTACCGCTCCGGCACGGCACGCACGGGTGAATATCACGTCCACCCTGGCTCGGAGGATGGCTTTGCTCCCGGGCCGGCCAGTGTGCATCCCACCCAGTAAACGCAGCCGTCCACCGCCGACTTCGATCGTCTAACCGATATTCCCCCTATGAAAACGACTGCCCTGCGTTGTTTGCTTTGTCTCGGTCTCGGCTGGGGTGTGCTCGCGTCGATGGCGCGGGCGCAAACCGCTGCGGTGACTCCTGTCGAGGCGCGCTGCGCCGCCAGCGGTGGCACGGTGACGTTTCATGTCGTTCTGGACTATGCCGGAAAATCGCTGCGCGGAGTGGGCCTGGAGGTGAGCCTGCCGCCGGGTTGGGCTTATCAATCGACCGTTGGCGTCGATCAACCCGAGGTTGCCCCGCAGCCGGGCGAGACGGGTGATCTGGGTTGGGCCTACGTGAGCGTGCCGGCGGAGGGAGCGAAATTTTCCTTTGTGGTTTCGTATCCCGCCGGCCTGACCGAGGCCCAGGTGTTGGCGGTGCGACCGGTTTTCCGGCCAACGCCGGAGGGTTCGGCTGTCGCGCAGAAGATCATCATCGCAGCTCCGTAGTGCGCGGGGCCAATCGTTGCTCCGGCCCGATGATGCGCGCCGTCGCGGTCCGCTACTGCTCCCGATTGAATCCCCGACTATCTCACGTTGGCGGCGGGCGGAACCGGCACAGCTCTTGACTCTCCGGAATCCTCCGCCGCAGCTGGAGGCCTATGCACCCCACTTCTCTCCGCGCTTTGTTTTCGTTGGCGACGCTGCTGGCCTTGGGCTCTGTGAGCCGGGCGGCCAATGTGATTCCGGCCGATTGTTTCGAAAACGGTTTCGCGATCGGCGTCCAAGCCTACACCTTCAAGGAATTCTCCGCCTTCGAGGCCATTGCCAAGGCCAAGGAAGTTGGGGCCAAGTTGATCGAGTTTTATCCGGGCCAGAAACTGCGCCCCGATTCGCCCAAGGGCGAAGTGCTCAGCCACACGATGAGCGACGAACTCATCAGGGCGGTCCGTGCCGAGTGCGCCAAGTTTGGCATTCGTCCGGTCAACTACGGTGTCGTGGGCGCAAAGTCGGCGGCCGATGTCCGGGCGATCATGGAGTTTGCACGGAAACTTGAACTTTATTCGGTGTGCACGGAGTCGACCGAGCAGGTGATCGAGTGGGAAAAAGCGGCGAAGGAATTCGATATCCGCGTAGCGTTCCACGAGCATGGCGGCTCCATGTCGAAGCCCGCCTACAAGGTGTGGCATCCGCTCTACATTCTCGGCGTGGTGGAGAGCCGCGATCAACGGCTCGGCGCCTGCGCGGATATCGGGCACTGGTCCACCTCCGGTCTGAAACCGGTCGAATGCATGCGTATTTTGAAGGGCCGTATCATCAGTATGCACTTCAAGGACAAGGCCGCGGAAGGCGCGGCCCCAGTCGTGGTGGCGGGCAAAGGCGTCGTCGATGCCGCCGGCTGTCTCACTGAGCTCAAGGCGCAGAAATTTACCGGCCACATCTCGATCGAGCACGAGAACGACTGGAAAAACAATGTCCCGCAGGTCCGCGAAAACGTGGAGTTCATCAAGGCGCACGGGAAAAAATAAGGCCCGCTCGCCCCGGGTTTGTCTTCGCGACGGTTTTTTTGCCTGCGAATATCGGGCGCAGTTGAACCGCACGTTCGTGCTCCGTGTTCGGGCTGGCCCCGGGCTCGCCGCCACTCCAGTTTGCCCGTGTTCCCCTCGTCCAAATCGGACGTTTCCTTCCTCTGGCTGCTTCTCTCCATGAAACCTCGCTCCTTCCTTACTTCGTTCGCGGTTAGTGTTGTTGCCTTGCTTCCGTTTCTTGCGCCGATCGCGCGCGGTGCAGATGTGCCGGCGGGCGTGTGGGTGCGCGACGGCTACGCGCTCTCCGTCGCGGTCGACGGGATCAAGTTGGCGCGGTTCCTCGCCATCGGTCCGGATGGCACGCTGTTCGTCAGCGTGCCCAAGGAGGGCAAGATCGTGGCGTGCCGCGACACCAACGGCGACGGCACCTATGAGGCGCAGACGACCTTCGTCGAGGGCAAGGCGCCGAATACCATCTTGCAGGGTGTGCAGTGGCACGACGGCTGGCTGTGGTTTGCGCAGTTGAATTCGGTCTCGAAGGCCCGCGATACCAATGGCGACGGCAAGGCCGACGAAGAGGTGCAGGTCCTCGGCCCCGAGCAATTGCCGACGGGCGCGCGCGGCGGGCATATGTGGCGCGCGCTGTTGATTCATCAGGGGCGCATTTACACCCACGTCGGCGACCAGACGAACGCCACCGATGAACCGATCGAGGCTTCGGAGCGGAAAAAAATCTGGAGTTTCGCGCTCGATGGCTCGGACAAAAAGCTCTTCGCGTCGGGGCTGCGCAACTCGGAGAAATTGGTCGTGCGTCCCGGCACCGATGAAATCTGGGGCGTCGATCACGATATCGATACGTTCGCCGGAAAACTGGAGGGCGACAAAAAATTCGGCCAGCCCATCACCGACCACAATCCGCCGGCCGAACTCAACCGCTACGTCGAGGGCGGCTTCTACGGGCATCCGTGGCTCGTCGGAAAAAATCAGCCGAATCTGAATATGCTCAGCGAGCCGAAGCTGGTCGAATACGCCAGCAAGGCCACCGTGCCGGAGTGGTTGTTGCCGGCGCACTGCTCGGCCAACTCGCTCACGTTCTACAGCGGCGACAAATTTCCGCAGGCCCGGGGCGATGCCTTCGTCGCGCAAAAGGGCGGTTGGAATGCGACGGCGAAGGTCGGCTATTGCCTCTCGCGGATTCTCTTCGAAGACGGGCATCCTTACGGCGAACTGAAGATGGTGAACTTCCTGAAAAACGGCACCGAGATCCTCGGCCGTCCGACCGATGTCACGCAGGCACCGGACGGCTCGTTGCTGTTCAGCGACGATTTTGGCGGCAAAGTTTACCGGCTGAAATACGTCGGAAAATAATCGTCCGCTTTCGCCGTGCGGTCGTGACAGCGCGGCGCACAGAGACGGCAGGATTTCGTGTTTCGTGTCGGACGCAAATGCGCCTTCCCGAGCCGACCATTCCATGCACGCCGTCGCGGCCATTGCCGCGGGCCAGCTGATCATCGTTGTCGACGATGAAGATCGCGAGAACGGTAAACGACCGACCGAGGACCCCCTAGGAAGGGAAGAGAGGGTCAGATAAGGTGACGTTGTGGAATCCATCACAACGGAAGTATTGGACGACAAACAGCGATGCGATACGCGTGGCCGCCGGATCATGGCGAGGGAGCGACAGGCGGAGTTGCTGATCGCCTACGATGGCAGTGGTCTGACGCAACGGGCATTTGCGCGACGTGAGGGGATCAACTTTCATACCTTCGTGGAGTGGTTGCAGCGCCGACGGCGCACGGCGGGGACGGGAGCAAAACAGACGCCGCGTTTCCAAGAACTGAGTCTGCCGTTTATGGCGAGGGCGAGTGGCACGCTGGAGGTGACACTGCCCGGTGGAGTGAGCGTGCGCGGCGACAATGTCGCCAGCGTAGTGGAACTGGTGCGAGCGCTGCGGACGTAAGCGATGCTGACTTTCCCGTCGGCGTTAAAAATCTACCTGGCCGTCGAGCCGGCGGATATGCGCAAACAATTTAACGGATTGTGGGTGCTGGCAGAGCAAAAGCTCAGCGAAGATCCGCGATCAGGTGCGGTGTTTGTGTTCACGAACAAGGCCCGGGATCGGCTCAAGCTACTCTATTGGGATGGGACTGGCGTGTGGATTTTTGCCAAGCGGCTCGAGCAAGGTCGGTTTACTTGGCCGGTGGGCAGTGATCGCACGAAGCTGTCATTGGCACCGGAGGCGTTGACGATGTTGCTCGCCGGGATCGACTTGAAGGACGGCTGCCGGAAGGCTTGGTATGAAAGGACTTAAGGCTAGATTGGTATAACATATGCTATTGTTTAATAACAATATAGGACTCAATGCCACCCGCCACAGAACTCTACGCCAAAGTCCTTTCGCTCGAAGCGGAAGTGGCCGATCTGCAGGCGCAGGTCGCGTGGTTCCAACGTCAGATGTTTGCGGGCAGTCGGAGCGAAAAACTGCCGGCGGAATCGCCCGCCCAAGCGAAGCTGGGACTGCCCGAGTCGCCCCAACGGGAGGCAAAGACCCAAGCGGTGAGTTACGAGCGCCGAGCGCCGGGGCCGGAGAAACGGCCGATGCCGGCGGAGGTCTTTGCCCAACTGCCCGTGCACGAGACCGTCGTGATGGTCCCCGACGAAGTGCAGGCCGAGCCGGAAGCCTTTGAAAAGATCAGCGAGGAGCGCACCTTTGAGGTGGAGATAATCGGACCGAAACTGGTGAAGCGCGAGTTCGTGCGGCCCAAGTTTCGGCGCAGAGCCGATCGTGCGGCGGCACCGCTGATCGCGCCGGCGGTGCCGAGGCCGGTGGCGGGCGGCTACGCGTCGGCGGGCCTCTTGGCGTATGTGGTCATCTCCAAATACCAACACCACCTGCCGCTCTATCGGATCGAGGCGATGTCGGCGCAGTGGGGCGCGGAACTCAACCGCAAGACGATGGTGGACTGGGTGCGCATCGCGGCCGACTGGGCGGAGCCGATCTACAAGCTGATGCTCGCCGATTTGCTGCGCGGGCACTACGTCCAATGCGACGAGACGCCCGTTAAATTTATCGATCCGGACGAAAAAGGCCGGGGCACGACGCAAGGGTATCTGTGGGTAGTAAGTGCCCCGGGTGGCGACGTCGTGTTCGATTGGCGACTGTCGCGTCGTCATGGGGAACTGACTACGTTGTTGACCGACGATTACGCGGGTCTGCTGCAATCCGACGGCTACGAAGCCTATGGCGCGTATGCGCGGTCGCACCCCGCGGTCGTCTGGCTGGGCTGCTGGGCCCACGCTCGGCGTCGGTTCTTCGAGGCTCAGCAAGAACATCCTCGAGTGGCGCAGGCGGCGTTGCGCTTGATTGGCCGAATGTATCTGCGTGAACGATCCTGGGACGAACAGCAGATGACGCCGGCCCAGCGAGCCAAAGCGCGGGCCGAGCCCGAGGGCCTGGCACGGACGACGGCCAGCCTGAAGCGGCTCGCCGTGTGGGCGCGATCGCGCGTGCTGCCCAAGTCGACGCTCGGCAAAGCGTGTGATTACCTGCTTGGACAATGGGCTCCCCTGACCGCTCATCTCCACCACGGCGAGAGCCGCCTCGACAATAACCTGGTCGAAAACGCGATCCGGCCCTCGTGCATCGGTAAGAAAAACTGGTTGTTTATCGGTCATCCCGACGCCGGACAGCGCTCGGCCATCCTCTATTCCCTCATCGTCTCGTGCCAGCGCCACGGCAAGGACCCGCTGACCTATCTGAAAGATATCCTCACCCGGCTGCCGCGGATGACCAATCGCGCCGACCTCCGCCTCCTCACCCCTCGGCTCTGGCAACCTGCCGCTGCCGCGTCGTAGTTCCGCTCTCATTGGCTACCATCGCGACACTCGCATTGGTTACCATCAAGACCTCATCACAGGGACCTCGGCCATCCGTTTACCGAGAACGAGGGCGACCTCATCGTGGCCGCTTCGAAAGCGAAGCCGGAGACGATCAATATGGTGATTTGCTACGGCAGCGGCATCGTGTGCGTGCCGATGCTGGGACCGCAGCTCGACCGGCTCGCTGCCCCATGGTGGCGCGCAACCGCGAGGTGCAGTGCACGGATTTCGCCGTCAGCGTCGATGCGAGCGCGGGCAGCTCCACGGGCGTCAGCGCCTACGATTGGTCCCTGACGATCAAGATTCTTGCCGAACCGGATGCTCGCGCGGACCGGCTCGTGCAACCGGGGCATGTGTCTCCGTTGCGCGCGCAGTGAGCGGTGGGAAAATTTTTCGACGGCGCGGGTGAATAGGGGCGCCGCAGTGTTATTATCCGGGCAGTATTTGCGGTTCGCCGGGTAGAAAGCCCGGTAAGCTTGCGTTAAAGTGCGTCCGATTCCCTGCCGGAATCGTCCCCTCACGCGCCGTCCCTCGGCGGAGCGCACCTTCGCAACCCCCCCCCATGAAACCTGACACCCAAAGCATTCCTCTGCGGACCGATTGGTCGGCCGCGCAGTATCGACCGATTCATGACATCCTCCGGCTCACAGCCGTGTCCGTGCTCGCCGCAACGTGCCTTACCGGCGCCGCCGTAGCGGCGACGATTCAAGGCACCGTCCTCAATCAAAACACCAAGCGTTTCCTCGAACGCGCCACCGTGCAGGTGCAGGGCACGGCGTTTCAAACGCTCACCGACAAAGACGGGAGCTACCGTCTCGCGGGACTGCCGGCGGGGACTTACACCGTCGTGGCCAGCTACGCCGGCCTCGACGAAATTACGAAAACGGTGACGCTCACAGCCGACCAAGTCGCTAGGTCGGATTTCGAGCTGACGGCGGGCGAAGTCTATACGCTCGGCCAATTCGTGGTGACGTCGACCGTCGAGGGCAGCGCCTATGCCGTGAACCAGCAGCGGCGAGCCGAGTCGTCGCGCAGTGTGACGTCGATCGATGCTTTCATCGATCAGACCACGGGCAATCCCGGCGAATTCCTGAAAAGCGTCGAGGGCATCCAGATGGATTACTCACAGAACGAGCCCCAGACGATCCGCGTGCGCGGCTTCGATCCGAACCTCACGATGGTGACGATGGACGGCAACGAGATCGCCTCGGCCGCATCGAGCGGTGCCAACCGCGCGGTGCAGATCGACCAGCTCTCCATCGGAAGCATCGAGAACGTGGAGGTCTTCAAGGCGCCGATTCCATCGATGTCCGCCAATGCCATCGGTGGTGCGGTAAACTTCAATACGCGCAGCGCCTTCGATCAACGCGGTCGCCGCGCCTTCGCGCAGATCGGTGTGAACATGGACTCGAACGATTTCAGTTGGAGCAAAACCCCCGGCCCCGGCCACGGAGAGAAAGCCGAGCGCCGCATCTATCCCGTGGGCCGCCTCCAATATTCGAATGCATTTCTGGACAACCGCCTGGGTATCGTCGCCTCCGTCGGCTACGATCATACGAACCAGCTCGGCTCCAGTGTGACGCACGCGCTGAACGTCACCGCGCTGCCCGGCTCCACCCTGCCCGCCGCACCGACGCTCTACACCGCGGACAATGTCGTGATTCGCCGCGGCGCCATGTCGTTCGCCCCGAACCGCCAGCTCCGCACGCGTGGCGATCTTTCCTTCAACGCCGACTACAAGCTCACCGAGACGACGGCGCTTTTCCTGAAGACCACGTTTTCCGACTACCACAGCACCAACCGCAATCACGGCTTTACGCTCACGCCCGGCACACTCGCCCCCGGCGCGACGCTCACGACCTACACCGCGACGACCGGCACGGCCGGCCAGGGCGTGAGTGTTTTCGACAAATACACGCAGTCCTGGCAATTGAACCCCGGGCTGAAATGGCGCTTGGGAGAATGGAAAGTGGACTTGGTCGGCGGCTTCTCGAAATCGATCAACCACTACAAAAATCCGGACACCTTCGGCTCCATCAGCACCACCCTTGGCGGGGTCGGCTGGACGATGAGCACGCCGCTGGACGACGATACGCCGACGTCGATCGCGCAGACGACCGGCGCTGATTTCTACAACCTCAACAACTACGCCTCGTCGCAGGGTAACTTGGCCTCCACGGCCGGTCAGCACCGCGCCAACCACAACGGACTCGTCGCAACGAATTTTCGCGATTCTTCGGATGTGAAGTATTCCAACCGCCTCGACGTGCAGCGCGATTTCCAGGGCCGCTTCCCGTTCTATCTCAAGGCGGGCCTCGCCTACAACGAACAGATCCGCAACAAGCGCCAGGAACAGAAACGCTGGTATTGGATGGGCCAGGACGGCGTGGCGACGGCGGACGACCTCACGGCGGCGGGTGCTCAACTCGGCCGCTTCGCCGAGCCGGTGCCGGTCACCCAGCAGATCCCCGGCTGGACCCTCCGGGAGCCGACCTACTTCAGCACAAACGAACTCTACAAGTTTTGGCAGGCCAACCCGCAGATCCTGCAGGAAAACACGGCCTATACCGCCCAGCAGAAAATCGCCGGGCGCCAAAAGGTGAACGAACAAATTTCCGCCGCCTATCTCATGGGCAACGCCACGATTCGCCGTCTCAACGTGCTCGCCGGCTTCCGCGTGGAAAAGACTGAGATCAGGGCGGAAGGCTACCGCGTGCTGCCTGTCACGGGGGCAGCGTCCGTCCTCCCTGCGGGCGTCGATGCGAATTCGTTGGCGGGCGTCCTCGCTTCCTATCGGACATTTACGACCCGGTCGGACTACACCTCCGATCCCTTCCCGTATCTGCACTTAAAATACGAGTGGCTCCCGGCGTTGCAGACCCGCGCCAGCTACACCGAAGCGATCGGCCGCCCGAATCTCTCCGATGTGCTCCCGAACAACGTGACGCAGAACGAGACGACGCAGGTCATTTCGACCAATCGCGCCGGCCTGCTGCCCCAGCGCTCGCAGAACCTGGACTTCAGCATCGAGTATTACACCCGCGCCGCCGGGCAGTGGACGGCCGGCTGGTTCAGCCGGGACGTCAAAGACTACATCTCGTCGGCGACGGTCCCCATGACCCCCGGCCTGCTCACCGAGCTCAACCTCGGCTCCGAATTCGCGACCTGGGATGTCTCCACGAAGACGAATCTCGGCAGCGCAAAATGGAGCGGCTACGAACTCAGTTTCCGCCAGGCCCTGCGCGAGTGGCGGTTTCTGCCGCGGGCGCTGCACGGGTTGTCGGTGTGGGCGAATTACACCAAGATCGCCAAGATGGAAGGCGACTTCGGCACCCCGGGCGCGAAGATCACCCAGCTGGCGAATGTCGTGCCGGAGTTGGTGAACGGTGGCGTCAGCTACCGCACCCGTGGAGGTTTGTTGTTTGTGCAGTTGTCGGCGAACTACCAGGCCTCGCGGCCGACCGGCAATCTGCCGGCGGCGTCCGCGGCGGCGCAGCGCGATCCGCGGCAGGAGGCCTACCGCTTCTGGAATCTGGAGGCGAGCTACCGGTTGAGCGAGAAGCTCCGGCTCACCACTACCGCGCGCAACCTGTTCTCGGAGCGGCCGCGTTTTTCCGAAATGGGCATCATCCGCAACACGCAGCAGGCGACCGGCATCGCGTGGCTGTTCGCCGCGAAATACGATCTGTAGCGGGCCGTCGAGTCGGTGTGCTGCCGGGGTTGGGCGGGACCGCTTTCGTGGTTGCGTGACCTTCGCTCGTTCCGCCTAGCTAACCTCTCAAGCCATGCACACCTCTCAAACGTTTGACTCCGTGGATGACGCCGTGGCGGCGATTGCCGCCGGCCAGTTGATCATCGTCGTCGACGACGAAGATCGGGAGAACGAGGGCGACCTCATTATGGCCGCCTCGAAGGCGACGCCGGAGACGATCAACATGATGATCCGTTACGGCAGCGGCATCGTGTGTGTGCCGATGCTCGGCCCGCAGCTCGACCGCCTAGGCCTCGGGCCCATGGTGGCGCGGAACCGCGAGGTGCAGCGCACGGATTTCGCCGTCAGCGTCGATGCGAGCGCGGGCATCTCCACGGGCGTCAGCGCCTACGATCGATCCCTGACCATCAAGATTCTCGCCGAGCCGGATGCCCGCGCGGAACAGCTCGTGCAGCCCGGCCACGTGTTTCCGTTGCGTGCGCGCCCCGGTGGCGTGCTAGAACGCGCGGGCCACACCGAGGCGGCGGTCGATCTGGCGCTGCTCGCGGGGTTGGCGCCGAGCGGGGTGCTGTGCGAACTCGTCAACGACGACGGCACCATGCAGCGGTTGCCCCAGCTCCTCGAGTTCAAGCAGAAGTTCGGGCTGAAGATGATTTCGATCGAGCAGTTGATCGCGTATCGCCTGAAGAAAGAGAGCCTCGTCGAGAAGATCGGCGAAGGCCCGGTGGAGTCGAGCTACGGACGCTTCACGGCCCATGTGTTTCAAAGCCGGATCGACAAGCGTCACCACATCGCGCTCACGATGGGCGAATTCGATGCGGCGACACCGGCGTTGGTGCGCGTGCAAAGTTCGGATGTGCTCGCGGACGTTTTCCGGGTGAGCGGTGGCGGCGGCGTGCTCGACAAGAGCATGAAGGCCATCGCGGCGGAAGGGCGCGGTGCGGTGCTCTACATGGAGTCGGCCAGTTTCAAGGAATCGCTCCTCCGGCAGCTCCGGCCGAAACGCGCCGGGGAAGAAGCGCCGCCGTCGATGGACCTGCGCGACTACGGCATCGGTGCGCAGATTCTTCGCTCGTTGGGACTCAAACGGATCCGCCTCATGACCCAGCAGCCGCGCAAGCTCGTCGGTCTTGATGCCTACGGGATCGAATTGGTCGAGCAGTTGGAAATTCGCCCCTGAGGCGTAACGAGCACGGAGGACGTGAGAGTTGTTTCGACCTCGGGCGGGGCTGATTCCACGCTCGGGCCATGCATCTCTCGGAACTCTCCCGTCGCGCGGTCGCGTTGCGCGCTCGTTTTGCCGCTGAGGAAACCGCTCGGGGCGGAGCGCCGTGGTCGCGGGCGGAACTGGCGCAGGGGTTCGTCGGCGATATCGGCGCGCTCATGAAGCTCGTGATGGCGAAGGAAGGACGGCGCGAGGGTCCGGCGAATCTCGATGCGAAGTTGGAGCACGAGTTGGCGGACTGCCTGTGGAGCGTGCTCGTGTTGGCGGACGCGTATGGCGTCGATTTGGAGCGGGCGTTTGCGACGACGATGGACGAGTTGGAGGCGAAACTTCCCGCGCCGGGCAGTGCGGCGGATGTAACGTAAGACGTTACAAACGGAATTATGGAGTGTCGCGCACAGTGCGGGGCGTGTTGCATCGCGCCGTCGATTTCGTCGCCGATCCCCGGTATGCCGCAGGGGAAACCGGCGGGTGTTCCGTGCGTGCAGTTGTTGCCGGATTTGCGGTGCGCGATTTTTGGGAAACCGGAGCGGCCGGCGGTGTGCGTGAGCCTGCGGCCCAGCGAGGCGATGTGCGGGGCGAGCCGCGAGGAGGCGATGCGGACGCTCGCGGAAATGGAGCGGGTCACGGCGCCGTAGAGCGGGTGGAGCGGAGAGCGTGGATCGTGTGCAATTTGATGCTGCGCGGCAGCGGGGCTGCGGTAGTTTGGCGCCATGACGACTCCGTCTTGGCAGATCACGTCCAACTCCTCGAAGTCGTTCGTCTTGGCGGTGGGGACGCTGGCGGTCGGGCTCGTGTTTATCTGGCTCACGCGGCACGTGCCGGTGGGCGACACCAACGCGCTCGCGGCGCGGTGGCTTGGGGTGATGTTGGCGGCGCTCGGGCTGGCGGGCGCGATTTGGGGCGAGGAAACTGTGGTGACGGTGGACGTGGCGCAGCGGTGCTTGCGGATCGAGAGCCGGCGGCGCGTTGGCCACGTGAGCGTGGTGGTGCCGTTCGCGGAGATTGAGTCGGTGAACGTAGTGCGGATCGGCACACGGTCGGATGGCACGCCGTCGTTCTGGCTCCAGATCGCGCGCAAGGACGGGAAAACGTTTGCCACGGGCCGATGGTCGACGAGTGAGCTGGAGATCGCGCGCGTGGCGGATCGTTTGGCGGCGGAAATCGGGTGCGAGCGCCAGGGC
>CALRZR010000192.1:0-15334 GCA_943372705.1 Opitutus sp. GAS368 | reverse complement strand
CACCCTCGTCGTTTGGGGCGGGGAGTTTGGCCGCACCGTGTATTCGCAGGGGGTGCTCACTCCGGAAAACTACGGTCGCGACCATCACCCGAGGTGCTTCAGCCTGTGGGTCGCCGGTGCCGGGATCAAACGCGGCCATGTCGTCGGGGAAACCGACGATTTCAGCTACAACATCACCAAAGACCCCGTCCATATCCACGACCTCAACGCTACGCTGCTGCACCAGCTCGGCATCAACCACGAGGCGTTTACTTACCGAAGCCAGGGCCGCGACTATCGTCTCACGGACGTTCACGGCCACGTCGTCAAGGCCATGTTGGCGTGAATAAAATATGCGTCGATCGACAAATCATGCCGCGATGATTTACCGCCCAACTCGTTCGTCGCTTCGCTTCTTGGTCGGCGCTCTGCTTTTCCCGGTTCTTACGTTGCAGGCTACGGACATATTCCCGGTAAAAATTGGCTCGGGTGCATCCTTGGTCAACCGACTACTTTGCCTGCGGGCCAACGCCTCGCATTCGGAAATGCACCCGTCATGAAACCTCGCGCTATTGCTCTCGGTTTGTCCGTGCTCTTTCTAGTCTGCCTCGGCTTCCTTCGCGCCGATCCGACTGCGAAGCTGCGCGACCCGAATATTCCGCTAGCCCCTGGCGAAGTTCCGGACGCCAAACCCGCTCCGGCGAGGCAGGCCCCGCCCGATCCCTTCGTCGCCATCACCGACGATCCGAAACTCTCCCGCGTGTTGCTCTTGGGCGACTCGGTCTCGATCGGCTATGCGACATTCGTACGCAAGGAGCTGGCGGGCGTCGCCAACGTGCATCGCGTGCCGGCCAACTGCGGTGCGACCACGACCGCGCTCGGCGGCTATGGCCTCAGGCGCTGGATTAAGGACGGCGAGAAATGGGACGTGATCGTCTTCAATCACGGACTCCACGATGCCTCGTATCGATTCGCGGATGGAACCGACAAGGACAAAGACGGCCACTACGCCAGCCCCGCACGCGGATGTAGACCCTACGTCTCCGTCGGTGATTATGGAAAAAATCTCCACCTGATAGTCGACATCCTCAGTAAGACTGGCGCGAAACTAATCTTCGCGACGACAACTCCCATCCCGAAAAGCCTTGCTGAAAAATATGTCGAGGACAGCGAACTCCCATACAACGAAGCCGCCCAAAAGGTGATGAAGGAGAGGGGCGTCGTCGTGGTTGACCTTTGGGCCGCCGTCAAGCCGGTGCAGGCCGAACTCCAAATCCCGCGCAACGTCCATTTCACGTCCGCCGGTTCCAGCGCGCTGGCGAAGCCGGTTGCACAGAGCATCGCCCTCGCGCTGGCGCCGCTGGCTGCTGTCCCGGTTCGACCGTAACCCTCTAGCGAAGTCCACCTCTGAAAACCAACCTCACGGCCCTTTTACTGCTGCTCTTCTTTGGCGTGCCTAGCGCGCGCGCAGACGTCCGTTTGTCGCCGGTTTTCAGCAGTAATATGGTGCTGCAGCGCGATGTGCCGGCGAAGATTTCAGGTTGGGCAGCGCCGGGTGAGGCCGTCGTCGTGAAACTCGGCGGAAAAGTTATCGGCCAAGCCAGTGGCGCGGGTGCGGTGACCCTGTGGACAGTGACGCTCCCCGTATTATCAGCCGGTCCGGTTCCAGATCTGACCGTCGAGGGAAACAACACGCTCACTCTCACGAACCTGTTGGCCGGGGATGTGTGGATCTGCTCGGGCCAATCCAACATGGAGATGACGCTGCAAAGCGGTCCATGGTGCACCTACGGCGGCGCTCGCAATGCATCGGAGGAAGTCGCGGCGGCCAATCACCCACAGATTCGCCTCTTTACCATGCTCAGTAAACAACCGTGGGCCGTGTGTGCTCCGGAGAGCGCCCGAAGTTTTTCCGCCGCAGCCTATTTTTTTGGGCGCGAACTTGAGCAGCGATTGCAGGTTCCTATCGGACTTGTGCAAGCGGCGGTGGGCGGCACCGCGGCCGAGTATTGGACCCCGCGGATCGCCCGCGAGAAGTGGCCAGGCTTTCTGTCAGCCTTGGAGAACGCGCGTCGCTTTGAGCGGGAGCAGAAGCCCGTCATCGAAGCTTATGAACAGTGGCAAAAGCAGGTCGCCGAGGCCCGCCGGAACGGCCAACCCGTGCCGGCGCGCCCGCCCGAGATGACCACGGCCCTTTACGCTGAATTCTCTGCCGCCCGCGCCACGGTAGGCACGGGAAAACTTTATGAGAGCCGGATCCAACCGCTCACCGCGATGACCATCAAAGGGTCGATCTGGTATCAGGGCGAAGGCAACGTCGACCGCGCAGGCGAGTATGCCGACCTGCTGACCCAACTCATCGGGGGGTGGCGCCAGGCGTGGGGCCAAGGTGACTTTCCCTTCTTAATCCAGCAGTTGGTTAACTTCAACGGCAGGCCCGTCACGTGGCCCGAGTTGCGCGCTGGGCAGCAGAAGGTCGTCGATACGATTCCCTTCACAGGGCTGTCCGTCGGCATCGACATCGGTGATCCCGGCAACATCCATCCCGCCAACAAGCAGGAGGTCGGCCGCCGGCTCGCGTTGGTCGCGCTGCGCGACGTTTACGGAAACGATGTGGTCGCCGCCGGTCCCCGGCCCACGGCGGCCCGCTATGAGGCCGACCAGGTTCTGCTGACGTTTGACCCGGGGGACGGGCAGCCCGGCCTCGTCCTCCAGGCGGGAGCCGATTCCGGTTTTGAAGTGGCCGGTCGAGACGGAAGATTTAAGCCAGCGACCGCGAAGGTGAGCGCCACGACCCTTACGCTCCGGACGGCGGAGGTCCCCGATCCACGCGTCGTCCGTTACGCCTGGCACGGCAATCCGCCCGCGACGCTCTTCAACCGCGCCGGGTTGCCCGCCGCGCCATTTCAGATGAATGCCCAAAACACCCCACCCGATGAAAAGTGACTTCATGGGAAAGCACTCCGGCCGCTCGCCAATGGGACAAACCCTGGTCGCGCCCATAGTCACTCCGCTCGGCCCGCCGCAGCCCCGCACCCCGCCTTCCAAAACAGCCAAGGCTGCCAAATAGCTAATGAAATCGACGCTGGCCCGCCTTGCCTTGCTCCTCCTCGTCCTGCGCTGCGGCGAAGCGCTTGCGCAAACTTTGCCCGGGCCGTCTTCGGCCGACGTCGCCACCGACCTCCGGCGCATCTCGCTGAATGGCCAGTGGAAGTTCGCCGCGGATTACCAAAACTGGGGCGACCAGGCGGAATGGGTTTCCCCTAAACTCAACGACGGCGTTTGGGACACTGTGAAGGTGCCGCACACGTGGTCGCACGATCCCCGGTTCATCGGCTTCATTGGCGCGGGCTGGTATCGCCTAAAATTCACCGCGCCCAACGTCGCCCCCGGCGAACACGTGCGGCTAAACTTTGGCGCGGTGTTTCGGCGCGCCCGCGTATGGTTGAACGGCGAGCTGCTCGGCTCGCATGAGTTCGGCTACACGCCGTTCGAGTTCGACGTCAAGGGCCGCCTCAAGCCCGGCGAGTCCAACGTGGTTGTCGTCTGCGCTGACAACCGCTGGACGCGGTCCTTCAGCCCTGCTCCCCAACATCAGGTGATGGCCTGGTGGGACGACGGTGGGATCATTCGCGATGTCGACTTGTTGGTCGGGTCACCGGTTTACGTCGCGAAACAGAAGGTCGAGGCCACGCCTGACCTCGCCACTGGAACGGCCACTGTGCGCGTGCAGGCGTGGGTCCGAAACACGACAACGCTTGCGCGACGCGTGCGCGTCCGATCCGAAATCGCCCGGGAGGAAAACTGGCTGCCGCTCCCATCCGCCGTTGTGGAGACGGAGATCGCCGCCGGCACCACCGCCCGCGTCGAATTCACTTTCGCCCTCGGCCGTGACCAGGTTTCGCTCTGGCAACTTGACGCGCCGGTCCTCTATCACGCGCGCACCTCCGTCGCGGGACATGCGCGCGATACCGTGCGCTTCGGCCTGCGCCGCTTCGAGACGCGCGGCACCGAGCTCTTACTAAACGGTCAGCCCATTCGTCTCGCCGGTGCAAATCGCCACGCGAGCTATCCCGGAGGAGGACAAGACGAGCCGGCTGATCTCGTCGTGCGCGACCTGCAGTTGATGAAAGAAGCGGGCTTCGTGTTTCAGCGCTTCACGCATTATCCGATGACGCCGGTGGCTCTCGATTGGGCCGACCGGCACGGGATGCTGTTCATCGCCGAGGCCAGTCAGACCCACTCACCCGACCGGAACCTCGATGATCCGGAGTTGCAGACGGCGTTTCGCGCGCAGCACCGTGAAATGGTCGAGCGCGATTGGAACCACCCGTCGATCGTCGCGTGGAGCGTCGCCAACGAAATCGCCGCGGACACTCCGCCGGGCGTGCGTTGGGTGAAAACCATGCGCGACTTTACGCTCGAACTCGATCCGACGCGACTCGTGGTATTCGCCAGCAACACCGTGGCCAAAGAGAATCTCAAGCCCGAGTCAGAAGGCTCCGTCCACGGCGATTTTGTGTGCTTGAACACCTACGGCGCCACACCGCAGCAAAACGCCGCCAACATCGACCGCGCCCACGCGCTCTATCCCAACAAGCCGCTCGTCGTCACAGAATACGGTCTGCGCCGGAACGCCGTGGGAGACGAGATCGAGCGCGTGGACTGGTTTCGCGAGATGCTCGCGATTATCCGGTCGCGGCCGTTTTTGTCCGGCGCGTCCATCTGGAGTTTCAACGACTACCGCAGCCGCTATGTCGGAACCAGTGCCAACGGCTGGCGCGAGTGGGGCCTCATCGATCCGGAAGGGAAACCCAGCGGCACCTACCACGCCTTGCGCCGCGAGCACTCTGGTTTCGTCGTGCGCTCCGCGACCCTCGCGGCCGGAGCGCTCACCGTGCGTATCGAGCCCCGTGCGGACTTCCCGATTTTCCCGACGGCTGACTGCGAACTGTGGGTCAACTTCCTCGACGGTCAAACCCGTCCGCTCGACGTCGCCAAGGTCCCGCTGCGCACCGATACCGTGATGAGGATTTCCGCTCCCGCCAGCGCCGGCGGCTTCCGCCTCGAAATTTGGCGGGCCGGCTTCCGCACCGCGACGTGGACCTCCGTCAATCTGGGCCAGCCACCGGCCAGTTCGGTCCGGGCGCGCCCGGCACCGTAACAAGCCCCGCTCTACAATTCGCATCAATCGCTTCGATTCTTCCACCCTAGCACCCATGAAACCGACGCCGGTCCTACTCCTCTCTCTCTTCGCGTCCGCACTTCTTTCCACAAACGTCGGCGCAGCCGATTCGGTCAACCGAGCTCCACCGGTGCCGATGATCGTGGGCGACTGGGTGCACGTCTATCGTCCCGCCGCAGATATTTTTCCCGGTCCCGATTCCCCGCGTTTCAAGACCGGAGAGCGATATTCCGATTGGCAGGTGAACGACCACGCGATCATCAAGGGGCCCGACGGGCGTTGGCATGCGTTCGGCATCACCCATCCGGCCGTCGCAAAGGGCGAACCGAATCCGCACGAGGCGGAGTGGTTTTTGTTTCATGCCGCGGCGCCCGTCGGACCTTTGAAGCAGCATTGGGCAGCAGGCAGGTGGCTGGACCAGCCGAAAATTCTACCACCCGCCGAGCGCCGAAAAGAGATTCGCGAAATTCACTCGCCGTTCATCGTCCCCCACGACGGCCAATATTGGATGTTCTACGGCTACAGCCCGATTCGTTATGCCACTTCCACCGACCTCTGGTCGTGGCAGCCGCGCGGTGAGTTGTTCCGCCAGGAAGGCAGCGCGCGGGATCCGTCAGTCATGCAGCATGACGGGCTCTTCTATATGTCTTACACCTCTCGTCAGAGCATTCTCGTGCGGACCTCGCGCGATCTCCTGCACTGGAGCGATCCCGTCACAGTATTCTCGCTTGCACCGGGTGAGACGGGCGGGCCTGAGTCGCCGACTCTGTTGGCGATCCATGGTGGATTTTATCTCATTTGGTGCCGCTGGGACGCAAAGTTGAGCGCCGCGGGGTTCAGCTATCAGCATCAAAGCTACGTCTATCACTCGGACAATCCGTTGGACTTCAACAAACGAAATCCGGTGGCCGAACTTCCCGGTCACGCCCCCGAGCTGTTTCAGGACGAGGAGGGTGATTGGTGGATATCGAGTGCCGAATGGCCCTTCCGAGGTATCAGCATCGCGCCCCTAGAGTGGAAAAATAAGATATGAACTGCTCAATTCTGCTCCACCGAGTCGCCCTCGCGCTGATCGCCTGCACCGCGCCGTTGCTCGCTGCCAATTTCGACCTCGGCACCCGCGTGCAACCGCGCACGGATTTCCCCGTTTTTCACCCGACTGACTGCGAACTGCGGATCAAATTTCTCGACGCCCAAAATCGCCCGCTCGACACCGCCAAGGTCCCACTGCGCACCGACGCCGCGATGAAAATTCCCGTTCCCGCTGGCGCCGGTGGCTTCTGTCTGGAATTGTGGCGGGCCGGCTTCCACACCGCGTCGTGGACGTCGGTCATGCAACGGAACCCCCGCTTCGACCCACTCCGCTGATGAGCATTCTGTCATCCACGACCGGCCGGCGATTCTTGAGCTGCGACTGGGGCACCTCCGCGTTTCGCCTGCGCTTGGTCGAGGTCGCAACGCGTCGCGTGATGGCCGAGCGCCGCGGCGAACAGGGCATCGCGACCACCTTCGCGGCGTGGAAGTCCGACGGTGGCAAGCCTGCGGACCGCTGGAATCATTTCTCGCGCATAGTCGAAGATCATCTCGCACGGATGGCCGAGGAGACCGGTGCCTCGCTGGCGGAAATTCCACTGGTGATTTCCGGCATGGCGTCGTCGTCGATGGGGATGCGCGAACTCCCTTATCTCGCGCTGCCCTTGGCCATCGACGGCTCAGCGCTCTCCGTGGAACGCGCCGCCGCGCGCGCTGAGTTTCCTCATGAGCTCGCCCTCGTCTCCGGCGTGCGCAGCCACGACGACGTCATGCGCGGCGAGGAGACCCAGCTCATCGGAGCATGCGCCCTTGGCGTCGCAGATCACTTGGCGGCCGCGCGCACCCGCGTTTTTCTCTTTCCCGGCACGCATTCCAAGCACGTGGAGGTGCGCGGTGCCCACGCGGTCGCCTTTCGGACCTACATGACGGGCGAGTTTTTCGAGCTGCTGGCGACGAAGAGCGTCTTGGCGCACTCGGTGGCGGTTGGCGCCGATCTCCGCGGGGCGGAAAATCTCACTGGGTTTACGGAGGGCGTGCGGGACGGTGCCTCCGGCAACCTTCTTCACGCCGCGTTCCGCGTGCGCACGCGCGCGCTCCTGGGAAAGGCTGCCGCGCCGGAAAATTACCACTATCTCAGCGGACTGTTGATCGGCGCGGAGCTGCGCGAACTCCCAGCGCAGGACGAGCCGATCACCCTTGTTGGCTCTGGACCGCTCTTAGCCGCCTATCAACACGCCTTTCGCTTGTTGGAATTCCGATCACCGGTCGCGGCGCTCGACGCTGACGAGTGTTTGGTCGCCGGGCAACTGACGGTCGCGACGCGGCTCGGACTCCTTTGACGCGATGACGACGAAACCAATGTGGCCGGAGACGATTGCCCAACGCCTGGCCCGCTCAGGCGTAGTGGCCGTCGTGACGGTGGAGAATCCGGACGACGCCGGACCGGTCGCACGCGCGCTGCTCACCGGCGGCGTCGGCGCAATCGAGCTGACGTTTCGCACTGCTCACGCCGCCGAAGCGATCCGCCGTATTCGCGCCGAGGTGCCGGAGATTCTCGTCGGCGCCGGGACATTGCTGAACCGCGCACACGTGGAAGCGGCGATCGAGGCCGGCGCCGTGTTCGGCGTGGCGCCGGGCTGCAATCCCGCGACGATCGCGGCCGCCCGCGAGTGCGGACTGCCTTTCGCCCCGGGCGTCATGACGCCGACCGACATGGAGATCGCGCTTGAGCACGGCTGCCGCGTCCTAAAATATTTTCCCGCGTCCAATCTCGCGGGACCGTCGGCGCTTGAGACGATGGCGGCACCGTTCGCCCATCTTGGCCTGCGCTTCATTCCGCTCGGCGGCATCAGCCTCGCGTCACTGCCGCTGTGGCTCGCCTCGCCGTCGGTCCTTTGTGTGGGCGGCTCCTGGCTGGCATCGCGCGAGGTCATCCAGCGCAAAGACTGGGCCGCTCTCCAGCGCAACGCCGAGCAGGCCGCGTTGGTCGCCCGCGCGCGGAAGTGACGCCACTCATGTCCACCAACCAAGCCACCGTCTGTTCACCATGAAACCCATCCGCCCGCTCCTCTTGGCCTTGCTGCTCACGTGGCCGGCCGCTTTGCCCGCCGCCGAGGCCACGCCGACCGAAACGTCGCGCGACGATGCCAGCTGGCTTCGCGAGAAAGGTGATCTGATCTTTCACGACGCCTTCGAGCGGGAAGAAGACGGTAACCTCGCCAAGGCCATCGGTAACGGTTGGAATAGCGCCACCGCCGACCGCGTGCCGCAGATCAAGATGGCCGATCTCGACGGCGGAATCCTCAAGGTCAGCAGTGCTTCGAAAGAGGCCGGCCACCAGGCCCACATTCATCACGAAGCCGGATTTGCCGATGGCGGTGCAGTGGTGCGCTTCCGGTTCCCCGGCCTTACGAAGAGCGAGTCGCTCCAACTTGGCTTCGTCGACCGGGAAACCACGGACATTCACGCCGGTCATCTTTGCTACGCCGTTCTCTCCGCAGGCAGCATCATGCTCTGGGATTGGAAAACCGGTGTAGGCAACCTCGAGATTCGCAAGCGGCGGCAACCATACCTCGACCGCAAGGAGCCGCTGCCCGCCGATCTCGAAGTTCTCCTCACGACGAAGCAGGTCACCGTTTCATGGAAGGCTGACACGGATTGGCACGAACTCGTCCTCGTGACCGAGGGCGACGAGATGCGCCTCAGCCTCGACGGCAACCTCGTCGCTCGCCACCGCTCCGCCGGCTTCGCCCATCCGATGAAGCGCTGGTTCAGCTTTCTCGTGCCGAACACGGTCTGGATCGACGACGTGAAAATCTGGAAAGTGAAGTAACCCGCCAGCGACGCCCATGCCCCCACGTCTGGTTCAACACCTCGTCTGCGTTTGGCTGCTGCTCTTTGCTGCCGCCGTCCCGGGCGCGCGCTCAGCCGACGCGCCCGCAGTCGCCATGCCGGAACGGCATCGCGCCTTCTTGGAAAAGAACTGCCTAGGCTGCCACGGGCCCGACAAGCAGAAAGGAAAGTTCCGCGTGGATGAATTGACCTTGGCGATTGCCGACCTGCCTACCGCGGAACGTTGGCAGAAAGTGCTCAATGCGCTCAATTCTGGGGACATGCCGCCTGAGGATGAGACGCAGCCCGCGCCTGATACGAAGGCCGATTTCCTGGATGACCTGTCCCACGCGATGGTCGCTGCGCGTAAGCGTCTCGGCGATCAAAAGGGAATAATCACCCTTCGCAGGCTCAACCGGCGTGAGTATCGCAACACGCTGCGGGAACTCCTTGGCGTCGACGTGGACGTGAGCTCCCTGCCTTCCGATGCGGGTGGCCCAGGCTTCGACACCGTAGGCGCCAACCTTTTCCTCACCGGCCATCAATTTGAAAATTACGAGGCGCTCGCGCAGGAGGCACTCGAAGATGCGTTCAACGCCCGCGCTGTCGCCTCGTTGGCGAAGAAATTCCGCTACGAGGCCGAACTGATTCGCCCTGTTTTTATCAAACGAAATCACGATTCGCTGGACGCGATGGAACGGGCCAACCGTTGGATCAAAGCGGTGGATGACGCCGCCGTGAACCCGGAAAACGCGGCGCTCGTGGCCGAGCTCCGCAAAATCGCCGCGACGGACGACGCCCTGCGCTACCATTGGAAAAAGATCCCCGGCGCGCCGAGCCCCATGGCCTTCGGTTTCAACCAGACAGCGGAGGTAAATCCCGCGACGGTCTATTTGTTTCGAGATCGCACGGGTTTTATCCGCTACGATGAATACTACCTCCGGCTCCCCTACCTTGAGCAAGGCTCCTACCTGACTGTGACCACGGGCTACGGCGGAACCGGTTTTGCCGCGGTCCAGGGGCTCTCGATTCCACGTGATTTTCCTCCGGGCGACTATCTGGTCCGGATTCGCGCGGGCGCCGCGCCGGGCACGGCGAACGAACGGCGCTTTCTCGAATTCGGATTGAAAGGATTTGCCGGCGCCGGCACGCCTGCGCTCAGCACCCATCACCTCTCCGGCACGATCGAGGCTCCCGAGGTGATCGAAATTCCGTTCACGCTCACCCGTCAGAGCGCGGACCGGAACCATCGCAACCTATTTATCCGCGAGCGCGGCACGCTCGACGGGGACAAGGTGCAGCGCCAGTTCCAATCGGCCGTCGAACGCAACGGCTTCGGACCAGAAGTTGCGATCTGGATCGACTGGATTGAAATCGAGCGCATCCCCGCTGCACCGGATGCAATCGCACCCGGTCTTCGCGCACTCGATCTACCGTTGGACAACCGAGCTACCGAGGTGCCCAAAGAGAAACTCCGGAGCGCCCTCGCAGCGTTTGCGACGGAGGCCTACCGAGGGATTCCGGCGCCCGACGGCCTGGTGGATCGCCTGCTGCGAATCTACGAGTCCCGCCGCGGCACGGGCGGCACCCACCGCGAGGCGCTCAAGCAGGTGCTCGCGGCGGTGCTTTCCTCGCCGCGTTTCCTCTACCGTGCCGAACCCGATCCAGACGGCACGCATCGCCGGCTGGACGGACTCGAACTGGCGACGCGTCTTTCCTATTTCCTGTGGGGATCTCCGCCGGATGGCAGGCTGCGCGAACTCGCCGCCCAAGGAAAACTTCATCAACCCGATGAACTCGCCACCCAGACGGATTGGCTGCTCGACGAACCACGCGCATCGCACTTCGTGCGTCCCTTTCTGACCCAATGGCTGGCCCTCGACCGCCTCGATCTCTTTCAGTTCAATCGAAAACTATATCCCAAATTCGACGAGGCGGTGAAATCGTCGGCCCGACAGGAGGTCTACGAGACCTTCGCCGGGTTGCTCCGGGAAAACCGCCGCCTCGGCGAACTGCTCCGCACCGACACCGTAGTCATCAACGCCGTCCTGGCCGATTACTACGGAATTCAAGGCGTGGCGGGTGACGCTTTCCGCAAAGTCGCGCTGCCCGCCGACTCGCCGCGCGGCGGCCTGCTCGGAATGGCAGCAATCATGGCGATGGGGGGCAACGGCCAGCAGACCAACCCCGTGGAACGCGGGGCGTGGGTGTTGCGCAAGCTTCTCAACGAGCCGCCACCGCCGGCTCCCGCCAACGTCCCCGAAATTGCGCGCCTCGGGGCGAAGCTCCTGACCACCCGCGAGAGACTCCGAGCCCACCAAGAAGATCCGCAGTGCACCAACTGCCATCGCAAGATCGACCCGATTGGATTCGGTTTGGAAAACTTCGATGCGGTCGGCCAATGGCGGACCGCCGATAGCTATGAAGCGCGGGATGAGTCAGGCGCACCCGTGCCCCACGCGAAAAAGACTTGGACCATCGAGGCCGGCGGTGTCCTGCACAAGGGACCTGCGTTCAAAGACTACTTTGAGCTGCGTGCCCTGATCGCTGCGAAGGAGGAAAATTTCGCCCGGGGATTCGCGAGCGCGCTCGTTGAATATGCCCTCGGGCGCCCGTGCGTATTCAGCGATGAGCCTCTGATCGAGAACATCGTCACGCAGGCCCGGACAAAATCCTTCGCAACCCGCGAGTTCGTCCACGCCCTGATCCGCAGCAATGAATTTCAATCGAAATAAGCCCCGCAACACCCATGAAAACCCCACTGAATCGCCGCCACTTCCTTCGCACCAGCACCGCGCTGATTGCCCTACCCATGCTCGAATCCCTGGGCTTCCAACGCTTCGCTTCGGCCGCGCCGGCGTCGGCCCTGGCGCCGCGCCCGAAGCGGATGATTTTTCTCGGCTTCGGCTGGGGTGTGACCCAGCAGTCGTGGTATCCCGCCATCGAACAGAAAGGCGCCGGTTACTCGCTGCCCGCCGGCCTGGCACCGCTGGCCCGGCACAAGTCCGACTTCACGATTGTGCAGGGTCTAGCGAACCGGCACGTCTCCGAAGGTCACGCAGGCAGCACGTTTTGGCTTACAGGCGCTAATCAGTTTGGCGAACCCGGACAGAGTTTCCACAATACGATCTCGGCCGACCAAGTAGCGGCCAATGCGCTGGGGAAAGAGACCCGGTTTGACTCTCTCGTTCTCGATTGTGGCGCTGCCGCCCAGCCATCGGGGCATGGGCAGGGGCTCTCGCTTTCATGGGACTCCCGCGGCAAGCCGATGTCCGGACCCAAGACGCCGGTCGAGGCGTTTCATCGTCTTTTTGCCAAGGATGACACACCGCTCGACCAGCAGAAGGCGATGCTCCTGCAACGGCGCAGCGTGCTCGACAACGCCATGGAAAGCGCCCGCGAATTGCAGCGCCGGCTCGGCCGGACCGACAACGCGAAATTGGATGAATATTTTCAAGGCATCCGGGACATCGAGACGCGGTTGAGCCGCGACGAGAAGTGGCTGGGCGTGCCTCAGCCGGCACCGGGCCTCGAAGAACCCAAAGCCACCCTGGCCGGCTACAAGGAAATCGAGCTGATGTATGACATCATGGTCGCCGCGCTGCGCACGGACAGCACGCGCGTGCTGAGTTATCGGCAGCCCGTGACGACCCTGCTCACCAGCCTCGATGTCCGCATCGACGCCCACACGATGAGTCACTATCCGGGAAAAGGCCCCGAGTATTTGGAAGCGTCCGAGAAACGCGACCGGGCGCAAAGCGAATTGCTCGCCGGCTTGCTGGACAAACTAAAGACCTCTCGTGAGCCGGATGGCACCTCGTTGTTCGATCACACGACGGTCGTCTACGGCAGCAACATCCGGACCGGACATAGCCTCGACAACTGCCCGACGATCCTCGCCGGCCACGGCGCCGGCGTCCGGCTCGGACAAAATCTCGTCGTGTCCAAGGACACGCCCCTCTGCAACGCGTGGCTCACTCTGCTGCGGGGTTCGGGGGTCGCGGTCGAGCGACACGGGGACAGCTCGGGAACAATTCCTCAGCTCATCGCCTAGTCGTCCAACGAATTTCGGCGTCGGCGTCCATTCCCGCGATTCCCGGAACGCAACACATGAAACCACTCCGCCTCCTTCTCCTCCTTGCCTTCACTCCGTTCGGCAGCGCTGCGCCCCTCGTCTTTGAGGGCACGCACGGCCCAGGCGTGGGCCGGCACATCGTCCTCCTCGCGGGCGATCACGAATATCGCTCGGAGGAAACCTTGCCGGCGCTCGCGCGCATTCTCGCGCAGCATCACGGCTTCAAATGCACCGTCCTGTTCAACGTCGACGCGACAACGGGCGAAATCGTTCCGGGCAATTCGAACTTGCCGGGCATGGAGGCGCTCGACAGCGCCGACCTCGCCGTCGTCTTCCTCCGCTTTCAGGCCCTGCCCCGGGAGCAGATGAAGCACCTCGATGCCTACCTACGCCGCGGCGGGCCCGTGGTCGGCCTGCGCACGGCGACCCACGCCTTTAAGACGACGAGCAGCGATCCCTTTCCCCAATACTCCTACGACTACAAAGGCCCCGACTACGAATTCGGCTTCGGTCATCAGGTGCTCGGCCAGACGTGGGTCGGCCACTACGGCAAAAACCACGCGCAAAGCACGCGCATTACCATCATCCCGGAGAAGCAGGGGCATCCGATTCTGCGCGGGGTGAAGGATGTTTGGGTCCAGGCCGGCGGCTATGTGGGCAAGCCAATCGACGGCGAAGTCCTCACGCTGGCGCAGCCGCTGAACGGCATGACGCCCGACTCCCCGGCGGACGCCACCAAACCACCGATGCCCTCCGAGTGGACGCGCACCTACCGCTCGTCGTCCGGAAAAGCCGGCCGCGTCTTCACCACGCTCTATGGCACGCCCGAGGATATCACCAATGAGGGCTACCGCCGAATCGTCGTGAACGGTTGCTTCTGGGCCCTCGGCCTCGAAAACGCGATCACCGCCAATCTCGCCATCGCCTTCGTCGGCCCCTTCCATCCGAACACGTTTGGCGCTGGTTACGCCTTGGGCGTGAAGCCCGAGATGTATGCCGGCTACGCCAGCCCGATCCCGGCGAACAACAACGTCAAGAAACCCGCGCCAAAAAAGAAGACGGCCAAGGAGTGACGCCGATGCAAATCGACCGGGACCCGGGCTCCGCCTGCCATCAATGAAAATCCGTCTCGCGCTCCTCGCCGCCATTCAGGCCGTATGCTTCGCAGCCGACGGCGATTACCAAACGATTCCGGCGGCCCGCACCGACGAACTGACTCCGGCCAACGGCTGGCCCGCGCTCGACCATTATCGCGATTGGAGCCGCTCACTCGGCGGCCCGACGTCCAATCGATTTTCGACCCTCGACCAGATTACCTCGGAAAATGTCACCCGGCTTGAGGTCGCGTGGACCTATCGTTCCAAGGATGGCGCCGGCAATCTCCAGGCGAATCCGATCGTGGTGGACGGCGTGATGTTCGCGCCGACGGCCGGCCACGCGATCGTCGCGCTCGACGCCGCGACCGGAGTCGAGCTCTGGCGCTACCGGCCCGAGAAGCAGAGCAATCGGTTGGAAGATCTGCCCGCGCGCCGGGGGCTAATTTTATGGCGAGGCACCGACGCCGTCGGACCGCGACTCATCTTTTCCGCCGGCAACTGGGTCTATTCCCTCGATCCTCGGACCGGCCGACCGATCGAGAGCTTCGGTGCGAGCGGTCGCGCGGAGCTGCCCACGGGTGCCGGCGTGACCGGGGCGGTATGGAAGGACACTCTGGTTGTGCCGGGATTCGCGCGGGACGTCTTCGGCTACGACGTGGTCACCGGCGCGCTGCGGTGGCGTTTCCATACGATCCCACAGCCAGGAGAATTCGGCGCGGACACCTGGCGCGGTCGGGAGTCGGGCGCGAATTGCTGGGGTGGTATGGCGCTCGACGAGTCGCGCGGGATCGCGTTTGTGGCGACGGGCTCGCCCAAGCCCAACTTCGACGGCACGGGCCACCTCGGAGACAACCTCTTCGCGAATTGCGTGATCGCAATCGACGTCGCGACCGGCCGGCGACTCTGGCACTTTCAGGAAATCCGGCACGACATCTGGGACCTAGACATCCCGGCGCCGCCGAACCTCGTGACGATCACGCGCGACGGTAAGAAATACGACGCCGTTGCCCAGGTGACGAAGATGGGCAACACGCTACTGCTGGATCGCTCCACCGGAAAGCCCCTCTTCCCGTTTCGTCTCCGGCGGGCGCCGACATCCTCGCTACCGGGCGAAGAGACCTCGCCCTTCCAACC
>CALRZR010000191.1:0-15438 GCA_943372705.1 Opitutus sp. GAS368 | reverse complement strand
TGAGAACAACCTCGTGGTTTACGATCGCGGCGAATTGCTCGGCGGGAACTGGACCGGCACGACGGAAAATTTCCTACTGAAGCGGAATCTGTATTGGAACTACGCGGGCCAGCCCGCGACGTTTACGTCGAAGGCGCTGGCGTTGGCGGATTGGCAGAAGACGGGGCAGGACGCGGGGTCGGTGGTGGCCGATCCGTTGTTCGAAAATCCGGCGGCGCGGGATTTTCGGCTGAAGGCGAACTCGCCGGCGTTCGCGCTCGGCTTCAAGCCCATCGATGTTGCGACGATGGGCGTCGTCGGCGATCCGGCGTGGCGCGCGCTCGCAGCGGTGTTCGTGCGGGAACCGGATGCGCCGCGGCCGACCAAGCCGGCGCCGCCGGCGCTCAATATCCGGCAGAATTTCGAGGGGCGGATCGTCAATCCCAAGTATCCGTTTCCCCACGCGAACGGCAGTCTCTCGGAGCGCCGGGCGGGGGCGGTTCCGTTGGGCGATTCGCTGAATCTGACCGGAGCCAGGAAATCGGAAGGGAAGCAGAGTTTGCTGTTTCTCGACGCGCCGGGATTGCCCGCGAGTTATTACCCGATGGTGACGTTTCACCCGAATCACTCGGCGGGGACGTCGACGGTGAGCTTCGATCTCTATCTCGAACCGAAGGCTATTTTTCAGCACGAGTGGCGCAATAAGGCCTCGCCCTATCAGGCCGGCCCGAGCGTGCAGATCAAAGACGGCAAACTCAGTGGCGTGAAGGGGCTGGCAGCGACGATTCCGCTGCAGCAATGGGTGCGCTTCGAGATTGTCGCCGACTTGGGCGCCGCGAGCAACGGGCGGTGGACGCTGCGGGTGACGCCGGCGGGTGGCTCGACGCAGGAATTCAAAGACCTGCCCTTCCGCAACGCTGGGATGAAGACGCTCGATTGGGTGGGCTTCATCAGCGCGGCGCAGGAGAAGACCGAATTTTATTTGGACAACCTCGCGATCACGACGAGCGAGTTGGGGCGGTGAGGCGGGCGGCGCCACGACTCGGAGAAATTCGAGTGGCGGTGGACAGGCAGGAGTCACAGAGGAGACGGAGCTCTGTCACAGAGGACACGGAGTGAGGCAGCCAGCGAAGTATGCGACCAACGTGGGGAGAGAAAGCGGCGCTCCGTCAGAATGCTGGTTGAGGGATGGAGGAAACTTAGCCGGCGGCGAGGACTTTGGCTTGTTGTTCGATGCCGGCGAAAATTTTGTCGCTAACGTGGGCGGGGAATTTTTTGGGGAGGAGCGCGTCGACGGTGGAAAGGGCGGCGGGCACGAAGGTGAGGATTTCATGGATGAGCGCATCGGCGTCGCCGAGGCCGGCTTGCTTGGCGACGGCGGACCAGTGGCGGGGGCGGATATCTTTGAGTTTCCAGTGGGCGTTGGTGGCGCGCACGGCCATGGCGAGAGAGGCTTTTTGCCACGGGAGTTGGTTGCGGCCGGGGCCGACGATGGGCCACGCGGAAAGCACATCGTAGAGCGGGGTGAGGCGGTAGGTGCCGCCGCGCTCGTGGAAGAGAGAGAAGTTCTTGGCGTGGCCGTCGGTGGCGGCAAGAAGCCAGAACACGACTTGGGCTTTGACGAAGGCGCGTTTGTCGGCGGCGGCGCATGAACTGGTGTCGAGCACGCGCAAAATGTCGCGGATGCCGGGGCCTCCGTCCGACTCGTATTTGAGGGTAGGGGGCAGACCGATGGCTTGGCAAAAATCCTCCTGCGGCAGCCGAGCGATCCAGCCGGATTGTTTGGCCCGGTCGAAACGCTCGACGACGAGAATTTTCCGGGCGCCGAATTGGGCGATTTCGCAGGGTGGCGCTTCGAGTCCGAAGGCGGCGACGAGGCGCGAGCAGAGCCACTCGTTTTCGACCGAGTCTTGAAGGTCGGCCTGGAGATTGCCGACGAGACCGAGGGGGAGTTTGAAGATGTGCGTGGTCGGCGTGGCGCCGGTCGGGCGATACCAGCGGTTGCGATGGAAGAGCAGGGCGGTCTTTTCCTGGGCGCCGGCAAGGGAAAGGCGAAAATCCGAATCGTCCGTCTGACCGAGAACACGTTGGCCGGAGATGGCGGAGGCGATGGCTTGCTCCACGCCGGTTTCGTCGAGGGGAGTGCCTTTGATTTCGTCGAAGCCGACTGGTGGCTCGTCGGCCGGGAGCAATTGCACGGCACCTACGCAGTCGCGGCCAATGGCGGTGAGAAGATCAAAAGCCTCGGTCGAATCGGTAGCGAAACGGGCCTGGAGCCGGCGGCGGATGGCGTCGCTGTCGGGAAGGAGATTCTCGAAGAAATTGCTTACGACCGCACCGCGGTGGGGCGTGTTACCGGGCGTGAAGGGCAACGAGAGTGAGAGCACGCGGGCGGCATCGGAGGCGATCCAGCTCGGGTCGTAGTGAAACGACGGCGCGCCGGTGCGCGGCCGGGTCCACGTGCCGACGCGGAGGCCGTTCATCCAGACAGCGAGCGGAGCGGAGGCGGACATGTTTACCAGGTCGCGGGCTTGGCGGAGGTCGGCTTGCTGGCGCTCGCCGCTACGGGAGCGGAGTCTTGGATGGAGAGGCGGCCGCCGAGCAGAGCGACAAGCTTGGCGACTTGGTCGAGGCTGGCGCGTCCGGGGGCGGCTTCGATGCGGGCGATGCGTTTCTGGCTGACGCCGAGCAGGGTGCCGGCTTGCTCCTGACTGAGTCCGCGCGCTTGCCGGAGGCCGCGCAGGACGGCGCGAAGTTGGGCGGGGGTGTCGACGGCGTAGTTCATGGTCGGACGGATTACTATCTTAAGGGAGTAGTGTCAATTTACTATCTAAAGGTAGTAATAACGAGTTCCAGTTGCTGCGCTGATTTGGTGGGAGCGCCTGCGCATGCACTCAGGAATCCAGCCAGCGTTTGACCGGCACTTCCCGTGATGACATCGGATGCGCATGTTAATACGGACAGAACAGAAAATTCAGCCCAACGGTGGTCAAGGAATCCGGACACAAGATTGGGATCACCGGTTACAAGTCCTTTCTGCTTGGCGAACGTGGAGACACCGGTCCTCAAGCACTGGTGAGGATGGTCTGACATACCGAGCGGTTCTGGATGGGTGCGCGATTACTGTTCGCGCCCTTTGCTACACACTGGGCGTGAACTGTAATTTCGACGGCAAAACGATCAGCAAGGGACCCGCTCGCGTCGCCGAACTTTTCGCATGCTGCCGACATGGGCGTGAGGTTGTCTGTAAGTTGGAAAAGGAACATCAGCGGTGTCTGCTTGAAGTTTTGTATCTGGGAAATCGGGCTATTGCGCATCCCGGATGCGGCGGGCTCGATCACGCGGCTGGCTCTCATGAAATGACTGTCGCAATCAATGTCTTGTTGGTGTGGCTCGGTGCGAAGAGTGCAGAGTGGTCAGCGCTTAAGGAGGTTCCAGGGGACTTGCTGAAGCCCATTGCCTGAGTCGCAGTATCGCCTGCAAGCAGGCTCCTACCTCGGGGATGAAAAAGGCCGCCCGGGGAGGGGCGGCCTGAAAAGACACGGCGCGTTAGGGATAACGCGCCCTACCTCAGCGGTATTCTTCGCCGGTGAGGGCGTTGATGATTTTGAAGTTTTCGACGTGGTAGTTGAGGTCGGCGCGGAAGGCCAACTTTACGCCGAAGAGTTTCTCCATGCGCACCAAGAGGTCGGCGTCTTCGCTGCGGAGGCGTTCGAGGATGCTCGGGTGCACGAGGACGCGGAGGGAATACTCTTTGCCGTCGTTGCGCAGTTGGAGGCGGCGGACGACGGAGCTGAGTTTGCGTTGGAGCTCCACCGAGACGGTGGTTGCGCTCTTCACGATGCCGCGGCCGCGGCAATACGGGCAATCGGTGTAGAGATTGCTCGAGAGCGACTCGCTCTGGCGCTGGCGGGTCATCTGCATGATGCCGAGCGACGAGATCGGGAGGATGTGGTTCTTCGCTTTGTCGGTGGACATCAGCTCGACCATCTTCTCGTAGACCGCGTTGCGATGGCGGCGCTCCTTCATGTCGATGAAGTCCATGATGATCAGGCCGCCGAGGTTGCGGAGACGGATCTGGCGCGCGATTTCGGCCGCGGCCTCAAGATTTACGGCGTAGATGACGTTTTTCTCGTCGCCGCCGCGGTTCTTGTGGGAGCCGGTGTTTACGTCGACGGCGATGAGGGCCTCGGTTTCGTCGATGATGATTTCGCCGCCGGACGGGAGCGGGACCTTGCGCTGGCCGGTCTGCTCGATCTGGCGCTCGATGTTGAAGCGTTCGAAGATCGGAATGCTGTCTTTGTAGAAGGCGATCTTGCCGGCGCTGCGTTTCGAGATCTGCCCGACGAGTTTCTGGGTGCGCTCGTGGTCGGGTTTGCTGTCGATGAGGACGCGGTCGACTTCTTCGGTGAGGAAGTCGCGGACGGTGCGTTCGACGATGTCGGGCTCCTGGTAAAGGCACGCGGGGGCACGGTCGTTCTTCATCTTGGCCTGGATGTCTTCCCAGGTCTTGAGGAGGAGGTGGAGGTCGCGGACGAAGTAGCGGGCTTTTTTACCCTCGCCGGCGGTGCGGACGATGACGCCCACGCCTTCCGGAATGGTGAGCTCGTTGATGAGGGTCTTGAGGCGTTTGCGCTCGGCGGGGTCCTCGATCTTGCGGGAGATGCCGCAGCCGTCGGAGAACGGCGTGAGAATGAGGTAGCGACCGGGGATGGAGAGGTTCGTCGTGGTGCGCGGGCCCTTGGTGCCGATGGGGCCCTTGGTGACCTGAATCACGATCTCGGAGCCGGGAGGATACATCGACGGGATGTCCTTCACGGTCGGCTCGGCGGGGCGCGGGGCGGCGTTCTTCTTTTTGTTTACGCGAACGACTTCCACGGAGGAATCGGCGGCGGCGGGGAGCATGTCCCAGTAGTGGAGAAACGCGTTCTTGGTGTAGCCGATGTCGACGAAGGCGGCTTTGAGGCCGGGATCGAGGTTCTTAATGCGGCCCTTGTAGATGCCGCCGACCATGCGGTTGTCGGACTCGCGCTCGATTTCGAACTTCTCAAGGCGGCCATCGACCAGGAGGGCGACGCGCTTTTCGAGCGGTTCGGAATTGATGATGAGCTCGCGGTAGGAGCCTTTGTCTTTCTGGAAGACCGCGAGGATTTTTTGGAGCAACGGGCGTTGCTTGGCGCGTTCGACGGCGCCGGCTTTCAGTTCGGAGGCATCGACCGGACCGGCTTCGGTCTGGGGCGGGGGATTGACGAGCTCTTCGTCATACTTGGCGGCTACGTCCGGGGGAACCCCGGTGTTCGGTTGCGATTGATCGCTCATGTTGGGTGTCGTGTGGGTTAGTCACGGTGGCACCCGGTGCGGCAGTTGCGGCGCAGGAAATTCCGGCAGAGCGGTCGGTGACGCGAAGAGAGGATCTCATGTGAAATCCCTCCTGAAGCGCCAGACGCTCTGGACCAGTCCTTGCAGCAAGCAGCAACTAAGCACGAAAGAGCCACCGTAGCTGATGAAGGGAAGCGGTATGCCCGTGATGGGCACGAGGCCGATGGTCATGGCGACGTTCACAAACACGTGCACGGAGAACAGCACCGTGACGCCGATGGCGAGCAGGGTGCCGAAGCGGTCCCTTGCGGAACCGGCGATGCGAATGCCGTTGAACAGAACCAGACCGAACAGACCGAGAACCGTGAGGCTTCCCAGAAATCCTTTTTCCTCGGCGATGACCGAGAAGATAAAATCGTTGTGCGCGACCGAGCGGGGCAGGTAGCCGAGTTGGGCCTGCGTGCCTTCGGTCCAGCCTTTGCCAGCGACGCCGCCGGAGCCGACGGAGATGAGCGACTGGCGCTGATTCCAACCGACGCCGGTGGGGTCGATTTTTTCCGGCCAGACGAAGGCGACGATGCGGTTGCGCTGATAGTCGCGGAGCGGGAGCCAGGAGCCCGAGATGTTCTGGGCTTCATGCTTCCATGGGTGATCGTGGGACTCGATGTAGTTCTTGTAGTTCAGCGTGTCCACCGCCACCACGCCGAGGACCAGGATAAACGCGCCGAGCGCTCCCGCGAAGAAACGCGCGGAGAGCCGGGAAACGTAGAGCATGGAGAACACCATCGGGGGCAGAACAATCGCCGACTTCAGGTCGGGTTGTTTCAGGATAAGAATCATGGGTGCGCCTACCGCAAGGGCCAATTTCCCCAGTGTGCCCAGAGACTGCGTCACGGTGCCGATTTTCGATCGGATGAGGAGGCTCGCGGTGATGAGGAGCACGGCGATCTTGGCGGTTTCGGAGGGCTGGAAGGAAAAGAAGCCGAGATCGATCCACCGGTGGGCGCCCCACTTCATGTTTTGCGCGTTGTTGAGAAACAGGACGAGCACGAGGGGCACGAGGCAGGCGACGTAAAACCAGTGGGCGACGGTCAGCCAGAAGCGGTAGTCGACCAGTGACACAGCGGTGTAAACGGCGGCGCCGAGGACGAGGAAAATGAGCTGTTTCTGCCAATCCTCGCCGTTGACGGAGAGTTGGGCGGAGTAAATGAAGGCGACGCCGAAGAGGCCGAGCCCGGCGAGGGCGATCGGGGTGACGAGGTCCCACTGCGTGCGCGTCGTCGTCTTGAAGACGTTCAGATAATCGGTGGGCGAGGCGAGATTCACGGAGTGGTGCGGACGGCGACGTAGCTTTTGGTGAAGCCAAGAAACCGTTCGCGGAGAATCGTGCAATCAGGGAACAGGGTTTGCATCTCGGAAAACGTCAGGAGACGCACTTCGTCGAGAAAAGCGTCGACCTCGCGGGGGCCGGGGCGTTCGAGCCAGCCGCGGACGGTGAAGTTGCGGATGAGGCGGCGTTGCCACGTGCGCGGGAGCCAGTGGATGAAAGGCGCGATGAGGTGGGGCTCGACGAAGAATTCGCGGGCGGGCGTCTGCACCCAGAGGCGGCGGCCGACGCGGCGGGCTTCGCGGGCGAAGGCCTGTTGGCGTTCCCACGTGCCGACGTGCTCGATCACGCTGTTGGAAAAAAGCACGTCGAAGTGGGCGTCGGCGAACGGCAGGGCGCAGCCATCGCCGATGAGGACGTCCATGCCGGCGGCGCGGGCCTGCGCGGCGGCGTCGGCGGGGAAGGCGCGATTGAGGAGCGTGACGGCGCACGGGGTGGAGCCGGCGGGCCAACACCACGGGTAGCCGCCCACGTCGAGGAGGCGTTCGCCGGGTTGTGGGCGGAGGTGGTGGCTCAGCCACGCGAGGCGACGGCGGCGGAAGCGCGACGAGACGGGGGCGTAGAGGTCGTGGATCGTCACGCGCGGAAGGAGGCAGTAGGGGCTGGGGCCGCGGGGCGCGGCGTGGGCTCGGCGGAGAGGGTGGCGGGCTCGGGCGAATCGGCGGATTCGGCGGCGGCGGCGAGGGCGTCGGTGCTGGTGGCGTTGGCGAGGCCGAGGGCGATCCAAAAGAGGATGGCGCCCATGGGGCCTTCGAGGACGACGCCGAAGCAGGCGCTCGCGAGCATCACCCAGCTCACACTCCACCAGCCGAGCGGAGCGAGCGCAGTGTCGTCCGTGCGGGCAAGGCGGGCGAGGCGCAGCGTGCGCAGAAACATCGCGCCGACGATAGCGGCGAAGGCGACGAGGCCGGTGAGGCCCATGCGGCCGATGACGGTGATGACGATGCTGTGCGGACTGCGCGTGGTAAACTCATCGCCGAGGTCGAGTTCGTAGGTGCGGAGAAAACGCGAGGCGAGGTCGGCGCCGAAGCCGAGGCCGAAGACGGGGCCGCTTTCGCGGGTTTCCTCGGCGACGGAGCGCCACCAGACGAGGCGGAAGCGGTTGTTGTCGCCCACGTAGCGGCGGTCCTCGCTGGAGTATTGGCCGGTGCCGCTGAAATCGACCATCGACACAGCGTGTTCGTAGAGCGCGTGGAGTTTGCTTTGGGTGAAGTCGCGCGGTTGCACGACGGCGACGATCGCGAGGACAGTGAGGGCGAGCGGGGTGACGGCGGCCTGGAATTTCCACGGCGTCCAGCGCCGGGCAACCGCCCACCACGCGGAGGTGACGAGGAGGCCGACGATGGCGGCGCGCGAGGAGTTGATGGTGAAAGCGGTGGCGTAGGCGGCGAGCGCGAGGCCGAAACGGAGCGGCGCGGGCCACGTCGGGACCGTCATTAGGAGGAAAAAACCAGCGAAGAGATTGGCGGCGACCACGTCGTCTTGGAAATAAATGCCCGGCGCGCCGCGAAACGGGACCGTTTGGATGAAGAAATCGGGGAAGCGCGAAAAAACGAGGTAGACGACGGGCAGGGCGGCGAATGCGCCGACGGTGGCGACGCGCAGCAGGCGGGCGGACGCGGCGTGGCGGGCGAGGGATTGGGCGACGAAGAAAAAGAGCGCGTAGTAGATGGTGGCGTAGTCGCGGAGAGCGACGAAACCGTGCACGCCGAAGTCAGTCCAAAGCCGGGCAGTGCCGAGGAAGACCCAGAGGAAAATGGCGGCGTTTAGGGCGTCGCGCGTGAGCAGCGCGGTTTGGCGAAACGCCATGCGCAGGATGCCGGCGGTCAACCCGACGAAGAGCGCGGCCTCGGCGGGAAACAGCGGGAGGCCAGAGACGAGCTGGAGCTGGGCGAAGCCGCGGTTGGCGACGATGTAGCCGACGAGGGCGGCGGCGAGGATCCAGGCCTCGGGGCGGGGACCGCCGCGCCATTCGAGAGCGAGCCACCCGATCAGGAGCACGATCAGCGTAGCGAGAGCGTAGATTTCCTGCGCGAGACCGAAGGACACGACGACGCCGGCGGTCGCGCCGAGCGCGACGATGAGCCAGAAACGCAGCCGTGGATGCATGGCGGCGATCCCAGATGGGGCGGGAGAATTTGCAACTTTGGTCTGGGCCGTGCGGCAGGCGGACGGGGAAATTCGGGCGGCGTAGGCTACCTCGCGGTTCGCGCGAGGACAGCGCGGCAGGCGGATTCGACGGCGGTGACGCTCCAGCGGTTCAGGCACGCGAGTGGTTCGGCAGAGTGGTCACAGCGGTAGGCGGCAAACGTGCCGCGGTCGCACGGCAGGCAGGCGAGACCAGGAGTGCGCAGGAGTTGGGTGCAGCCGGGGTGCCACGCGGGGTCCCAGATCGGGGAGGACGGACCGCTGATGATCACGGACGGCGTGCGGACGGCGTTGGCGAGGTGCATCGGGCCGGAATTGTTGCCGACGAAGAGCGCGGCGCGGGCGAGCTCGTTGACGAGCGCGGCGAGGGTCGGGCAATCGCGGGGCGTGACGCCGGGAGGGAGCGGACCGCGCGTCTCGGGGGCGTTGAGCCAGACGACGTCGTGGTCGACGGCGAGGCGCGCGGCGAGTTCGGCGAAGCGTTCGCGGGGCCATCGCGTGAGGAGCTGGTTGGAGCCGGCGTGGAGGACGATGCGGCGGGGGAGTCGCGGGGGCTTGCCGGAGAGATGGCGCAGATCGGGCGGCGGGGGCTCGGCGGGCCAGTCGCGGCCGCCGTCGAGGGCGGTGACGAGGGCGGTGGCGATGGCCCAATTCCACCGGGCGACGCTCCAGCCGGGGGCGAGGGCGACTTCGTGCGTAAGGGAACCGCGGAGACGGATGCGGAGGCCGGCGGCGCCGACGCGCGTGCGACCGCCCGCGAGGCGGGCGAGGCCGTGGGCAACGCTCGACTGGTCGTAGCTGACGAGGCTGGCGTCGAGGCGGCGGGCGCGAAGACGCGCGGCCCAGCGGGCGAGTTCCCACGGGCGACGCCAAGCGAGTTTCAAACCGTCGGGCGTGGCGGTGAGGAGATCGGCGCGCGGGACGTCGGCGCTGTAGAGGTCGGCCACGTGGGGGGCGGTGATGAGCGTGAGGTGCCAAGCGGGCCGCAGGCGGCGCAGGGACTGGACGACGGGGAGGAAGACGAGGTTGTCGCCGAGGTGGTTGGTCTTGAAGAGGGCGACGTTCATGCGGCGGGGCGCGCGAGGGTGTCGCGGCAGGCGGCTTCGACGGTATCGACGTTCCAGTGACGCAGGCAGGCGAGGCGATCGTGCGTGAGCGCGCAATCGCGGATGAGGCGAAATTGTTCCCGCCATTCGCAGGGCACGCACGGAAGCGCAGAGTGGCGCAGCACGCGCCAGCGCGCGCGGTGCCAATATGGGTCCCAGCCGTGATCGGTGGGGCCGCTCACGACGACACCGGGGCGGCCAAGGGCGTTGGCGACGTGCATGGGGCCGGAGTTGTTGCCGAGAAACAAATCGGCATCGGCGAGGAGCGTGACGAGGGCGGTGATGTCGGGGGGCGAGGCGCGGCGGACCGAGGCCGGGAGGGTGGCAGCGGAGGTTTCGTCGCGGTCGATCCAAGTGACGTCGCAGTCGCGGGCGAGGCGGGTGGCGGTTTCGGCGAAGCGCTCAAGCGGCCAGCGGGTGAAGGGCTGATTGGAGCCGGCGTGAATCACGACGTGCGGACGGGCGGAACGTCGACGGTCGGACGGGCCGATGAGGTGAGCGAGATCGGGCGGGGGAGGCGAGGCGGGCCAGTCGGTGCAGCCGTGGGCGGCGGCGAGTTCGCGCGCCATGGCCCAGTGCCAACTCGCGACGCGGCGGTCGGCGGGGATCGGCACATCGTGCGTCAGGGAACCGCCGATACGCACGTGGGCGATGCGGGCGCCGACGCGGAGGCGGGCGCCGCTGTGGCGCGCGAGGAGATGGGCGGCGTTGCTTTGGTCGAAGCTGACGAGGCAGGCGTCGGGTCGGCGACGGCGGAGACGCAGCCACCACGCGGCGAGTTCCCACGGGCGTTGCCAGGAGGAATTGAAGCGCAATTGCGGGGCGGTGAGGATGTCGGCGGAGGAGAGCGCGGCGGCGTAGAGCGGGGCCTGTGCGGGGGTGGTGAGCAGCGTGAGGTGCCAGGCGGGGAACCGCGCGCGGAGGGCTTGGATGGCGGGGAGAAAGACGACGTTGTCGCCGAGCTGCACGAATTTGAAGATCAGCAGATTCATCGGGCGGCGGGAGCGGGGCGGAGAGCGGCGAGGCTGGCGCGGGCGAGGAGCGGGAGCGTGCCGAGGGTGGCGCCGGCAGCGATGGCGGCAGCGACACCGGTGCCCCCGAACCGACTGCCGAGGAGGGCGACGGCGGCGAGGGTGAGCAAATGGGTGAGTGCGATGAGACCGGCGATGGCGCTGAGTTTGCCGAGACCGAGCAGGAGAAAACTTAGCGCTTGGGCGAACATCGAAGCGATGGCCCACGCGCCGACGAGCCAGGCGAACGCGGGGGAAATGGTCGGGGCACGGTCGCCGAGCCACGCGGCGAGGATGAGCGGGAGAGCGAAGGTGGCGAGGGCGACGGCGGCGCAGGTGGCGGCGGTGAAAACGAGCGACAGGCGGAGCGTGCGGCGGACCCACGCGTGGTCGCCGCGCGTGGCGGCGTCGGCATAGGCGGGCCAGAGCGGGCCGAGGAGGAGCGCGTGGCCCTGTTGGGCGACGCCGAAGAGGCGTTGGAGGACGGCGAACGCGGCGCTGGCGCCGTAGCTGCCGAAATGGGCGAAGGCGAGGGGCGTGAGGGCTTGGAGGACGGCGCCGGCGAGATTGGGCGCGGCAAACGGGAGGCCGGCGCGCCAGAGGCGGTGCATTTCGTCGCGGGACGCGGCGGGCGCAGCGGGCCAGGCGAGGCGGCGGGCGAGATGGAGCGCGGTGGCGAGACCCGGCGCGAGTTGGCCGGCGCAGAGGAGCGCGACGACGGTGACAGCGTTGGCGTTGGCCGAGCGGGACCACGCGACGGCGGCGAGGAGCGTGAGGACATTGGCGGCGGCGGTCCAACCGGCGTGAATCCAACCGAGCTGGACGGCAGCGGCGAGGCGCGGGCCGGCGGAGAGTGGCACACCAACGCAGGCGGTGAGCGCGATGAGCAGGCAGGCGAGCGGTGAATCGAGGGCGAAGCCGCGGGCGTCGGGGGCGGGGGCGAGTCGGCCGATCCACCAAGCGAGCGGGGCGGCAATGACGAACCAGGCGGCGCCGAGGAGCAGGAGGAGGCGCGCGCCGGCGACGTAGGTGTGGCGGGCGGCGGCGAAGTCGCGCCGGGCCCAGGCTTCGGAGAGATTTTGTTGGAGCGCCATCGCGACGCCGAGGTCGGCGAATTGGGAGAGGGCGACGCAGGCGACGGCGGCCATGACCCAGCCGAAGGTGTCGGTGCCGAGGCGATGGAGGAGCAGCGGGACGAGGGCGAGTTGGCAGAGGCCGGAGACGAGGCGGGAGAGGATTTGAGCGCCCGCGTTTTGCCCGACGAGCTGCCAGCGGCGGCGGCCGGCGCGCGGGGAGTCGGGGGCGTCCGCAGGGAAATTCATGGGCGCGGCGATGCTGCCGGCGGGGTGGCAAAATACAAGGCGGCGGCCGGACGGGTGGCGCCTTTTCGTTTTGCGCGCGGGTGCGGTGCCCGAAAGTGTGCGGTGTGTCCGTCACCCTCGCGCTCTCGACCCTCTGCGAACACCCGCGCCGCCGCACGGGGCTGACGACGCTGTTTCGCGAGTTGGTGGTGCACGCGCTGAAAGCTTTTCCCGAGGTGCGGTGGATCGTGATGGTGGGTCCGGAGTCGCCGTGGGACGTGGCGGACGCGCGCGTGACAGTGGTGCGGGATTTCCCGGCGAACGACCGGCGGGCGGCGCGGTTGTGGGCGGATCATTTTCAAGTGGCGGTGGCGGCGAAGGCGCGGGGAGCGGCGGCGCTGTTGACCGTGGGCTTTGTGCCGGTGCGGACGGCGGGCCTGCCGGTGGTGATGCATTTGTTTTCAGTCCATCATTTGCGGTCGGGTGCCGGTGCGAGGGCGGCGTATCGGCGGTGGGCGGTGGCTCGTGGGTTGCGGCGGGCGGCGCTGGTGGTGGTGAATTCGCGTTGGACGGCGGCGCAGGTGGACGGGCAGATGAAGGGGAACGTAGACCGGGAGCACCTGCAGGCTGCCCGTGCTACGGGGTGCGTGCTCGTGAGCTACGAGGGCGTGGATCACGGGCGTTTTCGGCCAGAGGTGGCCGCGGATGAAGCGGTGGTGCGGGAAAAACTCGGGCTGCCGGCGGAATATGTGCTGTGGGCGTCCAATTTTTACGGCTACAAGCGCGCGCCGCTGGCGATCGCGGCGTATGCGCGCTTGGCGGCGGACGTGCGGGAGCGTTTTCCGCTCGTGCTGGTGGGCGGCGATTGGGCGGGCCCGTTCGGCGGGCTCAGGGCGGGCGGGCGCGCGGAGGCGGAGAGCGTGGCGCGGGCGGCGGGCGTGGAGCGCGATGTGCGGTTTCTCGGGTGGGTGGAGGATGCAGCGCTGCCGGCGGTCTATCGCGGGGCGCGGTCGCACGTGCTGGCGACGAGCGAAGAGACGTTTGGGCGGAGCGTGGCGGAGGCGATGGCGTGCGGGTGTCCGTGCGTGGTGCAGGCTTTGCCGGTGTTGCGCGAAGTGGCGGAAGACGCGGCGGTGTATGTGGACTTCGCGGACGCGACGGCGGCGAGCACGGCGCTGGCGCGGGTATGCGCGGACGATGTGCACGCGGAGCGGCTGCGGCAGGCGGGACTCGTGCGCGCGCGGGCGTTCAGTTTCGAGCGACTGGCGCGGGAGCGGGTCGGGGCGATTTTGGAGCGGTTGGCAGAGGGGGCGGTGCGGCGATGAAGCGGGCGTGGACCGAAAATCCGCAGGTGATCGCGGCGGCGGTGTGCGCGCTGGCGGGTGCGGCGGTGTGGCAGTTTTTCGGCAATGCGACGCGCGGCTACATCGACACGGCGTCGCTATTTTGGTGGTGGGGCGTGCAGTGGTTTGAGACGAATTCGGAAACGGAGCACGGGGTGTTGGTGCTGGGGTTGAGTGGGTGGTTGTTTTGGAGGAATGTCGGAAAGGACCAGGCGGTGAAGGACCAAGGGCCAAGGGCCAAGGACCAAGCGGTGAAGGACCAAGTGCCAAGGGCCAAGGATCAAGGGGCGGAGGTGGGCGACGGGGGCGGTGGGGATCGCCTGCAAGCAGGCTCCTACCTGGCGGCGGGTGGGGCGATGGTGGCGGGGTTGGGGCTGCATGCGCTGGGGTTTGCGGCGCAGCAGACGCGGGTTTCGATTGTGGGGCTGTTGGTGTTTGGGTGGGGCGTGTTGCAGTTGGCGGGTGGGCCGCGGTGGGGGCGGGCGGCGGTGTTCCCGTTGGGATTTTTGGTGTTTGCGATTCCGCTCGGCGCGCTGGGGGCGACGGGGTTTTGGCTGAGGCTTTGGGTGATCGACGCGAGTGCGGCGCTGGCGCACGCGGTGGGGATCGGGGTGGTGCAGAACGGCACGCAACTCGTGGCGCCGGACGGGCGTTACCACTACGATGTGGTGGCGGCGTGCTCGGGCGTGCGATCGTTGACGGCGATGGCGGCGTTGTCGCTGCTCGCGGGGTATTTGAATTTCCGGACGTGGTGGCGGCGCGCGCTGCTGTTGGCGCTGTGTTTCCCACTGGTCTACGCGGGCAATGTCGCGCGCATCACGTCGATCGTGTTCGCCGCACAGTGGGGCGGGCAGGCGTGGGGCGAACGCGCGCACGACGTGATGGGCTATGGAGTGTTCGTGATTGTGCTGGGCGGGGTCTTGGTGGCGGCGGGGGTGTTGCGGCGCTGGTGGCCGGAGGTGGCTGAGGAGGGAGCGGATAGCGTAGAGCTGAGAGCGGAGAGCCGAACAAGGGCAGCTCAGGGTGATGATCTGGGAGTGGTGAACGAGGCGGCGTCGGCGGACGAAGTGGGCAGGGAAGTTTGTAACGTAATACGTTACAAACGGTCCGCGCCGCGGGTGTGGGGGGTGGCCGCGGGCGTGGTGGGGCTGGTGGTGGCGGAGATGTTTTTTCTGGGGGCGTTGGCGAAGATGCCGGCGCGGGGTGGGGCGGGGGTGGTGCTTGCGGCCGACGGGAAAAATCCGGTCGAGTTGCCGGCGTTTCTCGGCACGGAGTGGATCGGGCGGCGGGCGGAGGTGTCGGCGGTGGAGCGCGAGTTGTTGCCGGCGGACACGGGGTATTCGCGGAAAAATTATGTGTCGGTCGCGGATGCGTCGAAACAGGTGTTTTTTTCGGTGGTGTTGAGCGGGCGGGACCGGACGTCGATCCACCGGCCGGAACTGTGTCTGGTTGGCCAAGGGTGGACGATCGCCGGGGCGACGGAACACGCGTTTCGGGCGGTCGCGGCGGGCGGCGAAGGGGGAGATGCCGCGGGCGGGACGTTTCCGGCGACGGTGCTGCGGGTGCGGCGGGAAGTGGATACGCCGCGCGGACGGGTGGAGATGCCCCAGTTGGTGGCGTATTGGTTTGTGGGCGGGGATGCGATCGTGGCGACGCACGGACGGCGGTTGGCGCTCGATGCGTGGAACCGCGTGGTGCACGCGCGGGCGGATCGGTGGGCTTATGTGTTGATGCAGACCGATGCGGCGGACGGGGAAGCGGCGGCGCTGGCGCGGATGCAGGCGGTGCTGAACGCGACGTTGCCGGTGTTTCAACCGCCAGTCGCTGGCAGGTGAGGGGTGTCGG
>CALRZR010000190.1:0-15463 GCA_943372705.1 Opitutus sp. GAS368 | reverse complement strand
CGAGTTCGGAGGTGCGGGCGGCGACGAGGGCTTCGAGGCGGAGACGTTCGCGCGCGGCGTGGCGGAGGCGCCAGCGGATGAACGACACCACGAGTCCGGCGCTGCCGATCACATAGAGCACGAAGGCGCCCGACGAGCGGTGCCACGGTGGCGCGACGGTGAAGCTCTGTCGCGCGGTTTCGCTCGTGAAGCCGTCGGCGTCGATGGCGCGCACTTCAAAGACGAAGGGGCCGCCGGTGAGGTTGGTGAACACGGTTTCGTTACTCGGCGCGGGTGCAGACCACTCTTCGCGGAAGCCGAGCAGACGCGTTTGGTAGCGGATCGGCGCGCCCGGTTGGTAGCGCGGCGCGGCGTAACGCAGCGTGATGGGCAGGTTGGAAAACGGGAGGCGCAACACGGTGTCGGCGGCGACGGGCCACGATTGATCGCCGGTCACGAAGCGGCGGAGGACGGGGCGCCATGGCGCGGCCGGGCGGTTGCTTGTGAGCGTGTCCAACTCGATGCGCGCGATGGTGGTGGTGCTCTTGGTCCAGAGGACGGGGCGGTCGCCGGCGGATTCCGCAATGATGAAGCCCGCACCGAAGCGGCCGACGCCGGCCTGCCAACGCGCGGGCGCATCGTGCCAAGCAAAGGAGTGCGGAGCGGTCGCTTGAAAATAGCCGAGAGGGCGAGCGCAGGCGAGCGTGCCGGACCAGGGCGAGGTCCAGGCGCGGTCGGTGGCGTCGGCGACGACCGGCATGAAGCGCAACGGGTTCACGCCTGCGATTTGAAAGCGGGCGTCGGGGGAGAATTTCCGCGTGGCGGGCTGCCAGCGATACATGCCGGTCTCGGTGATGAAGTGCAGGTCGTCGAAAAGGGGGAAGACGCCGGTCCAGCTTTTTCCCTCGGGCAAACCGGCTTGGCCCAGTGGATGCGGCTCCGCGGTGGCGGTTTGCCAAGTGGCGTCGGGTGCGGTGATCCGCCAGAATCCGCTCGCGGCCGTGCCGAACCACGACACGCGGTCGGATTCGTCGCCGCCGTTCCACAGGATCACGGCCGGCGGGAGCGTCAGCACGCGTTGCGTGGTGCCCGTCGTCAGATTCAGCACGTGAAAACCACCGTCGTGGGTGGCGATAAAACAGATCCCTGGCACGCGTCGATTCGGTTTGATCATGGCGATGCGCGCCGGCGGCACGAAGAGCCGGCGACGGCCGTTGGGCGTGAGCAATTCGACGGCGCGCGGGGTGCTGAAGAGGAGGCCCTCGGGGGTGTCGCGGAGATTGTCGCAGCTCTCGGGGACGCGCGGGTCGGGCTCGAAGCGCGCCGGTTTGCCCGTCGCGGGTTGTCCCGGGACGAGGCGCATGAGCCCTTGCACGGTCGCGGCGTAGAGCACGCCGTCGTGGCGCACGAGCGACGAGGCGGAGCCGATGGGAAACGCGTTGCGCTCATCGAACACCGTGAGGCCCGGCGCGAGGTCGAGGCGCAGGAGGCCGTTGCCCGTGCCCAGCCAGAGGCCCTGATCGGCGTCCTGCGCGAGAGCGGTGATCGCGGTGTTGGCCAGACCGGTCTTGGCGTCGAGCACCTGGGCGCGTTGCAGCGCGGGATCGGCGATGATGATACCGAGGTTGTTGCCGCGAACCAAGACCACGCGACCGTCGCGCAGCCGCAAACCGCGCCCGAGCGGTTCGGCGAGGAGAGTAGTGATCGGCGTGGCGATTTTTTCGAGGCGGCCGGTCGCGACCGTGAGGCGGAAAAGACCCTCGCCCTCGACGAGGCAGAACGCGTGCGTGGCGGTGTCTTCCACGAGCTGAATCCGGAGCCCGGTCAACGGGTGGCCGGTGTCGACCGCGCGGAAACTGCTTTCGTCGAAGACCAACAGGCCTCGGCGCGGGTCTTGCAGGTAAACGCGGCCGGCGACGGCGAAAAGCTGCAGACGGCCCTCAGGGGGCATGGGCAAAAATTCGGCTTGGCGACCGGAGAAGCGCAGCACGCCGCTGCTCGTGAGGGCAAAAATGCCGGCACTATTCGCGACCAGCGCGCGCATCCGGCCAAATGAGCGGACCGCGGTCGGCAACAACTCCGTGCGCGAAACGTAGCGGAGGCGGCCGTCGGTGCGATCGGTTGTGAGCACGCCGATCTCGTTGTCGCCCCCGACCCACATGATACCGTCGCGGTCGCGACAGAGGGCGGTCACGTAGGTGGCCGGGACCGGGATTTTTTCGTAGGTCGCGCCGTCGTAGACGATCGCGGCGTGGTAGGTGCCGAAGAGCGTGAAGCCGTCGGCCGTATGCGCCACGGCGGTGACGCTACTGTAGCCGTCGTATTCGTCGGCGGAAATGTGGCGTTGCAGCGGCAGGCCGAGTTCGGCGTGGACAGCGCTGACGGACGAAACGGGCGGCGCGGGTGCGGCAGTGGGTGCGGGCGTGAGTGCGGTCGCGGGCGCTTCGGCGGTTTGCGCGGCGTTGGCCGAAGAAAAGACAAAGGCCGCGAGCAAAAAGGCGTGAAGCAGGGGGCGAAGGCACAGACTGACCACGGATGAAATGAGGCCGGGGTGTTCACCCTGGTCAAGCCACGGAGCACGGAGAGCGTGCGTCAGTGCGCGGGGTTTGGCGCGGCGACGGCCAGAAAGGCGGTGAGGGCCGGCGAGGGATCGCTGCCGGCGCTCCAGCCGATGACGAGTTTGCTCTCGGGGGCCGGGCCGGTGAGCGGGAGAAAAGCCACCTCGGGCGGGAGATGCTGGGCTTCCGAGGCCGTCATAAACGTGGCGCCCAAGCCGGCGCGGACGAGGCCGATGCCGTTGGCGCGCGGCCAGACTTCTTCGGCGATCCGCGGGGCGATACCGGAGCTGGAAAACGCGGCGAGGATGCGGTCGTAGAAGCCGGGATTGTGCGTGCGCGGGAAGAGGACGAACGGCGTGTCGGCAAGGTCGCGGAGACGGAGTGTAGCGCGTTTGGCGAGCGGGTGCGTCGAGGGGAGGAGGACGCCGTTGGGCTCGCGGAGGAGGACGCGCGTGCGCACGCCGGGCGTGGGGGCATCGGGGTGGAAAAAGCCGCACGCGATCTCGCCGGCCTGTAGCGCGGTGAGTTGGGCGGAGGTGGGGGATTCGCTGAGTTCGAGGCGGATGGCGGGATGGCGCCGATGAAATTCACGGATGATCGGCGGCAGCACCGTGGCCATCGCAAGCCCCGTGAAGGCGACGCGCACGTGGCCGACCTGGCCGCCGGCGAGTGCCTGCAGATCGGCGGGAATGGCGGCGAGTGAACGGAGGAGCGGTTCGCAACGCTCGAGGAGGAGTTTGCCGGCCGGAGTGACCTCGACGCCGCGGCGCGTGCGGTTGAGGAGATCGGCGTCGAGGGCGGTCTCGAGTTGGGCGATGGCGCGGCTGAGGGCGGGCTGGGCGATGGCGAGCCTCTCGGCGGCTTTACGAAAATGGAGCTGGCGGGCGACCTCGCGAAAGTAAACGAGGTGGCGCAACTCGAACGGGAACTGATACTCGCGCGGCATGGGTTTGGGTCTGGGGTTTAGGGTCTGGGGTTTAGGGTCTTGGGTTTGGGGGGGCCTGGTTTTGGGGTCGGAGGTAGGAAATTCGGGCTTTGAGAATGATGCCTTAAAGGCATCACAGAGGCCTAAATAAGTATTTCCCGGTTATGGCAAGAATCTGGTAGATTTCGGCCCGGTGGTCGGGGATAAAACCCGTTTCCTCTTTTCCAAACACTCTTCATGACACCCAAATCTCTCTTCGAAAAAGTCTGGGACGCGCACGCGGTCCGGACGCTGGCCAACGGTCAGACGCAGCTCCTCATCGGCACCCACCTCATCCACGAGGTGACGAGCCCGCAGGCGTTCGGGATGCTCCGCGATCTCGGCCTGAAGGTCCTGATGCCGCACCGCACGTTTGCGACGGTGGACCACATCGTGCCGACGAACGAGTTGGTGGAGCCCTATAAAGATCCGCTCGCGCAGGCGATGATGGACGAGTTGCGGAAGAACTGTGCGCAGTTCGGCGTCACGTTTTTCGACCGCGCGACGGGCAAGCAGGGCATTGTGCACATCGTCGGTCCCGAGCAGGGCATCACGCAGCCGGGCACCACGATCGCGTGCGGCGATTCGCACACGAGCACGCACGGGGCGTTTGGCGCGATCGCGTTTGGGATCGGCACGAGTCAAGTGCGCGACGTGCTCGCGACGCAGACGATGGCACTCGGCGCGCTGAAGGTGCGCCGCATCGAGGTGAACGGAAAACTTCGTCCCGGCGTTTACGCGAAGGACGTGATTCTCCACATCATCTGCACGCTCGGCGTGAACGGTGGCACGGGCTACGCCTACGAATACGCGGGCTCGGTGTTCGACGGGTTCACGATGGAGGAGCGCATGACGGTGTGTAACATGTCCATCGAGGGCGGCGCGCGCGTCGGCTATGTTAATCCCGACGAGACGACGTTCGCCTACCTGAAGGGCCGGCCCTACTCGCCGACGGGCGCGAAGTGGGACGCGGAAGTGGCTAACTGGAAGAGCTTCGCGAGCGACCCTGGTTGCCGCTACGATGACGTCGTCAAGATCGACGCGGCGGACATCGCGCCGACGGTCACGTGGGGTATCAATCCCGCTCAGGGCGTTTCGATCACGGAAAACATTCCCGATCCTGCGACCGCCAAAACGGACGACGAGAAGGCCGGCATCATCGAGGCGCTCGCCTACATGAAGCTCCCGGCCGGCGCGCCGATCAAGGGCACGAAGATCAACGTCGCGTTTCTCGGCTCGTGCACCAACGGCCGCCTGTCGGACTTCCAGGAAGTCGCGAAATACATCAAGGGCCGGAAGGTCGCCCCGGGCGTGCGCGCCATCGCAGTGCCTGGTTCGCAGATCGTCGCGCTCCAATGCGAAAAGCTCGGCCTCGACAAGATCCTCGCCGAGGCGGGCTTCGAGTGGCGCGCGGCGGGTTGCTCGATGTGCCTCGCGATGAACCCCGACAAACTCATCGGTGACGAGCTGTGCGCGTCGTCCTCCAACCGTAACTTCAAGGGCCGCCAAGGCTCGATCACGGGTCGCACTGTGTTGATGAGCCCCGTGATGGTCGCGGCGGCCGCGGTCACCGGCTCGGTCGCGGATGCCCGCGAAGTCTTCGCCGTTAACTGACGGCGAAGACCATTGAAGTGGGAAGTTGAAGTTTAAGTTTCGGAATTCCGGACACGCTCAACTCCCACGGCCTTCAAACTTAAACTTCTCACTTAAACTTTTCAGTCATGGCTCTCGAAAAAATCACCTCTGTCTCCGGTCGCGGCGTTTACGTGCCCGGCAACGATATCGATACCGACCGCATCATCCCGGCGCGCTTCATGAAGTGCGTCGTGTTCGATGGGCTCGGCGAGTTTCTCTTCTTTGACGTGCGCCACACCCCCGAGGGCGTGCCCACGGGTCACCCGATCGACAAACCCGAGCACAAGGGCGCCAAGATTCTGCTCTCCGGGGCGAACTTCGGCTGCGGTTCGTCGCGCGAACACGCTCCGCAGGCGATCCACAAGGCCGGCTTCCGGGCGATGATCGCCGAAAACTTTGCCGAGATTTTCTTCGGCAACTCGACCACGCTCGGCATCCCGTGTGTGAACGCCACGCGCGAGGACATCGCGAAGGTCGCTGCGGCCATCGAGAAAAATCCGGCGCTCGAAATCACGGTGGACGTGGCGGCGCTCGAAGTGCGCTTCGGCGCCGACAAGATCAAGATCACGCAGCGCCAGACGGCCCGCGATGCGCTCGTGAACGGTCGGTGGGACGCCATTGGTGAGCTGATCGACGGTTTGCCGGCGGTGAAGACCACGGCGGCAAAGCTGCCGTATATGGCGGCGTGAGGGCTGCTCCGCGGCGTCGTCGGCGGTCGGGGCGGGCGCTTGAGCCTACGCCCCCTCCGCCACTGAGGCGCCTTGGGAAATAAAACCAGCGGCACTATTTTCGAACTTTTGCTCGGCGCGGGCGTCGGACCTGTGCACATTCGCCAACCATGTTTCTTGCCATGATCGAAGTCTTCAAGGGAGCCGGTGTCCTGATTTACCCGCTGGGTATCTGTTCGGCCGGTGCCGTGTTCATCATCTGCGAGCGCGCCTATGCGCTCCGCAAGGCGGCGGTGATGCCGGAGGATCTGGTCGACGCCGTGGTGGCGGGCAAACCGCTCGTCGGCGGGAAACACACGGTGCTCGCACGCATCGTGGAGTTTGCCGAGCAGCACAAGAATGACGAAGGCGCGGTGAAGGCCTTCGCCCGGTTGGAGATCAACCGCATGGAGCGCGGCGTGCCGTATCTGGATGTCATCTACGCGGCGGCGCCGCTGATCGGCCTCACGGGAACGGTGACGGGCTTGTTGGAAGTTTTTTCGCAGATTTCGCCCGACACGGGATTGCCCGACCCGGTGAAGTTTACGAGCGGTGTGGCGTTGGCGCTCTCGGCGACGGTGCTCGGCCTCACGATCGCCATTCCCTCGCTCGTCGGCAGCGGCTACCTGCAGCGGAAAATTGAGAACTACGCGGCGCAACTCGACGTGCTGCTCGAGCGGATTCTGCAACGCACGCGCTGATGAGCAGTCTCTATCGCAAACGACGGAGGCGGCCCGAGCTGAACCTCGTGGCGTTGATCGACGTGCTCGTGATGCTGATTTTTTTCGCGTTCGTCACGATGCAGTTCAAGTCGGCGGCAACGCTGAACATCACGCTGCCGAAGGTCGAAACAGCCGGTAAAAACGAGTTCAAGGGGACCGTCACCATCGGCATCGACAAGGACGGATCGGTGTCCTTCAACGGCCAGAATGTGAGCGATGCGGAGCTGCTCGTGCTGTTGGAAAAAGTGAAACAGGTGGACCGCGACATTCCCGTGTTGATCAAGGCGGATGAGACGACGCAGTTGAAGAAACTGGCGTTCGTGATGGATGCGTGTCGGAAGACCGGGCTGAACAAGTTCTCGCTGCAATCGCGGTAGGTGGCGCGTGCGGGTGGTTCGCTCGGTTGAGTTAAATTCGTCTCGGATTGGGCTAGGAAGATTTTTGGGCAGGAAGATTTTTCGCAGCAGACCGTGGGAGGTGGTTTGTGGAGTTGCGGGCGGGCTGCCCGCGTGCCCAGAATCGGGGCATGAAAATTGTGCTGACGGGGGTGACGCGCGGTCTAGGGCGTGCGATGGCGGAGGAGTTTATCAAGGGCGGGCACACCGTGATTGGCTGCGGCCGGTCGGGAGACGCCATCTTTGATCTGCGCATGACGCACGGAGCTCCGCATGATTTCTCGGTGCTCGATGTGGGGCTCGACAGCAAGGTCGCGATCTGGGCGGCCAAGGTGTTGGAGAACGACAGCCCGCCGGATTTGTTGATCAACAATGCCGCGGTGATGAACCGGCTCGCGCCGCTCTGGGAGCAGGACGACCGCGAGTTTACCAAGCTCGTCGATGCAAACATCCGCGGCGTGCAAAATGTGATCCGCCATTTCGTGCCGGCGATGGTGGCGAAGAAAAAAGGCGTGATCGTGAATTTCAGCTCGGGCTGGGGACGCAGCGTCGCGCCCGAGGTAGCGAGCTACTGCATGTCGAAGTGGGCCATCGAAGGGATGACGAAGGCACTCGCGGAGGAATTGCCGAAAGGGATGGCGGCGGTGCCGTTGAATCCAGGGGTGATCGATACCGCGATGCTCCGCTCGTGTTGGGCGGACGGGGCGGGGAACTATCCGAAGGCGGAGGAGTGGGCCAAGGTGGCGGTGCCGTTTATTTTGAAGCTCGGCGCAAAAGATAACGGGAAATCGCTGAGCGTGGGCGGCGGAGCGGAGTGAGGAGGCCGAAAAGGACGGACTGAAGTCCGCCCTACTTTATGGCAGGACGTAGACTTCGATGAGGGCGACGCCGGTGGTGCCTTCGGGACCGCCGGCTTGGACGGTCCAGGCGCCGGGGAGGAGCGTGACGACCATGGCGGAGTCTTTGCTGCCGTCGGCGAGTTTGAAGGCGTTGACGACGGCGGCGGCGCTGCGGATTTCGTCGGCGTTGCTCTGAAGACCCCACGCGCCGGCGGAGGATTGGAGGAGGCCGCGACCGGTGTAGAGTTCGAGTTGGGGTTCGGCGATCGTGCCGGGGACTCCGAAATCGCCGAGGGTGGGGCCGACGGCGCGGATGAGGACGCGACGAGCCGCGGAGCCGTTGATGACGAAGCCGGCGATCATCTTGTCGGCACCGGAGCCGACGACGCCACGGGTGGAGACGTTAATGGCCCGGGAAGTTTCGACAGAGAGCGGCTCGAGGTCGTAGGCCTCGATTATGGCGAGGCCGGTGGTGCCGTTGGCCCCGGCGATTTGCGCGGTGTAGGTGCCGGGGTCGAGGGTGAGGAGGAGGGCGGAGTCGGCGCTCGTGGCGGCGAACGGGAAGGCGCCGACGGTGACGGCCGCGGCGGCGATGGCGGGGCCGTTGGCGGGAGTGTTCCATCCGGTATTCGTGGCGATGGGTTTGCCGGCGACGTCGAAGACGGTGAGCACGGGCGCGGCGAGCGCGCCGCTGAGGCCGAAGCCAGTGAGGGCGGGGCCGGCGGCGCGGACGAGGACGCGTTTCGGCGTGGTGCCGCGGACGATGAAGCCGCTGATCATCACGTTACCTTCGGCACCGACTTGGCCGCGCGTCGAGATGTTGACGAGGCGGGTGGAGTAGATCGGTTCGGATTGGATGACGGCCTCTTGTTGGCCGACGATGTAGAGCGTGTTTTTGTGGTAGATGCCGGAGAGGAGGTAGCCGGTGACGTTGGATTTGAGCGAGAACCACGGGCCGCGGTCGTTGGCGGCGGTGATCACCTGGCCGTCGTCGCTGGTGGCGAAGAGCGCGCCGGCACCTTGGACGAGGCCGACGAGGGTGGCGGTGGTGTTGGTGGAATTAGCCTCGGCGGACCACGTGGTGAGTGTCGTGCCGTCTTTGAGAGAGAGCTGATTTTGGCGGACGGAGATGACTTTGCCGAATTGGCCGACGGTGACGAAGTGCGAGTAGCTATCGACGGCGACGAGGTGGTGCAGTTCGCCGGTGTAGCCGGGGATGGGGAGGCGGTTCCACGTGACGGCGTCGGCGGAGTAGAGGAAGACGCCGGCATCGCCGGTGGCGGCGAAGTGACCGATGTCGGCATTGTAAGTGAGACCGTGGAGCCAGGTGGTGACGGGAGTGGAGCGGAGGGTCCACGCGCGGCCGTCAACCGAGGTGACGACGGTGCCTTTTTCACCGACGGCGACGTATTTGCCGTCGGCGAAGAGGATGTTGTTGAGGCGTTCTTTGGTGGCGGTGCCGGTGACGGGCGTCCACGCGACGCCGTTGGTCGAGGTGAGAATCACGCCGCCTTCACCGACGATGACGAACTGGCCGTTGCCGTAGGTGACGGAGACGAGCCAGCCGGTGGTGCCGGAGTCGCGGTTGACCCAGGTGCGGCCGTCGTCCGCGGAGGTGAGGATGAGGCCGCGGTCGCCGACGGCGACCATCGTGCCGTTGCCGGCGGCGACGCCCCAGAGGAGGTTGAGGAGACTGGCATTGGTGGAGTCGTTGCGCGAGTGACGCACCGAGAAGGTCGTGAGGAGCGGGGAGGAAACGGCGACGGTGGCGGGTGCGGACGTCACGGATACGCCGGCGGCAGTGACGGTGACGGTGTAGCTGGCATCGGAGCCGATGGCGGCGCTGCCGATCGTGAGCGTGGACGTGGTGGCGCCGGGGATCGCGGTGGCGTTGCGCGACCACTGGTAGGTGGCATTGGCGGCGGAGGCGGCGACGGTGAGGGTGGTGGAGCTGCCGGCGGCGATGGTCTGCGCGACGGGTTGAGTGGTGATGGCGAGGATGGCGCTGAGTTGCCAATTGAGGCGGAAGGCGCCGCGCGCGCCGGAGCTGGCGCCGCCGACAGCAAGGTAGTAGGTGGTGCCGGCGGTGGCGGAGAAGCTGACGAGGCTGGTGCGGTTGCCGCCGCGATCGTCGTCCTGCGTGAGGCGCGAGAGGTTCGCGAGCGTGGAGCCGGTGTAGACGGCGAGGATGGTGTCGAGGGAAGAGCCGACGGTGTCGATCGAGGCGAGGCCGGTGGCGGGGGCGGTCCAACGATACCAGACGGAAGAGGCGGTGCCGGAGAGATTCCAGTGGATCGCCTCGCCGGTCTCGCCGGTGGCGTTGACGTTGGTGCCGTTGATCGTGCCGGTGAGGCCGGAGACGGAAACGGCGTTGGCGAAGTTGTCGTTGGCGGGTGGCGTCAGGACCGTGAGGGTGCCGACGGTGGCTTCCGCGAAGGATGTGCTATTGGTAATGCGGACGGAGTAAACGCCGGCGTTGGCGGGCTGAATGTTGGTGAGGGTGAGCGTGGAGTCGGTCGCGCCGGAGATGGCGGTGCCGTTGAACGACCATTGGAGAGTGACGGGTGAGGAAGAGATGTAGGATGGCGCGGAGAACGTGGTGGAGGAACCGGGAGTGACGACGCGGCTGCCGGTGGCGGAGCTACCGTAGACGATGGGCCCGGTGGTGATGGACCACGTCGCGGTAAATGTGCCTCCGGAATAGTAAGTGGTGCCGATGGCAAGCGAGTAAGTGGTGCCGGCTTCGACGTTGAAGAATCGGCGGGATCTAGACAGACCTCCTAAACCAAGGGACTGCCCGCCGAACGGCGAAACGAGCGTGAGGGCATTGAGCGAACCACCGGTAAAGACCAAGGCGTCGTGCGAGGTCGTAGGGTATTCTAAAATAGCGGTGCCGGACTCGGTGGGCGTCCATCGATACCAAACGGAATTTGTCAGACGGAAGGAGGTCACGGGTTCGGAGAACTCGGTGGTGGCGCCGTCGTTGCGGCCGGTGATGGTGCCGGAAGTGCCGCTGATGGTTTGGGCGTTGGCGAAGTGGTCGTTGGGGATCGTCCACCAGGTGAGAGTGAAATTTCCGCGGCTGCTCTCGGAGGAGGAGCCGACGGCGAGGGAGTAGGTGGTGCCGGCGACTGCGTCGAAGGACAGGCGCGAGGCGGAGATGCGGGAGACGGGGACTAGGCTGGCGAGCGTGGCACCGGTATAGGCGGCGATGGCGGGGCTGCTCATTTGAGAAACAGTGAAGACGGCTGTGGCGGTTTGGGGAGCGGTCCAGCGATACCAGACGGAGGAAGCGGTCGCGGCGGGAAAAGCGTGAGTGGGCTCGCCGGGCTCGGCGGTGGCGCCGGTGTTGCGACCGGGGATGACTCCGCCGACGGGCGCGAGGACTTCGGCGTCGGCGAAATTATTGTTGGCGAGAGCGGGCAGGACGGTGAGGACGGCGTTGGTGCTTACGACGGTGCCGACGGAATTGGTGGCGGCGACGAGATAGGTGCCGGCGTCAGAAGACTGGATACCGGCGAACGAGAGCGTGGAGGTGGTGGCACCGGGGATGATCGCGCCGTTTTTCGACCATTGGTAAACGATCGGGTTGGCACCGGTGGCGGTCGCGGTGAGAGCGAAAGCGGCACCGGCGGCGACGGAGGAGGTGCGTGGCTGGACGGTGAAGGCGAGTTGGCCGGAAGGGACGCCGAGTCGAATCGAGTAGAAATCGCCGATGTAGAGGTTGCCCGACGCGTCGACCGCGACGCCACGGGGGGAATTGAATTGTCCGGAGGTCCCCAGGGTCGTGACGACACCGGCGGGGGTGATTTTGCGGACGGTAGCGTTGTTCGAGTCGGTGACGAAAAGGTTTCCGGTGCCGTCGGGGGCGAGGGCAGTGGGGGCACTAAACTGGGCGGCGGAGCCGGTGCCGTCGGCGAAGCCGGCGTTTCCGATAAAGCCGGCGAGCGTGGTGACCACGCCGGCAGGAGAGATTTTGCGGATGGCGTGGTTGTTGGTGTCGGCGACGTAGAGGTTGCCAGAGGAGTCGGCGGTGATGCCTTGGGGGAGATTGAAGCGGGCGGCGGAGCCGGTGCCATCGGAGGTGCCGGGGATGGTCGAGCCGGCGAACGTGGTGACGACGCCGGCGGGGGTGATCTTGCGGATGGAGTGATTGTTGGTGTCGGCGACGTAGAGGTTGCCGGTGGAGTCGAGCGCGACGCCGGAGGGATAGTGGAAGCGAGCGGTGGAGCCGGTCTCGTCCGCATATCCAGGGGTGACGGAGCCGGCGAAAGTCGTAACGACGCCAGCGGGGTTTATCTTGCGGATGGCGTGGTTGTTGGTGTCGGCGACGTAAAGGTTGCCGGCGGAGTCGACGGCGAGGCCGCGGGGAAAGTTAAACTTGGCTGACGTGCTGGTGGCGTTGACGGCACCGGAGGCGTAGTTGCTGCCGGCGAGCGTGGTGACGGCGCCGTTCGGCGCGAGTTTGGAAACGGTGTGGTAGAAGTTGGTCGTGAAATAAATGTTGCCGGCGCTGTCAGCTGCGACGCCGCCCGGCGCATAGGTGCTCACGGCTGGAGTGAAGGTGTAGGACTGAGCGCGGGCCGGGGCCGTGAGCGCGACGAGGGTGAGCGTGACGAAGGCCAGCAGGGTTTTCATGTCGGAGGCGAGTATGTTGCGAGAGGGTGGCCGGGAGCGAGGGCGGAGATCAGAGGCCGGTGACGTCGTAGACTTCGACGAGGGCGGTGCCGGCGGTGTTGGCGACGCCGGAGACTTGGACGGTGTAGTTTGCGCCCGGAGACGTCGTGAAGAGGAGGGCGGCGTCCCGGCTGTTGGCAGGGAGGGCGAAGGCGCCGGCGCGGGCGGTGTAGTCGCGAATGTCGGCGGCGGTGAAGGTGTTGTTGCCGACGGCGAGTTGGGCGGACCAGTTGTCGTTGGTGGCGACGGGAGCGGGGTTGTTGGTGCGGGTGACAGTGATCTGCGGATCGATCAGGGTGCCGGTGACACCGAAGGCATCGAGGGCGGGGCCGACGGCGCGCACGAGGAGGAGGCGCGCGGAATTGCCGCCGGTGGCGATGCCGGGGATCAGGATGTTGGCGTCGGTGCTGACGACGCCGCGGCTGGAGATGTTGACGAGGCGAGACTGCATGGTGGCGAAGTCGTCGAGGTCGTAGCTCTCGAGGAGCGCGAGGCCGAGGGCGCCGCCGCCGGAGACTTGGGCGGTGTAGCTGCCGGGCTGGAGCGAGACGAGGAGGGCGGAGTCGTCGCTGTTTTCCGCGAAGGCGAAGGCGCCAACCTGGCGGGCGGCGGTGCGGATCTCGGGGACGTTGGGGGCGTTGAGCCAGCCGGTATTCGAAACGAGGGGACGGCCGGCGCCGTCGAAGAGGGAGAGAATGGGACGGGCGATCCAGCCGGTGAGGCCGAAGGCGCCGAGGGCGGGGCCGGCGGCGCGGAGGAGAATTCGTTTCGGCGCGGTGCCGCGGACGACGAGGCCGCTGATGAGGACGTTGCCGCCGGTGCCGACTTGGCCGCGCGTGGAGAGGTTGGCGAGGCGGCCGTCGAAGACGCCTTCGGATTGGAGGATCACGTCGTGGAGGCCGAGGATGAAGAAGGAATCGCGGGCGAAGCCGACGGCGTTGAGGATGGTGGTGGTGCCGCTGGCGCGGCGCGTCCACGCGGAGAAGACCGAGGGCGTGGAGAAAATTTCGCCCGTGTCGGAGACGGCGACGATGCTGCCACCGCCGCTGGCGATGGCGCGGAGATTGGCGGTGGTGGGCGGGTTGTTGAAGACGGTGTTGGTCCAGAAGGTCGCGCCGTTGCCCGCGTAGGAATAGAGATAGGTGCCGGCTTCGCCGACGACGGCGAAGTAGTTGTTCACGTAGGTGACGACTTCGAGGTTTTTGGTGGTGTTGGACGTGCGCGGGGTCCACGCGAGGCCGTCGGTGGAGACGAGGATGGTGCCGCCTTGGCCGACGGTGCAGAGGTGTTGCCCGCTGAAGGCGAGGCCGTGGAGCCCGCGCGTGGTGCCGGAGGGCGTGGAGGTCCAGGTGTTGGCGTCGGTGGAGGTGAGGATGATGCCGCTCTCGCCGACGGCGATCCACTTGCCGAAGGCGTAGATGACGCCGTTCAGGCGGAAGACGGTGCCGAGGTTGCTGGCGTAGGTCCACGAGACGCCGCCGTCGGCGGAGCGGAGGATGCGGCCGTTGTCACCGACGGCGACGAAGAGGCCGTTGCCGTAAGCGACGGCGACGATCCATTCGTTGGTGCCGGAGGAACGGGGCGTCCAGGTGATGCCGTCGGTGGAACTGAGGATGCGGCCGGGATTGCCGACGGCGACCATCGAGCCGCCGCCGCTGGCGAAGCTCCAGAGGAGTTGGTGGGAATTCGGCGTGAGGTTGCGCTGGGTGAAGGTGGATTGGGCGTGCGCGAGCGTGGGCGCGAGGGCGAATAGGAGAGCGGCGGCGAGGCAGCGGAGGGAGCGCATGGGAGGGAGGAGGCGGAGGCGGAAAAAAGGACCAAGGAACAAGGGCCAAGGACCCAGGGCTGAGGGCCAATGACTAATGACCAATGTCTAATGACTAATGAGGGTGGTGGGCGGGGGCGGTGAGAGGAGGTCGGATGGTGAGGGCGATGACGGATGACGGATGACGAATGACGACGGGCGGGGGGCGGGGGCGGGGCCAATGACTAATGACCAATGTCTAATGACTAATGTTGTGGGACGGTGGGAGGTGGGAGGGCGCGGAGTTTGGCGGTGATGAAGCGCTGCACGTCGCCGAGGGTGCGGAGGTGGCGGAGTTCGTCGTTGTTGATGGTCACGGGTAGCACGTCCTCGGTGAGAATCACGATTTCCATGAGGGTGAGGGAATCGAGGCCGAGGTCCTCGATGAGGCGGAGGTCGGCGGGCGCCGGCTCGGCGGAGAGCAATTTTTCGCGCAGGTCGCGTTCGACGAAACGCTCGATGACACCGGTGACGATCGCGGGGAGGTGCGCGTAGTCGCCGGTGGCGCGGAAGGCGCGGACGGCGGCGAGTGTGGCGGGCGAGCAGCGTTTCAGCGTCTCGCGCAGATGGGCGTCATCGGTGCGCAGGGGCGGGCGCGGCGATGTGGTGGCGACGTTCGGTGCGGTGGGCGCCGAGATGGCGGCAGGTGCGGCGGCGGACGAGACGGAGAAGGGGGCGAGTGTGGCCGCGGTGCCGGCGGTGGCGGTGGCGGCGCAGGGTGCGAGGAGCGGGGTAGCGGGAGTGTTCACGGCGGGTGCGGTTGCCTGTGATGACAACCGGGCGCGGTGAACCCGCTAGTGGGGTGGGATAAGATTTTTCTGCGGCGCGCGGTGCGCTATGCGGGGGCGCTGCGGGCAGTGAGTTAGTCGCGCGGGAAAACGGCGAGTTGCGCGACGGGGCGTCGCGTCCCGAGCGGTGGGACGGGGCGAGGTCTCGCTAGCGGCGCTACGTGGAGCGTGGGAGGACGTCTCGGAGAGACGGCCCTACCGGCGTCAGTGGGCTTTTTGCTTCGAGGCTTTCAGGACGCCGATGCAGTGGAGATTGCGGTAGCGTTCGGCGAAATCGAGGCCGTAGCCGACGACGAATTTGTCGGGGATGCCGAAGCCGACGAAATCGGCTTCGAAGGGGACTTGGCGGCGGCCTTTTTTGTCGAGGAGCACACAGACGCGGAGGCTGGCGGGAC
>CALRZR010000189.1:0-15464 GCA_943372705.1 Opitutus sp. GAS368 | reverse complement strand
GGCCGGCGCGCATTTGCGTGAAGACGGATGCCAAGACCGGCCGCGCGGTCGAGTTCGCCCAGAAACGCGACGAGGCTGGCGGCGAGAAATCCGGAGGCTCCGGTAATGCAAACGGCGCTATCGCGAAGGGCCCCGGAGTGCGGAATCGTAGATTCGACAGCCGCGTCGAGGAGCCGGCGATGGAGGGTTCTTGGTGAAGGGTTCACTTCGTTTTGCCGCGCACGAATTCGGAGAGGACGGAGATCTCGTAGTCGAGCATCGCGACGCTGACGCCCGGATAGGTGCCGATGAAGATGGTGGTGGCCATGATTTGATCGGCACCGGCGAGATCGCCCACGACGCGGAAGGACTCCGGCCGGTCCTGTTTCAATTGCACGAAGACTGGCTGGCGAAGGAGATTGCCGCCGAAGAGCATGCGGTTGCCGATTTTTTTCGTGTCGAGGTGGCGAGCGAGTTCGCGGCAGGTAAACGGGGAGCCCGTGCGCACGGCGATCATAAAGCCGAACCAGGACGGCGTGGTGCGATGACCAGTGGCGTCCCATGTAAAACCCGTGGGAGTCCAACCGGTGGCGTGGGTCGGGAGCATGAATTGAAAGAACTCCTCGAGCGGCGCGAGGGCGCGGCGAAGATACTCCCAGTGATCGATGCGCGCTTGGGTAAATGCGGCGAGTTTGCGGAGCTGGGCGCGACCGATCGCGGCTTGAATATCGAGGGGCTTCAGGTTGTAGCCGAGGTGGCTGTAGATGTATTTGTGATCGTAGCCCTCGGGGAGTTCGCCGAGTTGCCAGCCGAAGCGCTTGTTGCAGGTGTTGTCCACGCCGCTGGCGCACCAGCAATCGCGACCCCAGTCGCGGAAGCTTTCGGCGGTAATCTTGAGCTTCATGTCCCGCACAATGTTGACCGCGCCGCCTTCGCCCATCGTGAGGTGATGCGGCGGATAAAACGACTGCGTGGAAAGATCGCCGAAGGTGCCGGTGCGGCGGCCATCGTAGAGCGAGTCGAGCGCGTCGCAGTTGTCTTCGATCAGCCAGAGGTTGTGGCGTTGGCAGAAGGCCGTGACAACCGAGAGGTCGAACGGGTTGCCCAGCGTGTGGGCCATAAACACGGCCTTGGTTTTTCCGGGAACGTAGGCCGCCTCAAGCTGGTCAACGCGGGCGTTGAGCGTGACAGGGTCGTTGTCGATGAAGACGGGGACGGCGCCGTTTTGGAGAATGGGCGCGACGGTCGTGGGAAAGCCGGCGGCGGCGGTGATGACTTCGTCGCCGTGGCGGATGCGACGGTCGCCGAGTTTGTGGCTGGTGAGAGCGGCGAACGCGACGAGGTTGGCAGAGGAGCCCGAGTTGACGAGGAGGGCTTTTTTGACCCCGAGGAGGGCGGCAAGTTCGCGTTCGAAGGCCTCGCCTTCGGGCCCAAGCGTGAGCCAGAAGTCAAGCGTGGCCGCGACGGCCGACTCGACTTCATCGGCGTCGAACACGCGACCAGCGTAGGGCACGGTGGTCGTGCCGGGCACGAAGGGTGTAACGGCCTCGGGGGCGTGCGCGGAGTGGCGGGCCGCGGTGTAGGCGCGGGTGAGGCGGAGGATTTCGGCGCGGAGTTCGGCGGGAGTTTGCACGGGAGTCAGGGGAGCGTCCAAGCGGCGCGCAGGGCGCGGGCGCGGGCGGTATAGGCGGAAATTTGGGCGCGCGTGAGGTCGGGCGCGGTGGCGGATGTGGCGATGATGTCGCGATACCAGCGGGCGGTCTCGCGGATGGTGTCGGGAAATTCCCAGACGGGAGCCCACGAGAGGGTTTCACGGGCTTTGGCGATGCTAAGCTGAAGTAGACTGGCTTCGTGGACTGCGCCGGGAGCGCTGGCATCGCTCCATGAGCCCGGCCATTCCTGAAGCAGGGCTTCGACGACCTCGCGCACGGAACGACTACTTTCGTCGGCAGGACCAAAATTGAATGCGCTTGCGAATTGCGGATCGGCAGTAGGAGCGGCGAGGCGCGCGGCGAGCCAGAGATAGCCACCGAGCGGCTCGAGCACGTGCTGCCAGGGACGCACAGCACGAGGATTGCGAACGGAGATGGGTTTGCCGCGTTGGAGGGCACGGATGCAGTCGGGCACGATGCGATCGGCCGCCCAGTCGCCGCCGCCGATGACGTTGCCGGCGCGAGCGGTGGCCAAGCGCACGGGATGATTATGAAAAAACGAGCGGCGCCACGAGCTGACGGCAATCTCCATCGCGGCCTTGCTGGAGCTGTAGGGGTCATGGCCGCCGAGCGGGTCGTGTTCGGAATAGGCGCGGGCATCTTCGCGGTTTTCGTAACACTTGTCGGTGGTCACGAGAACAGCGGCGCACGGGTGGGTGACGCGGCGGAGAGCTTCGAGAACGTGCAGGGTGCCGAGGACGTTTGTCGTGTAGGTGTCGATGGGGGTGCGGTAGCTCTCACGCACGAGTGGCTGGGCCGCGAGGTGGAAGACAAAATCCGGTCGCGACTCGACGAGGGCCTCGGTGAGGCGCGTCTGATCGCGGATATCGGCAAGGACGTGGCGTTCGATCCGGGAGGCGAGGCCGAGTTGTTCAAACAACGACGGAGTCGTGGGCGGCGGCAAGCTGTAGCCGCTGACGCGCGCTCCGAGTTGCACAAGCCACTCGGCCAACCACGAGCCTTTGAAGCCGGTGTGGCCGGTGAGAAAGACGTGTTTGCCTCGATAGATACCGCCGAAGCTCATGCGTGATTAGGACCAGACTTTCCAGGGAGCATTGCCGGCGTCCCATTTCGCCTGGAGATCGAGCCAGTCGCGGTAGGTGTCCATACTCTGCCAGAATCCGGCGTGGTGAAATGCATGCAACTGACCGGCGGCGGCGCAACGCTCGAGCGGAGCTCGTTCGAGGACACAGTTTTCGCCGGGGTCGAGCAAATCGAGAAACCGCGGTTCGAAAAAGAAGAAGCCACCGTTGATAAGGCCCTGACCGGAGGTGGGTTTTTCGGCGAAGGAACGCACGGCGTGACCATCACATTCGAGCTGCCCGTAGCGGCTGGGGGTGCTGACACCGGTCAACGTGGCCATGCCGCCGTGGCCGCGGTGAAAGCGGAGGGCGGCGCCGATATCGAGGTCGGACACCCCGTCACCGTAAGTGAGGGCAAAGGTTTCAGCGTCGAGGAAGCGCGCGGCCTTACGAAGGCGGGTGCCGGTCATGGCGTTTTCACCGGTGTTGACGAGCGTGACCTTCCAGCCGTCCTCTGCGTGGGCGCCGCCGTGGAACTGGAGTGTTTTCTCGGCGCCCAAGGTTACCGTGAGATCGGAGTTCATGCCCTCGTAGTTGAGGAAATACTGGCGGATAATGTCTCCCTTGTAGCCGAGGCAGAGAATGAATTCGGTGATGCCGTGGTGGGCATAGAGTTTCATGATGTGCCAGAGGATCGGGCGCTCGCCGATTTCGATCATGGGCTTGGGGCGGAGTTCGGTGTGTTCGCGGATGCGTGTGCCTTGGCCGCCGCAGAGGATGATGGCTTTCATGGGGAGGAAGTTGAAGGAGGCGTCACCGCGGTGGCGTCAATTGGCAGTGTGCTCCACGCCAATTTTGGGCGCACGACGCCGAGCCAGTGGCCGGAGTATTCTTTGCGCATTTCGCCGCTGTCGTGGACGACGAAGCTCACCACTTCAGCCGTAGCGAGTTCGAATCGATTTACATCACTGCAGAGAATAACGCGGATGGAATAGGTTCCTTCGTTGAGGAAATTGCCTGGGATGGTGCAGGTCGAACGGAAGAGACCCAGTGGAAAAGCGCGGCCGAACCATGCGTCGTGGACCAGGTTGGCGGAAGGTAGGTTGGCGGTCGCAAGCACTTCGACGCCCACTTTGTCGAGGAGATGGATACTGACCGACAGGCGGAGGTCGGCGGTGAGGTTCCAAAAATAGATTTGCACGTTGATATCCCGGTCAATTTCCACGTCGCCGGTCACCGAACCTCCGGAGGTAATGCGCACGGCGTGCAGCCGGACCCGATCATTGCCCGGCGCCTCGTCCGGTCGGGGCCAGCTAATTTCCCCATTTTGCCCGGTGTTGGTGCTGATGTATCGACTGATGATTTGGTCGGGCGAGCCATCGAGTTCAAGGCACCCCTTGTTCAGCAGCAAAGCACGGGTGCAGAGTCCAGAGACGGCCGCCATCGTGTGGCTGACAAAAAATACGGTGCGGCCATCGTGGCTGGAAACATCCTTTATTTTGCCGAGGCACTTTTTTTGGAAGGCGGCGTCGCCCACGGCCAGGACTTCATCAATAATGAGTATCTCGGGTTCCAGGTGGGCGGCGACGGCGAATGCGAGGCGGACATACATACCGCTACTGTAGCGTTTCACCGGAGTGTCGATAAACTGCTCTACTTCAGCGAAGGCCACGATCTCCTCGAATTTTCGCCGCACCTCGGCGCGGGTCATGCCGAGGATAGCGCCGTTTAAGAAGACGTTTTCGCGGCCGGTGAGCTCGGGGTGGAAACCCGTGCCGACTTCGAGGAGCGAGGCGACGCGACCGCGGAGTTTGGCGGTGCCGCTCGTGGGCTCGGTGATGCGCGAGAGAACTTTGAGCAGGGTAGACTTGCCAGCGCCGTTGCGCCCGATCACGCCGACGACTTCGCCGGGCTGAATGTCGAAGGAGATGTCGCGGAGAGCCCAGAATTCTCTGGCATCGGGATGCGGGACGCCCCGCAGGCGGTCCCAGAGGCGGCTTGCTTCCTCGCGAAGGGAAGTCGCTCCGATCGCACCGAGTTGGTAGCGTTTCGAGAGGTTGCGGACTTCGATGATCGGTTGGCTCATGCGGGTGAATCCAAGCTGAGCGCTGACAGCGGAGAGGCTAGGGCTGAGAGCTGAGAGAAAAGAGCTGGCAGCGAAGAGCGTAGGAGTCGGGCGGGGTTCATACGACGTCCACGAAGCTTCTTTCGACGCGCTGGAAAACGAGGAGGCCGCTGACGAGGGTGAACACGGTGGCCGCGAGAGATACGAGTATGAGGGAGACGTTAATCCAGCCGGTGCCGAGGAGGAGAAAGCGGAAGCATTCGACGGGCATTGTCACAGGGTTGAGCGCGACGTAGGTGTGCCACTGGGGTGGGACTTTGGTGAGCGGGATGATGACTGGGGTGACATACATCCAGAGTTGGATCAGAAAGCCGGAGAGCACGGTGAAGTCTCGGAATTTCGAGGTGAGCGCGGCGAGCCAGAGTCCGGCGCCGAGGCTAAAGGCGGCGAGTTGAAGTAGAATCACGGGGAGGAGAAGAATTGCCTCCCACCGGGGACCAAAGGTGATGCCGGGGTGGCTCCAGCGATAGATAACGTAAACAGCCAGAAACGAGGCGAGCTGGATGAAAAAGGAGAAGCAGTTGGAGATTACGCCGGAGAGCGGGACGATGAGGCGGGGAAAATAAACTTTACCGAATAGGCCGGCGTTCGCGACGAGGGTGGAGGAGGTGGAGTTGAACGTTTGGGAGAAGTAGTTCCAAGCGAGCAGGCCGCAGAGATAGAAAAGCGTGGGAGGGAGCTCGTCTGTAGGGAGTTTGGCGATCTGGCCGAAGACGACGGCGAAGACAACCGTGGTGAGAAGCGGTTGGAAAATGTGCCAGAGCGGGCCGAGGATAGTCTGCTTGTATCTAGTGGCGAAATCGCGCCAGACGAGTAGCCAAAGTAGATCGCGGTAGGCGAAAAGGTCGCGCCAGTTGACGAACCGGAAGCCGCGCGTGGGCTGAATGAGAGTTTCGGAGACAGGCAAACTCATGAGGCAAGTTGGAGGGCGAGCTTTCGACGGAAGGGTGCGTAGGAGAACTCGCGGGCGCGTGCGAGGATTTGATTTTCGTTCCAATCTCGGCGAAGGGCGGTTATGGCGGCAGTGGCGAGGGCAGGGACATCGCCATACTCGATCACAAGTCCGGTCTCGGGTGAAATGACTTCGGGAACGCCGCCGGCCCGGGCACCGAGGCAGGGGCGGCTGTGGGCCATCGCTTCGACGAAGACTAGGCCGAAGCCTTCTTTCTTGCTCGGGAGTGCGAAGAGGCGACACGTGCGGAGCTCCGCGGAGAGCGCCTTGTCGTCGACGTAGCCGAGGAATTCCACGGAGGTGTGCAGGCCGAGTCGATTGCGGAGGTTTTGGAGACGGGGAAGGTCGTCGCCGCGTCCGATGATGCGGAGCGTCGCGCCAGGGATGGCGGCCCGGATCGCCGGCATCGCTTCAATCATGGTCTGCACGCCTTTATAGCGGTCGGCGTAGGTTAGACGGGTGACCGTAAGAATCGTCGGGGCGCTCCGGTCGAGCGGGGTTCCGGGGGAGATTTCGAACCACGGATCGAGGGTGTTGTGGAGGACGACGGCACGGCCCTCGGGGAGCGGGCAGTTTTTCAGAAGTTCGCGGCGGGTGTAGTCGCTGACGCAGAGAATTTTTTCGGCACCGCGCAGGGCGACGCGTTCGGTGAAGCTGAAAGATCGCCAGACTTCGATGCCGTGGGCGACGAGGTAGTAGCGGAGACGAGGATTGAGGCGCTTGGCGAGCCATGCGACCGGCAGTTGGCCGATGTGTCCGCAGATGATACGGTCGCAGTTGCGGCTCATGCGGAGCGCGGCGCGGACGAACCGGGTTTTTTCGCGCGAACAAACGAACCAATCCTCCAGTTTTTCGTTGGAGCACCGGCGGATCGCAGACGAAGGAACGATTGAGTCGTTGAGGGCGAGCAAGCGCACGGCACCGTCGGCGGGCGCGAGATCGCAGAGGGCTTTGAGGTAAGCTTGGAGAATTCGCGGTATGCCGCCTTCGGAGGCGAATATTTCAGGGGCGAGCAGCAGTGTGCGGGTGCGGATTTTTTGGCGGACGCCGCGGGAAGAGGTGGCGGCGGGCGTGGTTGAAATCGGAGATGACTCGGTTCGAATCGTCGCAACGGGAGCGGAGGCGGCGGAGGGGGCGGAAGCTGGGGCGGTGCGGCGATTCGTATAGGCAACGAGAACGGCAAGGCTCCAGACCCGCGACCATTCGCGGGTGTCGTTGTTGGGCAGAAAGCCGTGCCAGAGATTTTGCACGGTGCTGCGGTTGAACAACTGGGTGCGCGCCAGGCTCGTATCGGAAAATGTTTCTTCGAGAAACGGACGCAGTTCGCGTTTCATCCAGACCGGGAATGGCAGCGAGAATCCTTGTTTGCGCCGGTTGGCGAGCCCGGGTGGGAGCAGATCCCGTGTCGCGGTCACCAGTGTCGATTTCGCGTGCGCGGGATCGTTCTTGAATGCGCTGGGCTGCCGCCAGAGCCACTCGATCAGAGGTCGATCAACGAAGGGAACGCGAAGTTCCAGCGAATGACGCATGCTCATTACGTCGCTGTCGCGCAGGAGCACATCGGCCATGTAGGTGCGCAGTTCCCACGCGCTCATGACTTCGAATGCGCCGATGTCCGCCAAGTCGGCAGAGAGGGATGCGAGCTCAGGATGAAACGCCGAGCGTTTGCCAAGTTGCGCTTGAATCTCCGGGGAGAGCAGTGAGTGGCGCGAGGTCTCAGAAAAAACGCGGCGTTGGAGCGAATTGAGTTCTTGGAAGTTGCGAGCGTAGCCGAGGAAGTCGGCCAGTTTGCGTTGACGGGTATCGCCGCGACTAAGGCGTTTTACGACGGGCGCGCGCACACGCTCGGGAAGCGCCCGCCAAAGTGGAAGCCAGCGATTGAGGCGGGGAAGATCGCGGAATGAGGGGTAGCCGCCAAACAGTTCATCACCGCCGAGACCGGAAAGCGCCACGGTGACTCCGCCGGCGCGGGCGGCTTCGCTGGCGTAGTAGGTGTTGATGCCGTCGCCGGTCGGTTGGTCGAGCGATCGGAGGATTCGCTCGAGATCGGACGCGACTTGGGCACCGGTGAGCAAAAAAGGGCGGTGATCGGTGCCGAAGTGTCGGGCCGTCGCGGCGGCAGCGTCGGCCTCGGAGAAGGCAGCTTCGTCAAAGCTGACGGAGAACGTGCGTAACCGCGTGCCGGTAAGGCGAGTCATCAGTCCGGCGACGATCGCCGAATCCAGTCCACCGGAGAGAAATGCGCCGACGGGAACGTCGGCCACGACATGGGCGCGGATGCTGTCTTCCAGTTGAGTGCGAAGCTGAGCCGAAAATTCCTGCTGGGTCTTGGCTTGCTCCGAGCGATCTGTTTTCCCCGCGGAGAATGTCCACCCGGCTCGAATATCCAAGCGGCCGTCGCGAAACGTGGCGCATTCGCCAGGGCGGAGACTGAATGTGTCGCGGTAAATCGTGCGAGGTGCGGGCACGGCAAACCAGGCGAGGTAATCCGCCACGGAGAGCGGATCGATTTCAGCTGAGAACGTGGCGGATGCGATGAGCGCATTTAGCTCGGAGCCGAACAGCAAACGCGGTCCGTCGTGCCGGTAGTAGAGCGGCTTGATGCCAAATGGATCGCGGGCGAGGAAAAGGGTGCGGTCACGGTCATCCCAGACCGCGAAGGCAAACATTCCGCGCAGGCGAGGCAGGCAGGCTTCCGCCCAGACGGCATAGGCTGCGAGGAGAACTTCGGTGTCGCAATTGGTGCGAAAGGTCCATCCGTGGCCGGTGAGTTCGTCGCGAAGGGCGCGAAAATTGTAGATCGCGCCGTTGAAGACCAGGGTGAAGCGACCGTCCGGCGAGCGGATCGGCTGGTGGCCATTCGCTGGATCAAAAATCGCGAGTCGGCGCATACCAAGCGTTGCGTCTGCCGAATCGGCAAGGCCGGCATCATCGGGGCCACGATGGACCATCGCGTCGCACATGCGAATCACTGCCTCCGATCGGGCGATCTGCGAGGTGTTTGGATCAATAAGTCCAGCGATGCCGCACATGGAGTTGTTTTCTAAACATGAATCCGGAGAAAGCTTCGCCCCGTCACTTACTCGGTGCAGTGACCTAGCGCTTGAGCAGATATTTGCTACTCTGCTTGAATCTAGGGTCTAGACCCTAATATTGACTTTAGTCAGCCGATGAGCCGCGGATTTGCAACTCCGTTGATGGATTGCAAGTTCACGCGGCAATCGACTTGGCGATTTCGTGTGATTTCTCTGGGGCAAAGAGCTTCTCTATCAGGAGGAGTCCAAAGTCGAGCGCCGTGCCGGCTCCGCGGGCGGTCAAAACCCGTCCGTCCGCTACGACGCGCTCCGCTGCAACAATTGCCATTAACTCAGACGCGACCGAAAAGTGTGCCGTGTATTGGTGGCGCGATAGGATGCCCGCATCATGCAAAAGGGTGGGCGCAGCGCAAATCGCGGCAATCCACCGATCTGCTGTGTAGTGTTGCTGGATGAGCGAACGCACACGGACGTCGCGGCGGAGATGGGCGACGCCGGGACCGCCGGGGAGAAACAGGCAATCGAAGATCGGACCGCCATCGGCATGTTGCAACCGATCTAGGCTGGTATCGGCCTGTAGCACGAGTCCGCAGCGGCCTGTGACCAGCCGATTTGCTCCCAATGACGCCAACGTAACGTCGGCTCCGGCGCGGCGCAGCAGGTCGACGGGGGTAACTGTTTCGATTTCCTCAAATCCTTCCGCGAGGATTGCGAGAACGGTGGGCATGCCCTCACTTGAACACGCATGACTGCGGATGCCTACGGAAAATTTTCAGGAAAACGTCTCGTGATTTTTGGTTGCGGGTATGTGGGCACGGCCCTCGCGCAACAGGCGATCGACCGCGGCGTGGCTGTAACTGCGCTCACGCGCAACGAAACAACGGCGTCATTTTTGCGGGAAGCGGGTGTTACTGTGGTGCAGGCAGATCTGTCTACGAACGCTTGGCATGACCGGATAGCGGGCGGAGCTGATTGGGTGGTAAATTGTGTGAGCTCAGGTGGGGGCGGGCTGGCCGGCTACCGGCGAAGTTACGTCGACGGTATGTCTTCAGTATTGGCGTGGGCGCGTGCCACTGGGCCGGTTGGCGCGCTGGTATACACCGGGAGCACCTCGGTATATCCGCAGGATGGAGGCGCGCGGGTTTCGGAGGCGGCGGAGACAAGCGGTGGAGGCGAACGGGCGGCTGTATTGCTGGAAGCCGAAAATTTGCTGCAGTTATCCCACGGCGCCTGCGCACGCTGGTTCGTGCTACGGTTGGCGGGAATCTATGGCCCGGGGCGTCATCATTTGCTCGACCAAGTGCGTTCCGGCGAGGTTTCAGGGAAGGGCCAAGTTCACCTTAATATTGTGTTCCTCGACGACATCGTTGGGGCGATCTGGGCGGTCCTGTGCGCGAAACCCACGGTAACCAACCAAATTTTCAACGTGGCGGACGACAGTGGCGCAACCAAGGACGAGATTGTCGCGTGGCTTGCGGATCGATTGAAGCTGGCGGCGCCGCAGTTTTCGGGGGCTCCCTTGCCCGGGCGGCGTGAGGTAACTCCCGATCGCGTCATCGACAATTCAAAGATCAAAAGTGCACTGGGCTGGAAACCGGAAGCGCGGAGTTTTCGCGAAGGCTATGAAAAAATCTTGTCGCGTTAAGTTTGGCGCTCTCTCTCAACTCTCACTTTTCGCAACCCTCAACTCATTCAATTTATGGCCGGCGTAGGCACACTTCTCAAACAAGCCCAGAAAATGCAGCGCGGTATCGAGGCGCTCCAAACGCAACTCGCTGCCAAGGAAATCGACGTGACGTCGGGTGGCGGAGCGGTGAAAATCAAGGTGAATGGGACCGGCAAGTTTCTGTCGCTCGTGCTCGATCCGGAATTTCTGAAAGAGGACGCAAAGGTGGTCGCCGATACGGTGCTCGCGGCGGTGCAGGATGCAGCCAAACAGGCGAAGGATTACAATGATGCAGAAATGCAAAAGGTGACCTCGGCCTTCAAAGTGCCGGGTGGGTTTTGAGCTATCACCGCACGACCAAATCGACGCGCCAGTTCCGGGTTTGCACTGCTCTTGAGACGGGCGCAATAATCGGTTTTGACGCCGCCCTCAGATGACGCCGGCCTTTGAAAAGCTTCAGAAACACCTGAAGCAATTGCCCGGGCTAGGCTACCGATCGGCCGAACGGATCGCGCTGCATTTGCTCGTGGAGAAACCGGCCCGGCTCCCTTCCCTCGTGATCGCTTTGGAAGAAGCCGCGCGGGCGGTGCGCAGGTGCGTGCGATGCGGCAATCTCGCCGAAAGCGACGAATGCGCTGTTTGTGCCGACGAGCGACGGGATCGCTCGGTGGTGTGTGTCGTCGAGCATGTGCCCGATTTGGTGGCGATCGAACGAAGCGCGGCGTATCGGGGATCCTACCACGTTTTGCACGGCAAGCTTTCGCCGATTCATGGTGTGGGGCCGGACGACCTCAATCTTGCAGGGTTGCGGGCGCGCATAAAGTCAGGCGAAGTGGGCGAGTTGATTTTGGCGCTTTCCAACGATGTAGAAGGCGAGGCAACTTGTCATTTTCTGACAGAGGAACTCCCTGCTCTGGCGGCAGAGGGCTCATTGAAGGTGACACGAATCGGTTTCGGTCTGCCGAGCGGTGGGGGCGTGCTCTACGCGGATTCGGTTACGTTGAAGAGTGCGTTGGAGGGGCGTCGGCATTACCAGTAGAACAAAATAGCGCGAGTGGAAATCGCCGAGAGTTCTCGCGTTTTCTGGAGTGTCTCAATGGCGTGCGTCGGCGAATATCTCCTCCGAAACGTTCGCCGTTTCTGACGCGACGGCGAGCTTCTCTCTTTTCGGTCTGGAGATGACGGCGAACACGTTGGAAGCGTTTTGGGTTTAGTCAGTTCAACCGGATGAAAAGAGGCACGCGGGTTCTGGGGCGGACAACGACCGGAAATTGCCGGTGAAATTTTTCAATTGTCAGACGTCCCGGTGCGACGCATGAGAAGCGTGTTTTGCGGGCGTAGTATATCGGCTATTATGTGTGCTTCCCAAGCATGAGAGGAGGGTTCGACTCCCTCCGCCCGCACCAAATCGCTTCCGTGCGTAGCGTGTTCGCATTTTCCGTGAGCCTGCATCTTTCATGTCAAAATCTCCGCTGTCCGGTCTGAGTGTCCTGTTGCTCGAAGACGAGTTGCTGCTGCGCAAGCGTCTGGCCGGTTTTCTAGAACACGAGGGGGCGTCCGTGACTGCAGTGGGGACGGTTGCGGCGGCAAGGCAGGCGGCCGATTCGCTGCCGTTTGATGCGGCGTTGCTGGATGTCAATTTGCCGGACGGAAGGGGCACCGACTTGCTCCGGGACAAAGTGTTTCCGGCTACAACCAACGTGCTCGTAATGACTGCCGAGGGTGGCGTTGCGGGGGCGGTGGAGGCGGTGCGTTTGGGCGCGGCCGACTATTTGGTCAAACCATTCGATCCGGAGGAATTGCCCGTTCGACTGGCCCACGCGCGCAAAAGTTTGCAGGCGAAACGAGCGGACGAGTTTCGTCGGGGTCAGGAGGCCGAGTTGGTTTTTGGTGACAGTCTCGCCGCCGTGCGCGAACAGTTGCAGAAGATTACCGCGGCCGATCGACGTCTCGGCAGCCACCTTCCTCCGGTGCTCATCGAAGGTGAAACCGGGACGGGAAAAACCGCGATTGCACGCTGGATTCATCGGAATGGTCCGCGCGGTGACGGTCCCATGGTGGAACTGAACTGCTCTGCCATGCCCGAAGCGCTGGCTGAGGCCGAGCTGTTCGGGCATGAGCGCGGGGCGTTTACCGATGCGAAGGCCGCTCGAATCGGTTTGATGGAGGCTGCGGACGGCGGCTCGCTGTTTTTGGACGAATTGCCGAGTTTGGCGCAGTCGCTGCAGGCGAAACTGCTGACGGTCCTCGAGGATCACTCTTTGCGGCGCGTCGGGGCGACACGTCCGATCGCGGTGGATTCCCGTATTATTGCGGCAACGAATGCGGACTTGGGTGAATTGGTGGCTGCCGGCAAATTTCGCGAAGATCTCTTGCACCGGTTGGATCTGTTTCGCGTTCGCCTTCCGCCACTGCGGGAACGCGGCAACGACATCATTGCCCTCGCGGAAGCGCTCCTCGCGCGAGTGTGCAAACGTTATGGACAAAAACCGCCGAGCATTCCACCGGAGGGCAGGGCCCGACTGATGGCGCATCCGTGGCCGGGCAACGTGCGGGAACTGGCCCACGAGTTGGAACGTGCGGTCGTTTTTGGCGGAGAGCGGGGGCTGGCCTTTTCTCATTTGGGAGTTTCTCAAAATGTCGGCGACGGCGGGAGTTCGAATTGGATGCGTGTGGGATTTGTCTTCCCGGAGAGTGGCTTCTCGCTGGACGCCGCGATTGACGCGATTGTCCAACGAGCGGTGGAGCAGGCGGAGGGCAACGTCTCGGCGGCAGCCCGCTTGCTAGGCGTATCCCGGGATGTCGTTCGCTATCGGCTAAAGGGAAGCGGGACCTTGGCAAAGAGTGGGGAATAATCCACGGGTAGCGCGCGCATTGGGGATGATTCCCTGCAAAACGAAAGTTAAGCGCGCTCCCTCATGTTGCCATAATTATATAATAGCCAACGGTATACGGACGACTTCAACGGTTGGCACAACCCATGCAATCAGGATTGTTCAATTCCAAGTAACCCATTCTACTCTCAAGTCACACTCGTCATGAAAGCCACCAAATTTAGCCTGCTGGTTGTCGTCGCCATGGTTGCGATGTCATCCGCCATGTTTGGTGCGGACACTCCACCGGCAGAAAAAACTGCGGGCAAAACGGCGACCAAACCCGTCGCTCCTGGCGATCTGAAAAAGGATACCGAAAAATTCAGTGCGCAGCGTGACGCGATGCTCGCAGAACGACAGGCGCTGCTCGGGCAGTTGAAGAGTGCGACCGAAGAGCAACGGAAAGCGATTTTGGAGAAAATGAAAGAACTTGGTGATTCGCAGCGCGAACTGAGCAAACAAATACGCGATGATCTGCGGAAACTTCGTCAAAGTCAGGGGCCGTCCGGTCGTGGCTAAGCGTTTCGGCGGCTCGAATGCAGCCGGGATGGCAGCCGGTCGGGAGGATCTGTTTTTCTTTGTTGATACGAACATGGCTTGAGTGGGTCGGTCTTTAGCCGCACGCTTCCTGCGTATTTACCAAGTGACTGAATTCACCTGTCGCCCCCTCCTTGTCGTTGCCTCGGCCTGCTTCTCAATTGCGGTTGCGCATGGCCAGACAGGGGCGGGTTCTTCGAGTTCAACGCACCCAGAAGAGCCGCTCGAACCAATTTCATGGGTGGCGTTTGGAAGTTCGCATGCTGGTTTCGGTTTCCGTGACAACGTCCTGCTGAGCCACAGCGGTGAAGAGCGCAGCAGTTTCCTCCGTGGCGGCTTGGATGCGACTGCCTGGCGAGTTCCGCAGGGCCGGGTCGATTATTTTGCGTCGGTCAGTGCGGCGGGCACCCGTTACTTCTCGGCCAAGACGGTGAATAAAGAGAGTCAGGCTATCGTTTTGGGCGAATGGCGCTATCGGATCGGTGATTCGTTCAAATTCTCGATCGACGGTCGTGGCTACTATTTCGATCAAATCTACGACGCTTCGGATTCCGAGTTTCAGCAGCTCGTCACCGAAGTGAAGACTTCGGGTGTGCGGGTTGGGCCCAAGGTGCGTTGGTCGCCGCGGCAGTCGTGGTGGATCGAAGCGCAGGCAAACGGCAAACGAGAAACCTATCCAAATGGGATCGACAATCGTAGTGTGCGCGATGCCACCTTGCGCCTTGGATGGCGGCCTAAAAAACGGGTTGAAGCCAGCATCGCCGGCACGGAGAGCCGGCGTAACTACGACCGGCGTGAACAGGTATCGGTGAGCGGTCGGCAGCTGCTCGGAACGGTTTTGCGGATCGCCGAAAGCGAAGCGGAGGCTCGGCTCAATTTGACCCTGGATCGTGCGGGCCGATGGAAAACGGGCACGAGGGCCGCGCTCCTGCGATACAGCGACAATGGCGAAGGCTACCTCGACTATCGTCGTGAGAAGCTGGCTCAAGAAATCGAGTGGACAGCAGGAGATTGGCTCGTCGCAGTCGAAGGCTCGGTGCGCCGAATCGAATTCGCCGTGCAGACCGTCGGGTTTGGCATCGCGCCGCCTCCGCGGATCCGTGATGACGTGGCGCTCAACGTCCGAATCGAGCGACAGATATCCACGCGTTGGACCGCCTACGTGGAATACTCGTGGGAACGCAACCGGTCCAACGATCCGCTCGCCTCTTATTCTATGAACGAAGGCTTGCTAGGGCTTCGGTGGAATTGGGAAAAATAGGGCCTGTCGTCATCAATGTCAGTTTCCGCCAGCCGGGCTTTGCCGGGTCGAATCGTGCAGCTTGCCGTCGTGGGGCTCACGTTAGGGGTGTTCGCGAGCGTCGTCGGGTTTGTGACGCTACAACTCCGGGATGGGCTCAGGTCGCAGGTATTGTTGAGCAAGGCGGAGACACTGACGGCTGTGGCCTCTCTGCAATTGGCGAACGGAGCCGAGGCATTGGCCGAGCTGGGCTTGGCGGACGCACCGGGAGAGTTGCTCGCAGCAGTGCTGAAAGCCTCGAAGTATCGCGGGGTGGTGGCGAT
>CALRZR010000188.1:0-15604 GCA_943372705.1 Opitutus sp. GAS368 | reverse complement strand
CGTCGCTCTTCTTTTACGCGAACCGGCTGATGGAGCTGCCGATCGGGGTCTTCGCGATTGCGGTGGCGACCGTGATCTATCCGTTGCTCGCGCGGCATGCGGCGGAAGGGAATCACGCCGCGATGGCGACGGATTATCGGCGCGGGGTGCGGTTGATTTTGCTGCTAAACGTGCCGGCAGCGGTCGGGCTGGCGGTGCTCAGCTCGCCGATTGTGCGGCTGCTTTATGAGCGCGGTAAATTCACCGCGGACGATACGGCCACGATGGCGCCGCTGCTGGCGCTGTTCGCCTTGGGGATGCCGTTTTTCGCGGTGACGAGCCTGATGACGCGCGCGTTTTACGCGACGAAGGATACGGTGACGCCGGTGAAAATCGCCGCGCTGAGTTTTGTCGTTAACATCGGGCTCGGTTGGTGGCTCAAGGATATATGGGGCGCGAAGGGACTCGTCGTGGCGAGCACGACGGCCGTTGTGATCCAGGCGGTGGCGTTGCAACACCAGCTCGGAGTGTCGCTGCCGGGCATGGTGTTTGGCGACCTCTGGCGAACGCTCGCAAAAATTGTGGTCGGCACCGCAGCGATGGGCGCGGCGGTCGTCGGCGGATGGTGGGCGATTCGTGGCGTTTACGGCGCGGATGTCGTCGCCGTGTTTGGGCTCATTCCGGCGGGCGTGGCAGTTTATGCTGGGGTGCTCTGGGCGTTGAAGATCGAGGGCCGCGAGGAGCTCGCGGCGATCGTCGCGAAGATTCGCAAGCAGAAGAGCTGAGTAACGTGCGATGAAACTTAAGCCCGACTGGTTTCTCATTTCCATGGGCGGAGCCACGGCGCTGGCGTGGGCGTTTCCCAATCCGGGAGCGGCGGGGGGCTGGATGCATCCGGAGTTGGTGACGAAAGCGGGTGTGGCGCTGATTTTTTTTCTGCACGGAGTCGCGCTTTCGTTTGCTGCGCTCAAGGCCGGGACGCTGCGCTGGCCGTTGCACGTGCTCGTCCAGACGAGCACGTTTGTGATGTTTCCGCTGCTGGGGCTCACGCTGATCGCGGCGCTGGGCGACGCCTTGTCGACTGAGCTGAAGCTCGGGCTCTTTTTTCTCTGCGCGCTGCCGTCGACCGTATCGTCGTCGGTGGCGATGACGGCGACGGCGCACGGGAACGTGGCCGGCGCGGTGTTTAACGCGACGCTGTCGAGCGTGCTTGGCGTGTTTCTCACGCCGCTGTGGGTGGCGCTGGTGCTGAAATCGGGCGGGCAGAGCCAGCCGATTGGTCCGGTGATTCTCGATTTGGTGCGCTGGCTGATTCTGCCGCTCGTGGTGGGCCAGGCGTGTCGCCCGTGGTTGGCGGAGTGGGCGAAGCGCCACAAACCGCGGATCGGGCTCGTCGACCGCGGCACGATTCTGCTGCTGGTCTACACGTCATTTTGCGACTCGTTCAAACAGGGCGTGTGGTCGGGAAACAGCGTGGGACAACTGGTGCTGATCACGGTGATCTCGATCGTTTTGTTTGCACTGGCGATGGGGGTGATGGCGAGGGCTGCTAAGGTGCTGAAATTTTCGCGAGAAGATACGATTGCCGCCATGTTTTGCGGATCGAAGAAGACGTTGGCCTCGGGGGTGCCGATGGCGAAACTCATCTTTGGCGCGCATCCGGGGTTAGGTCTAATTTTGCTGCCGATTATGATCTACCATCCGCTGCAACTTGTCGTTTGCGGGGTGTTGGCGCAGCGTTGGGGGCGCCAACCCACGTCGCCCTTATGAACTCATCGCCCTTTCCGAAACCGAGTCCCCTCGTCGTCCTGCACAACGCGGCGGAAAGTCGTTTTGAAACCACGGTCGACGGCTTTCTCGCCGTGGCGGACTATCGCTTGGAGGGCGCGAACGTTGTATTTACGCACACGTTTGTGCCGGGTGAATTGCGGGGACGCGGGATCGCGGAAAAATTGGTCCGAGCGGGCTTGGCGTGGGCGCGGGCGGAAAAACGGTCGGTGGTGCCGGCGTGCTCTTACGTCGCCGTTTTCATTCAGCGGCACACGGAGTTCCAGGACTTGGTGGCGTCGCGCTGAGCAACGCACCTAGCAAAAAAAATCGCCGAATCCGCCATGTCGCACCTCTTCGCTCCGCTGTCGATCAAGTCGGTCACGTTCCGCAATCGCATCGGTGTGTCGCCGATGTGCATGTATTCGTCGACCGACGGGATGATGAATGATTGGCACTTGGTGCACTTGGGAGCACGGGCAGCCGGTGGGGCGGGGTTGGTGATCGCGGAAGCGACGGCGGTTTCGCCGGAGGGGCGCATCACGCCGAGCGACGCGGGACTTTGGGCGGACGCGCAGATCGAGCCGCTGGTGCGCATCAACCGTTTTGTGAAAGCGCAGGGAGCGGTCGCCGGCGTGCAGTTGGCCCACGCGGGACGAAAAGCGGGAGCGGCGCGACCGTGGGAAGGTGGGGGGCATTTGGCCGACGCGGCGGGCGGCTGGCCGGTGATCGGGCCGAGCGCGGCGGCGTTTGGCGGCAGCTTGAGCAAGGTGCCGGCGGCGATGACCGAAGCGGACATCGCGCGCGTGCAGCGCGATTTTGTGGACGCGGCCCGGCGGGCGCACGCGGCGGGCTACGAGTGGTTGGAGTTGCACGGCGCGCACGGCTATCTCGCGCATCAATTTTTGTCGCCGAAATCGAATCTGCGCACCGACCGCTACGGCGGGAGTTTTGAGAATCGCGGCCGGTTTCTGTTGGAAACGACCCGCGCGGTGCGCGGTGTGTGGCCGGAGAACTTGCCGCTGACGGTGCGGTTGTCGTGCACGGATTGGGTGGAGGGTGGTTGGACGATAGAGGAGAGCGTGGAGCTGGCGCGCCGCTTGAAGGCGCAGGGCGTGGATCTGATCGATTGCAGCTCGGGCGGGGCGGTCGCCGATGCGAAAATTCCCGTGGGGCCGGGCTACCAGGTGCAGTTTGCCGAGCGCATTCGGCGCGAAGCGGGAATCGCGACGGCGGCGGTGGGGCTGATCACGGAGCCGGCGCAGGCCGACGCGATTGTGCGCGAAGGGCGGGCGGATGTGGTGTTGCTGGCGCGGGAATTCTTGCGTGACCCGCATTGGCCGCTGCGGGCGGCGCGGGCGCTTGGCGTGAAGGACGCGGTGGTGCCGCCGCCGCAGTATGCGCGGGCCTATTGATTTTCCATGAGCACGAAACCTGTTTCCAACGAGACGCTGCTCGGGCAGCTCAACTGGCGTTACGCCACGCAGCGGTTCGACGCGGCGAGGAAAATCTCCGAGGAGGATTGGCGCGTGCTCGAGCAAACGCTCGTGCTGGCGCCGTCGTCGATCGGGCTGCAGCCGTGGAAATTCGTCGTGGTGACCGACGCGGCGGTGAAAACGAGTTTGCGCGCGGCGTCGTGGCGCCAGCCGCAGCCGGAAGAATGTTCGCACTTTGTCGTGTTCGCGGTGCGGCGGGATCTCGACGCGGCGCATGTGGAACGGCACGTGGATCGGATCGTCGAGGTGCGCGGAGTGGAGAAGGCGTCGTTGGAGAAATTCCAAGGCATGACGTTGCGGAATCTCGACAAGGCGCGGGCGGAAGGGCGGCTCGACACGTGGCAGACGCACCAAGTCTACATCGCGCTCGGGCAGTTTATGGCGTGCGCGGCGATGGTGGGCGTCGACACCTGCCCGATGGAGGGCATCGACGCGGGGAAGTTTGACGAGATTCTCGGGTTGGCCGGCAGCGACTATGCGACGGTGGTCGCGTGCGCGGCGGGTTACCGGGCGGCCGACGACAAATATGCGACGACGAAAAAGGTGCGGTTTCGCGCCGAGGACGTCGTCGTGCGGGTGTAACGGAGCCGCGGACGAGGCGAGCGTCAGACCCGCTCCAGCTTGATCGGGTAGGTTTGATTCGAGCTGAACTGCGCAACGTAGATGCTGCCGTCATCATCGACGAGCAGGTCGTGCGGATGAATGAAGACAGGCTCTAGGTGACGCATCGGCTGGAGTTTCCCGGCGTCGTCGTAGGCGGGCGCGGTGCCGGCGACGTTGGAGACGACGCGGAAGTCGGCGTCGAGGACGGAGAGGAAGCCGCGGCTGTTGCGGTCTTTGGGCCAATTGTCGGCGAGGTGGGCGACGAAGAAGTGGTCGCCGTGGCGGCGGATCTGCCGCGGGTTGCCGCCGGGCAGGGGGACTTGGGCGAGCTTTTGGCCGTTCAGGTCGAGGCTGAGCAGATACTGCTGGTCGCTCATCGCAATGAGGAGCGAGGGCTTGGTGGGTTGACGCAGATCGACCATGCCGCCGTGCGGGCCCCAGTGGGTGATGCCGCCTTCGGCTCCACCGAGGATGCGGCGGAATTTTCCGTCGGCGCCGTAGTGCACGAGGTAATCGCGGCCGTAGCCGTCGAGAACGTAGAACTCACCGTTCGGCAGGTGGAGCGTCCAGGACGGGCGGTATTGGCTCTCTTTCTCGTATTTACCGGTCGCTTCAGGCCAACGCCACTCGTCGAGTGTGATGCCGTCGAGCGTGGTTTTGACGACGCGGTTGGTCGTGAGGTCGGTGATAAAAAGGACTTCGCGCGTGCCCTCCGTGACGAGCGAAAGACCGTGGGCACCGGGGAAACGGGTGCCCCATTTGTGGACGAGTTTTCCGGCGCGATCGTAGACGATGACGTTGTTGGCGACATGGTTCGTCAGCAGAATGATGTGGCCGGCGCGGTCGCGCGCGAGGCCGTGGCAATCTTTGACGGGCGTATCGGAATTCAGGATGCCCCAGCCGGGAACCACGCGGTAGCGGAAAGCGCCCTGGCCCAGCGTGACGGGAGCGGGTTGCGCGCGGGAGGGCGTGCGGACGAAGGCGCAGGCGAAGGCGGTGGCCGCAGCGGCGCGTAGGAAGTGGCGGCGGGTGGGGTGGGGCATGTTCGGAGGGGTGGGTCGGAGACCCTGCCCTACTCGCGGCCGGCGGCCCAGCGGAGACCGCGAGAGACGACGTTAAGAAAGACAGGGTCGAGCCAGGTGACGTTGCCGTGGCCGTAAGTGGTGCCGAAGACGCGGGTGCCGAAGTAGTCGTTGGTCCAGATGGCGGGGTAAGCGTGGCCGTCTTTCTCGCTGACGGAAGTCGCGAGGGCGGTGGTCTTGGGCCAGACTTTTTCGATGACGTAGAGTTCGTCCATGGGGGTGACCCATTTCTCGGGGAAGCCGCGCATGGCGGGGTGTTTTTTCGCGGCGGCGGTGGGGATGACCGGATAGGCGGCCTGGTGGTCGTGGCGGCGGCTCGTGACGCCGAGGAATTCGCGCCACTCGTCGCTGGCGAGCGTGCGGTAGGTGTGCATCGCGCAGTGAATCACGACAGCAGGTGTGCCGGCTTTGTGGGCGGACGTGATTTTGCGCGTGTAGTCGACGTCGGCGAGATCGGCGAAGCACTCGTTGTGCACGACGACATCGTAGGGTTTGGCCCAATTGGCGTCTTCGTAGAGTTTGATTTTGGCGTTCTTGGTGGTGCCGCCCTCGTTGACGACGGTCCACGTGATGGGGCCGAGTTTCTCGGTGGCGGCGATGAGCGCTTTCGATTGGAAGGCGTAATCGTGACAGCAGCCGCCGGTGATGAGGAGTGCGCGGATGGGTTTGGCGTCGGCGGCGGTGCCGGTGAACGGCGCGGCCAGCGTGGCGAGCGCGAGGGCGAGGAGAGGCAGGAGGCGAGATTTCATGAGGGGCAGAGGTAGATTAGAATTTCTTGGCGGGAACGGAAACATTGGGTGCGGGGACGAATGCGCCGGGGCGGAGGACTTTGCCGAGGGCGTGGTCGTCGGGCGTGAGGCCGCGGCGGTAGCCTTTGAAGGCGTAGGGCGAGGGCGCGAAGTCGTCGACGTAGCGGACATCGGTCTTGGCGGGGATTTCGAGGGCGAAGCCCCAGAGGACGGCGTTGATGACCAGGCGGCGGAGCCCTTCGTTCGCGAGATCGGTGGCGGCGCCCATGGTGGTGCAGAAGACGCGGTTGGCTTTGCCGTTGGGCTGGGCGTGGGTGCGCGTCCACGCGATCGGCATCATGGGATCGTTGATACCTTGCTCGATGCCGTCGGCATGACGCTTCTTGCGCTGGACGGTATCGGGAGAATCGGTGGGCTTCATGCCGAGGAGAACCTGGCCGCGGGCGAGGATTTTGGCGTCGGCGACGGGATGGGTTTCGTAGACGCCGGAGTCTCCGAAAATATCGCTGACGCCGCGGAGGATCGGGTCGCTCTCGGCGCCGGGCTCGATGAGACCGCGCGTGGCACCGCGGCGATTGGCGCCCCAGTGGCTGACCCAGTTTTCGCCGAGAACTTGGCGGCCGAAGTCGTTGAAGTGTTTGTAGCTGGTCGGGCTGTTGGCCGGATAACGAAACGCGTGCGTGCTCGTGCGCAGGGCGACGATGGGGATGCCGCGCGAGACGGCGGCGGCGAAACGCTGCATGGCATCGTCGGGCCATTGGCGGAAACGCAGCGCCATCACGAGGCCATCGGCGGTGTCGAGGGCGGCGGAGCCGGGGACGCTCTTGTTATTGTCCGGATTGATCGTGCCGTCGGGATCGAGCGCGAAGAGGACGGTGCATTTGAAGCCGTGGCGCTGGCTGAGAATCTTGGCGAGCATCGGCAGGCCTTCTTCGCCGCGGTATTCTTCGTCGCCAGTGAGAAATACGAGATGACGGCCGGCGCCGGGGCCCGGGCCGGCAGGGTAAGTGATGGTTTCCGAGGCGGCGTGCAGAGGGCGGAGGAAGACGGTGGCCACGAGGATGCAGAGGGTGAGCGAGCGGGGTAGTGGCATGGGGAAGAAAGCGGAAGGTATTCAGCGCGTGAGGCGATAGATGAGGATAGCGGTGCGTTTGACGAGTTCCGGGACGGTGGCGAGATCGGCGAATTCGTGGGGCGCGTGGGCGCCACCACCGCGAATGCCGAGACCGTCTAGGGCGGGTAACGGCGGCGAAACAAAGGCGATGTCGCCGGCGCCGCGGGAGCGCGGATCGTAGGCAGTGATTTCGCCGAAGCCGAGGTCGCGGCTGGCGAGATCGAGTTGGGCGAGGAGCTCGCGGTTGGCGGGCGAGTCGGGCATCGCGGGATAGCCTTCGCTGAACGTGATCGTGGCGGAGGTGCGCGGGAGATTTTTTGCGACGATGGCGCGCATCTTGGTCTGGGCCTCGGCGAGCTGCGCGGCGCTGACGGTGCGGAGATCGCCGCGGATGAGCGTGCGCTGCGCGGTGATGTTGGTCTTGCCGGCCGTGGTGCCGGTGGTGCGGTCGAGCGAGGCCTCGGTGCCGCCGACGATGAGGCCGGGGTTAAGGGTGAGACCTTCCAGTTTGCGGAGCTCGCTGTAAAATTCGCTGAGGATGCGGGAGGCTTCGTAAACGGAACCCGCTCCCATGGAGGACGAGAAAATGCCGGAGGAGTGACCGGTCGCGCCTTGGACTTCGATTTCCCACGAGGTGCTGCCGCGGCGTGCGACGGTGCCGGTTTTGCCGATGGCGCCTTCGAAGGCGAGGGCGAGGTCGCTGCGGCGCGCGACTTCGAGGAGGGCGGCGCGGGAAACTTCCACGGGGCGGCCGGCGGCTTCCTCGTCACCGGTCATGGCGACGATGATCTGGGTGTCGGCGAGAGCTCCGGCCGCATGCAGCGCGCGCAGGGCGTGGATAATGATGAGGTCGCCGCCCTTGATGTCGCTCGCGCCGGAGCCGATCGCGCGGTTGCCCTCGATGCGGAATTTTCCGCCGGGCAGAACGGTGTCGAGATGGCCGATGAGGAGGAGACGTTTGCCCTTGGTGCCGCGGCGTTCGGCGAACAAGTGGCCGGCGCGGGCGGTGGAGGCGGGGAGGGGAACCCAGCGGCTCTCGAAGCCGAGTGCGGTGAGTTGGGCGCCGAAGACGTCGCTGACTTGGCGCACGCCGGCGAGATTTTCGGTGGCGCTGTCGATGAGGACGGCTTGCTCCAAATCGCGGGCGAAGGTGCCCACGTGGGTGTCGACGGCGGCAACGATTTTCTCTTCGGCAGGGCTGAGCGCGGCGAACGAGGGAACAAAAGAAAATGCAACACCGAGCAGGGCAGGGAGAAACCGGGGCGACATGGGCGGACGGGAGCAGACTCGTTGTGCAGAGTCGAGCGCGCGGCGGGGGAACTAGCGCAGACTTAGGGCGTCGACGATGCGGGCGGCGGCGAGCGTCGGAGCCAGGGTGCCCGTGTCGATGTGGAGGCGGGATGCGGGAATTACGGGCGACGCAAAAGCGCCGGCGGCGCGGAGCCGGCGGTAAAGAGCAAGGTCGGTGAGTTTGCCATGTGCTCCGCGAGAGTCGGCGGCCATGCGGCTTTCGAGTTCGGGTTCGCTGGCGGTGATTTCGACCGGAATGACCTCGCCGCCCGCGGCGGAGACTTCGGCAAAGAGCTCGTCGATGAATTTTTGCGGGACGGTATTTTCGGGATTGAACGTGAAAATCAGTCCCGGCACCCGGTCGGCGAGGGCGCGGCGAAAAACCGCGAGCCAGATTTGTTCTCGAAGGGCGATGAAGCCGGGCGTGCCGAAATCGTAGACGGCAAGAGCGAGGTTTACGGTCAGGTGATTGTGGAAGAGGCGCCAGCCGGTGAGCGCGGCGATTTCGCGGGCGACGGTGAGTTTACCGGCGGCGGGCGGACCGTGGAGAAAGAGTAGTTTCATCGGAGGACGATGGTGTGCACGGAGGGAAATTGGGGCACAAAAAAGGCGGGGTGAGAGATCACCCCGCCCGAGAGTATGACCCAGCGGCGATTTACTTGCCGAGGCTGGCGCGGAGGTCGGCGAGTTGGCCGGCGCTGCCGAGGAGGTGGTTGCGCGAGGAGATAAACTTCGCGTATTCAGCGATGAAGATCTTGCCCGGCGGGCGGAAATCGAACTCGGAGGGCTTGTCGCGGAAGAACTCGCGGTGGACGCGGGTCCAGACGAGGCGGCCGTCGGTATCGATGTTGATCTTGGTGACGCCGAGTTTGGCGGCGGGGAGATATTCGTTCACATCGACGCCCATGGAGCCGGCGATCTTGCCGCCGGCGGCGTTGATGCGGGCGACTTCGTCCTGCGGAACCGACGAGGAACCGTGCATGACGAGCGGGAAGCCGGGCATGCGGGCCTTGATCTTCTCGAGCACATCGAAGTGGAGGGACTGCTTGCCCTTGAACTTGAAGGCGCCGTGCGAGGTGCCGATGGCGCAGGCGAGGGAGTCGCAACCGGTCTTCTTCACGAAGTCTTCGGCTTCGGCCGGGTTGGTGAGGGTGGCGTGGCCGTCTTCGACCTTAATGTCTTCCTCGACGCCGCCAAGCATGCCGAGTTCGGCTTCGACGGAAATGCCCTTGGCGTGGGCGCGGTCGACGACGCGTTTGCTGATCTCGACGTTCTTGTCGAACGGGTCGTGGGAGGCGTCGATCATCACGGAGCTGAAGAAGCCGGAATCGATGCACTCGTAGCAGGTCTGCTCGTCACCGTGATCGAGGTGAACGGCGAAAATGGCTTCCGGGAAAATGTCGCCGGCGGCACGGATAATGGCCTCCAACATGCGCTTGTCGGTGTAGGAGCGCGCGCCCTTGGAGATTTGGATGATGAACGGAGCCTGCGACTCGATGGCGCCGCGGAAGAGGCCCATCGCCTGCTCGGCGTTGTTGATGTTGTAAGCGCCGACGGCGTATTTGCCGTAGGCGTGTTTGAAGAGCTGCGCGGTTGTTACAATCATGGGAGGAAGGATAGACGAAATCAGTTGCAGCTTCCGTGCGCGCGGAGGACCGGGCAAGGGTTTTCGCTGTGCAAAATTTGCGGAAAGCTGGTCGGGCACCCGCGCGAGCAAGCCGTGGCGACGGCGAACGTGCCGCAGCGAAAACGGGACTCAACCGCCGGGGCGTTTACCTTGGTTCGGCGGGGGAGGGGTGCCGCCGGAAGGGGGCGGGGGGCTGCCGCCGCCGGCAGGGTTTTGCGCGGAGAGTGTTTCGGCGACGATCTTGGCGAGCTGCTGCTGGGATTGCTGCTGCTGTTGGAGTTGCTGTAGCGCGGCCACCTGCGGAGCGGCGAGGACGGCTTGGGCTTGGCTGACGGCGGTCGGCGTGATGGGCGCCGTAGCACTGCCACCGCGACCGGCGTCGCCGCCCGCGATGGCGATAAAACCGCCACCCGGTCCGGGCCCGCCGGGAGGGCCTCCACCGAGTGCGCCGCCGATCATCGCGCCCAAAGCGCCCAGGTCTGGCCCACGCGGACCACCGCCGCCGGGGCCGCCGGGGATCGGCATCGGGCCGCGTCCGTCACCCCCCGGCTGGCCGGGTGAGCCGGGCGCAGGGGCAGGGGTGTTGGCGGCGAGAATCTGCACAAGTTGCTCGGCCTGCGCGGAGGTGAGCGGAGTGTCGCTGTAGCTGAGGCGCTGCTGGAGCTGGTTGACCACATTGCGCTGCGGCAGGGTCTTTTCGTAGGTCTCGAACTGTGCGAAGCCGCTTTCGCCGATGACGCCTTTGATGGCGTTGTTCATGTCGGTCTGCGCGGTTTGCATCAGTTTCTGAAAGGCTTCGCGATCACGGCGAGGATCGAGCCCCTGATCGCGCGCGGCGGACATGACGTCCATCATCGTGGTTTGGCGCTCGGCGAGGACGGCTTTCAGTTTTTCGGCTTGGTCGGGAGTAAGATTGAGACTCTTGAACAGAGCGGCGTAACGCGCATCGACGACGGCTTTTTGTTGAACGCTGAGGAGCGCTTGGACGTCGGGTTTGTTGATGAGATCCCGGAGGGCGGTGAGCTGCTGCAGCGGGTTTCCGCCAGGACCGCCGCGGCTGCCGCGATCGCGTCGCTCCGCAGGGTTTTCGCCGTCGACGGCGAGCGGGTTTTCGCCGCCGAGGCCGGGCGGGCGATTGGAGGTGAGTTGGTCGCGGAGCTGTTTGTTGAGCTTCTCGAGATCCCAGACGCGTTTTTGGAGATCGGCGCGCTCGTCTTTGTTCATGGCGGCGGCGCGGAGTTCGACGAGTTCGGCGTATTGCTGCCACGAAAGCACCGCGCCTCCGATGGTGGTGAGAGTGAGGAGGGCGATGAGGTAGTTTTTGGGGGAGTTCACGGCAAACGGAGCTGACGCGGACGTTGCGGTAAAGTTTCCGAAACGCCAGCGTGGGTGCGGATGGATGCGAACGGTTGGGGGCCGTTGCGTGGGAGCGGGGCCTGCCCTTACCGCGCCTTAACAGGCGCGGCTACCGGACTACGTGACGTGGACGCGAGCGCGGATTACCGCGGAGGGAACTCGAAGTCGGCTTTGGCCCCGGTGGGCGAGAGCACGAGATAGGCGCCGAAGGGTAGGCCGCGTTTCGACGTGAAGCCTTGTATGAGCTCGGTGCGGCCGGTCTCGAAGAGGCGCAGCGCTTCCTCCGCGGGAATTTCCTTCGCGCAGAGGAGTTTCTTCAACGTGAAGACAATCCGGTTATCCTGATCGGGCTTGCGCACGTAGAAGGCCTCGGGCGTTTCGACGATCTCGCCGTCTTTGTGCATCTTGCTCTTTCCGAGGACGACGCCTTTGGAGAGGTCGGCCGGCGCCTTGGCTTTCCGGGCGACGGGCTTGCCGTCCTTGTCGAGCTTCGGGGCACGCGGCGGGAACTCCCAATTAAACTTCGGGCCCTCGCGTTTGAGGATGGCGTCGAAGGGGCGGCCTTTTTTCGAGATGAAGCCTTTGATGAGTTCGGTTTTGCCGTCGGCGACGAGCTGGATGGCCATCTCGCGGGTGATCGGTTTCTGGCACATCAGGCGGCCGATGCGGAAGGTCTGTTTCCAGCCGTCACCGTCGCGCTCGCGGAGCACGTGGCTCGAGCCGACTTCGCAGAGACCGGCGCCGGTCTTCTCGTCGGTCCAGTAGGGCTCGACCGTGCCGAGATCGACCTTGTCGCCGAAATCATACTGGGCGACCCACTTTCCCTTTTCCTCGTCTTTGACGAGCTTGAGGAGGGCGGAGAAACGGCTGCGGGTCTTGGCGGAAATAAAACCGTCGAGCGGGCCGACTTTGCCGGCGGTAACGAGTTCGCGGACTTCGGACTCCTCCATTTTGCGGCCGCCGATGACCTTGTAGATCATGAACTCGCCGTCGTGGGATTTGTAGCCGCGCAGGGTTTCACGAAGCGGTTTGCCGTCGGTGGGAGACGGGATGTCGGTCTCGCGGGCGATGGAGTCGTCTTCCTCGAAGCCTTTGACGCGTTCGATGATGCCCTTGGTCTGCTCGATGACCTCGTCCATGAACTGGGCGCGGGGGAACTTGTTGTGCTCCATCTGGCGGAGCTTGAATTCCCACTCGCCGGTCATTGCGGGCTGGGTGAGGGCATCGGCCTTTACGGCCCCGAGAAACTGGAGGAGCTGTTCGGCTTTCGCGGTCGGGATGAGCTCACGTTGCGGGCGGTCGACGTATTTTTGGTTGATGAGACCGTCGATCGTATCGGCACGGGTGGCGGGTGTGCCGAGGCCGCGTTCCTTCATCGCTTCGGCGAGCTCTTCGTCGTCGACGAGTTTACCGGCGCCTTCCATCGCGGAGAGCAAGGTGGCTTCCGTATAGCGCGGTGGCGGCTTGGTGGACTCGGCGTGGAGGACGGGATCGAGCGTCTTCGCTTTGGCGGGAGCACCGTCGTCGGCGGTGAGCGCCGGGAGGGCTTTCGAGTCGGGCGAATCGTCGTCGACGGTGGTCTTGCCGTAGACGGCGAGCCAGCCGGGGGCGGTGAGGACTTTGCCTTCGGTTTTGAAATCGTGCGCGGGCGCGACCGTGCTGATGCGGGTGGTGATATCGAATTCGGCGGACGGGAAAAACGCGGCGACGAAGCGGCGCGCGATCATGTCGAACACCTTGGCCTCCATGTCGTCGAGGTTCTTGGCCTCGTGGGCGGTCGGGATGATCGCGAAGTGATCCGAGATCTGCGCGTTGTTAAAGATGCGCTTGTTCGGGCGGAGCCAACCGGCTTCGAGGACGTGGCGCGCGTGCGTGCCGAGGGAGCCGGAGAGGTTGTTGAGTGTCTCGCGACACGTGGGAATGTAATCCTCCGGCAGCGCGCGCGAGTCGGTGCGGGGATAGGTGATCATCTTGTGGCGCTCGTAGAGTGCCTGCGCGATCTGGAGCGTGCGACGCGCGGGGAGGCCGTAGCGGTTGTTCGCCTCACGCTGGAGCGTAGTGAGATCGTAGAGACGCGGGGCGGCCTGAGTGCTGCCTTTTTTCTCTTCGGTAACACTGGCGACCGGCTGACCCTGACACGCGGCGAGGACGGCCTCGGCGTGGGCTTTCTCCCAGACGCGGTCGATGCGATCATGGTCGTCGCCCTCGATTTTCTTGAAATTGGGGCGTTGGTAAACGCCCTCGTAGCGGCCCTTCGCGACTTCAAAGGTGGCGGTCACGCGCCAATAATCGCGCGGTTTGAAATTCTTAATTTCCTGCTCGCGGGCGTAGAGAATCGCGAGGGTCGGGGTCTGCACGCGGCCGACGGACGCGACGTTACCGGCGCGAGAGCCGAACATGCGCTTGGTCAGCGCGCGGGTGCCATTGATGCCGATGAGCCAGTCGCTTTCGCTGCGGCAGCGGGCGGCGTCGGCGAGGCCGGCGAGCTGTTCGCCGGGGCGCAAATTTTTAAAGGCGTCTTGAATGCCGCCCGTGGTCATCGTCTGCATCCACGCGCGCTTCACGGGCAATTTGCACTTCGTGAGCTGGTAAAGATACGCGAAGATCAGCTCGCCCTCGCGCCCGGCGTCGCACGCATTGATGACGGTGCCGATATCTTTGCGGGCGAGGAGTTTTTTCAGGGCGTTGAAACGCTCCTTGGAATCCTCGATGGGCTTGAGTCCAAATTTTTCGGGGATGATGGGTAGCGTCTCTAAGCGCCAGAACCCGTATTTCTTTTTGTCGATGTCCTCGGGCATCTCGAGTTCCACCAAGTGACCGAGGGCATACGACACGACGAATTCGTCGTTTTCGTAGTGGTCGCCGGACTTGGGGATTTTCCCGAGGGAACGCGCGAGGTCCGCTGCAACTGAGGGCTTCTCGGCGATGATGAGTGACTTCATGAGCCGCGAGCGGTTACGGGGCGCACGCGGCGATTTCAAGGTTTAGTTTTTTGAAGCGGCGATTCGCGAGGCGGATTTTCGAGCGCGGGTGTCGGCGGATTTCGCAGGGGAGCTGGTGTCGGCGCAGCGGCTGCCGCAGATTTTTTTTCGGAGGCGAATTGGAAACTGAGCGGATCGCCGGCGCGCTGAGTCAGTGTCAGCACGGAGAGGAGTTCGATGTCGCCGTCGGCGTCGGGGCGTTCGAAGACGAGGCGGTAGCGGATGCTGCCGTCGGTGAGGCGCGTCGGTGTGATGAGGCAAACGACGCCCTGCTTGAGCGGGAAACTGTTTTCCTGATCCATGAGCAACGTGGCGCGGGACACTTCCATTTTTTCGTCGCCGCCGAACGTGGCGACGCCGCTGATCTCGATACTCGCTTCGGGCCGGACCTTGGAATCTTTGAGCCGCACGGCGGACGTCGCGCCGTCTTTCCGCAACATCAGGGTGTCGCGCTGGGCGTCGAAGTGCAGGATTTCGTGGCCGGCAAACGTGTCGCCGACTTTCACCCAAGCGGGCGAGACGCCCGACGAGTCGTCCTTCAGGCGGAATAGAGATTTCTCAGAGGTGATGAGAACTCCGGCGAACTCAACGGCGGCGGGCGCACGACCTGCCAAGCAGAGCGTCAGGACGACGAGAGCAAATCGAGCGAACGCCCCGGGTGAGTTCACGGCGCGGATCGGTCGACGGATTCGGTGAGCATGTAGCGCCACACGCGTTCAAAGGTCGCAGCGTTGCGCCACGAGATGACGCTGGTGTGGGCCTCTTTGGATTCCTGCTTTTTGCCGGGAAAGTTCGTTTCGAGGATGCGCGAATGGCGGTAAGGTGGTTGCGTGGTATCGACATCCACGGGTGGGCCAAAGGCGTCGAGTTTCAGGGCGCGGAGGTTTTGCAACTGCTGCTGGGCGTTGGCGCCCTGGCGATCTTGCTGGTGGTTCAGTGTGAAGAATCGTGCTTTCGGCGTTGCGGATTCGCGGCTGAGCCACGCGGCGGGGGAGTTGGTGCGGAGATTAAAATCTTTCGGCGCGCCGGTGCACACCACGCGGGCGACGAGATGATGGAGGGCGATCAAGGCCGCGTGGCCGCCGCCCTGCGACTGGCCGGCGACGGCGATTTTTTCCCAGCGGATAGCGGCGGAGTCGTCGAGAAACTGGGACCAGTTTTCCTGCGGACGTTCGGCGGCGAGGTGTTGGAGAAGTTTGATCAGGCGCTCCTCGATGCTGTCGACGCGGGAGACGGTGATGTATTTGGACGTGCCGCCGCGGATGATCGCGAGGCGGAAGCGCTCGAACTCGTCGTCGGCGTCGGTGCGGGCGGCGGTGGCCGAAAGGGAATTCGGGTAGCGCAGCGAGATGACGTGATAGCCGAGTTGTGCGGCGAGACGGCAAAACGCTTCGGCGCCCTCGCGGGTGTTGGCAGTCTCGCTCGCGGCAGGTGCGTCGGCCGAGGCGGGTGCGGTGCCGGGGAGCCAGAGGAGAAGTTCGTTGCGCGGGGCGGGAGCCGCAGATTTTCGCGGCGAGGCGAGATCGCTGCGGAGGTAGATGCGATGGGGCGTGTCGAAGC
>CALRZR010000187.1:0-15679 GCA_943372705.1 Opitutus sp. GAS368 | reverse complement strand
CTCGCGGGCAAACGCGCGGAACATCGCCAATTCGGCGGTGCTGCGGGCTTGTAGATCTTCGTCGAGCATAGCACGTCCCGCCTGATTCAGCGCCCCGCCTCGCACGCGCACGACCTCGGCGCAATAGGCCGCCGTCTCCGCCTCCGAATCGATATTTACCAGCGTCAGGCCGTCGATTTTCCCGACGAGGCTCCGCGCCAGCTCACCACTGGCGTCGGTCAAAACAAGTCGCACGGCACAACCGCGCCGCGCCAAGAGGACCGCGATCGCCGCAGCCATGGTTGATTTACCGACGCCCGCACTTCCGGCCGTCATCACGACGCCATGCCCCGGGCGCGCAAGCACCGCGACCAGCGTATCCAGACTTTCTCTCGTCTCCGCCAGCCAACTTTCGCTAGCGCCGTTTTGCTCGGGCAGGGCAGTCGTAGAGGGTGCGCTGCGCGGGGTCGTGGCCGAAGTCGTATGCATAAAGGGAGGATGGATTCGCTCTTTTCCGTCGCGGGGTAGCCGCGAAAGATGCGCTTCTCTTTCCGTCCGCGCCATGGGGTGTGCACCTACCGCTCGCGTTTGGTCGGTGGGTTAACACCCCACAGCGACCGCTTCGTTCACGGCTTAAAGTCTGGGCGTTTCCCGATGAAAACTTCCGCGCTCACACCCGACCTCCTCTGCAAAATCGACGCCTACTGGCGCGCCGCGAACTATCTCTCGGTCGGTCAAATTTATCTCTACGACAACCCGCTGCTCCGCCGCCCGCTCGTGGCCACCGATGTGAAGCGGATGCTGCTCGGCCACTGGGGCACCACTCCTGGCCAGAACTTCATCTACGCGCATCTCAACCGCGCGATCCGCCAGCACGCTCTCGACATGATCTACATCTCCGGTCCCGGCCACGGCGGCCCGGCCGTCGTGGCGAACACTTACCTCGAGGGCACTTACTCGGAGGTCTACCCGCACATCACGCAGGACGAAGCCGGCCTCCGAAAACTCTTCCTCCAATTTTCCTTCCCCGGCGGCATTCCCAGCCACGCCTCGCCCGAGTGCCCAGGCTCGATTCACGAGGGCGGCGAGCTCGGCTACTCGTTGAGTCACGCGTTTGGCGCCGCCTTCGACAATCCGCACCTCATCGTCGCGTGTGTCGTCGGCGACGGCGAGGCCGAGACCGGCCCCCTGGCTACCGCCTGGCACTCCAATAAATTTCTCGATCCCGTCACCGACGGCGCCGTTCTCCCGATTCTCCATCTCAACGGCTACAAGATCGCTAGCCCGACCATTCTCGCCCGCATCAGCCGCGACGAACTCGAACAGCTTCTCCGCGGCTACGGCTGGACGCCTCTGTTCGTCGAATACGAAGACACTCCCCTCATGCACGAGGCGATGGCCGCGACCCTCGACGCCGCCGTCGCCCAGATCAAAAGCATTCAACGCGAAGCCCGCGCCCATGGCGACCTCCTGCGCCCGCGCTGGCCCATGATCGTCCTCGTCTCGCCCAAAGGCTGGACCGGCCCGACCTTCGTCGACGGTCGCCAGATCGAGGGCACGTTCCGCGCTCACCAAATCCCGATCTCCGATCCGATCGCCCGACCCGAACATCTCCCGCTCCTCGAAGCGTGGCTCCGCAGCTATCGCCCGGAGGAACTATTCGATAAATCCGGTCGTCTCCTGCCCGAAATCGCCGCACTCGCTCCGCACGGCGCGCATCGCATGGGCGCCAATCCGCATGCCAACGGCGGCCTGCTCCTGCACGCCCTGCACCTCCCGGATTATCGCGACTACGCCGTCGAAGTGCCCGTCCCGGGCTTGCCCGGCATCGGCGACACTCGCGTGCTCGGTCGCTTCCTCCGCGACGTGATCAAGCTCAATGAGCCGAACCATAATTTCCGCATCTTCGGCCCCGACGAAACGATCTCCAACGGCCTCGAAGCCGTGTTCGAGACCACCGCCCGCCAGTGGGACGCCGCCGTGCTGCCCCTCGACGAAAAACTCGCGCGCACCGGTCGCGTGCTCGAGATGCTCAGCGAGCACCAGTGCGAAGGCTGGCTGGAGGGCTACTTGCTCACCGGCCGCCACGGTCTCTTCAACTGCTACGAGGCGTTCATCCACCTCGTTGACTCGATGTTCAACCAGCACGCGAAGTGGCTGAAAGTTTCCGCGCACATTCCGTGGCGCAAAAAAATCGCGTCGCTCAACTACCTGCTCACCTCGCACGTCTGGCGCCAGGATCACAACGGCTTCTCGCACCAAGACCCGGGCTTCATCAGTCACGTCGCGAACAAAAAATCCGAGATCGTGCGTGTCTACCTCCCGCCCGACGCCAACTGCCTTCTCTCAGTGATGGATCACTGCCTGCGCAGTCGCCACTACGTCAACGTCGTCATCGCCGGCAAACACTCCGCTCCGCAGTGGCTCACGATGAGTGCCGCCGTCGCCCACTGCGCCGAAGGCATCGGCATTTGGTCGTGGGCGAGCAACGGCCCGCCCGACGCACCCGACGTTGTCCTCGCCTGCTGCGGCGACGTCCCAACGCTCGAAACGCTCGCCGCCGTTTCGATTCTGCGCGAGCACCTGCCGAGTCTCGCCATCCGCGTCGTCAACGTCGTCGACCTCATGAAACTTCAACCGCAGAGCGAACATCCGCACGGCCTCAGCGACGCCGATTTCGACGCTCTCTTCACAACGAACAAGCCCGTGATCTTCGCCTTCCACGCCTACCCGTGGCTGATCCACCGGCTCACCTATCGCCGCACCAATCACCGAAACATTCACGTCCGCGGCTACAAAGAGGAAGGCACCATCACCACGTCTTTTGACATGACGGTGCTCAACGAGATCGACCGCTTCCACCTCGTGCTCGACACCCTCGACCGCGTCCCGCCCGCCGGCGCTCCCGGTCAAGCGCTGCGCGATAAACTCTGCGCAAAACTGGTCGAGCACCGCGCCTACATCGGAGTGCACGGCGAGGATCTCCCGGAGATTCGCGATTGGCGCTGGGGCATGCAGCGGGCCGATTCGCGCGTCGAGGCGGCACGATTGAAACGACGTTCTCTCGAACGTTGGGAAAACGAAGGCGGGGAAATTCCGCACGTGCACCCGGTTGAGCCGCGACCGGCCTCGCCGCCCACCGGCTAACTCCGCCTCACGGGGAAATGCCCGTGGCAAACGGGTTGCCGCTCAGCTGCGTTGCGAGGCGTGCGTGTTGCGGGCCGCGCGCCGTGGGCGCGCAGGTCAATGTGACCGCAAAGGTATTGCCGGCCGTCGCCATCCCGCCGGCGCGGCCGCGCTGCTGACCGCTGACGCGCACGTGCGGGTTGTCGGTTTGCACGGCGAGCAACCACGGCTGGTTGCACGCCACCCGGAGCGTCACGCGACGGACTTCACCGGGCGCGAGTTCCAGTTCGGCGGGGCAATCCACGTGCGCGACGAGCGGCACGATCGCCGCAACCTCGACGCGGCGCGTGGTTTCGGCCCAGAGGCAGGCCGGAGTGATCAATGAGGCGACCACGATAAAATTTCCACGCATACCGCGGGCGTGACGCCTCGCTCGCATTACTCAAGGCAAGACTCGCGGTGCGCCTGACTCCGGCTCATCGCTGAAAAACGTGCGGCGCACGCCGCGCGCGCGATCGATCGCAGTTAGGTTCACCGTGACGGCTTCGCCCGCGTTGCCGATTTCGACAGTCGCCACGAGCTGAATGGCGATCGCCGCCGTGACTTCGCCGGTGTAGCGAACCGTGTAGCGACCGGGTGGCAGCAGCAGGGTGAATTCGCCCGCGCCGGCCACGGCTTCGTAGACGGCGTCGGCTTCGTTAGTAGCGCTGACGGTGCCCGTCGGGCGCACGGCTTCTAGTCCGCGCGTGATTGTGATCGTGCCGCGCAGCAGCGCGATACGCTCGGCGGTAAACTCGATGGTTTGCAGGCGGCCCGCGACGACGTCCACCGTGCGCGGCCAATCGGCCGCCGCGAGATACGCCGGGGGCAGACTCCACGTGAGCGGATATTTCCCGGGGCGGCTCCCGGGAAGCACGAAACGCCCCGCTTCGTCGGTCAGCCCCGCGCGGCCCGCCAGGTTGAAGCGCGCACCGGGCACCGGTCCGCCGCCGGCGCGCTCGACCACGCGGCCGGCGAGTGCCCCGCGCACGGGGCGCCACGGCATGCGCACGGTGAAGTTCACGCGCAGCGCGAGCCACACGCTCGTGCGTTCGTCGTCGTGCGAGACTTCGGTGGCGAGGGCGGTGCGGGTGGAGAGCGGGGCTTCCGCCATCGCGTAGCTCCGCACGCGCGTCGTCGAGGTGCCGAACCGATACGCGTCGACGCCCGACTCGAAACGCCACCGCGGACGCGGCGTCCAGATGACGGAGCCTCGCCCGTAGGTGCCGGGCTGCCGATACCCGGCGCTCCTGTTGCCGCCGACGTGCCACGTTTTCCGGAACTCGCCGGAAATTTGGACGCGATCGGTAAGCGATCCGCCGGCTGTGAAAGAGGTTTCGGTAAAGTCGGCGTGCTGCTGCGGGTTCTCTTCCGTTCCGCCGGCTGCGGTGGCGGTGAAAAAGAGCCGGCCTGCGTAGAGATTTCGTGACCAGTCGGCGGCCAACGAATGTTCGTGAAAGGTATCGTCGGGTGATTTCACGAGGCCGGTTTCCCGCGTGCGGTCGGTCGTTGCGACCGTGAGCATTGCCCGGCTGTCGTCGCGCGCGAAGCCATAGCCGGCGCTCCACGAGCGCACGGCCGTGCCGGTCCGCGTGATCAGTTCGACAAACTCCGGGGCCGTTGGGGTGAGGCCCGCTTCGGTTTCGCTCTGCCGGTAGGTGCGCAGCGAGCCCACATCGCGGGCGTCGCTCGCGTGGAAGTGCAGATTGCCCGTCTCGCCGACGGCGCGGCCCAGAGTGAAATCCCGCAATTCCGCGCTGCGCCCATCGAGGAAGAATCCCTCGGGCGCGATCTGCACAAACAGCGCCGCGTGCGAGCGCTCATCGTCGGTCCGGTAGTCGAGGCGCTGCTCGAGGCCGATTTTCACCGCGTGGTTAGCCGTGGCCTGCGCGGCCGCGACTTGGCTCGCGCCGGCGACGCCGCGCCACTGCCACCGCGTTTGGCCAAATGCGCCGATTCGCTCCTGCGTGGGGCTGCCGCCGGCTTGATTGCGCTGCGCCAGGAGGCCGGCTTCCCAACCGGTCTTGTCGGGATCGGTTTGCGCCGCATGCAGACCGGCGTGCTCGCGCCGGAAATCGCCGTAGTGCTCCTGCGCACCGAGCGCGGTCACGACCAGACCCGAATCGTCCGACCACGCGGCGGTGCCGCCGTGGCCCTGGGTTGAACTCTCCAGAAAACCGAAGGAGGGCGGCGCCACGAGGCCGCCGGTGGCATGCCACGTTTTTCCGCCCAGTTCCACGGTCAGAAAATCGCGGCTCGCGAGGCCCAGGTGGGAGCCACCAGGGGCCGCCGTGCCGTCCGCGCCATACGCGAGGAACTTAACGCCGGCGGCGACTTCGCCTTCGAGGTGGATCCGGCCGGCCATCCCGCGGTGATCCGGCGCTGACACCCCGCCGACGAGCGCCTCGCCCGTGAACTCGGCGAACAGAGGTCCGGGGCCGGCGACGCGCGGCACAAATTCCGCGGTGAAGCCGACGGTTTCGCGACGCTGCAGCGGGCCGCGGCCGGACTCGACGTTGAGAAACAAGGGCAGCGTGACGAGTCGGTCGGGCGAATTCACGAGGCGGGCCGAGAGGGTGATCTCGGCGGACTCGCCGGGCGCGAGCCGGAGTTGCGCGGGCACGACGGTGAGCACGGTGCCATTCGTGGGCGTGGCGGCTGCGCGCAGTTCCAGCACCGTGTTGCCGCCGTTCGTCGCACGCCACGTGCGGTGGACCGTTTCCTCGGCCCGCACGGTCGCGAGACCCGTTTCCTCGTCGATGACCCGCACCTTCGGATTGGCGCGGACGCGGATCGTCGCTTCGAAGGGCCAGCGTCGCGTGCCGTCGATCACCGAGCCCCGCACCGTGAACGGTCCGGCCGCCGCGGACCCGGGCACGTAGACATTCAGGATCTGCACGTGCACTCGGCCACCGCCTGCAAATTCCGTGAGCTCGGGGGCGAGACGCGCTCCGGGCGGCAAGCTCACCTTGAGCTGCACGGGCCGTTCGCGGCCGCCCAGATCCACGGTGAGCCGCAACGCCTGGAAACTGCGGCCATCGGCCGCGCCGTCCGTGAATTCCGCGACGACCGGCCGACCCGACAAACGCACTGCCGCGAGAAGCAGCAGTGCGGCCAGTGCCCCCGAGGGGAAACGGCGCGACTCAGAACGTGAGCCGTGCTTCGCCAACGACGAGGTCCTGCGCGCCATAGTCGATGACCGCGAGCACGCTGCTCCGGCCGAGTCCAGCGACGTTTTCCGGGAGATCGATCGCGATGTCCTGCGTCGCCCCGGGGAGCAGCCGGAACGCGCGCAGCGGGATCTTGGTCGTTTCACCACCGGAGAGTGGCGTGATGCTGACGCTGGCACTCGAAGCGAGGCGCATGTAGGGCGAGGGATTTTTGACCGTGACGCCGAGGCCTTGCGCGGTGCGTTTGATGCCAGTGATCGCGATATCGTCCGGGAGCGGTTTCGCCTCGGGCGCGCTGTCGGCGAAGAGCAGCACGCCGATTCGCTCGACGATGCGCATCTGGGTGCCGCGTCCTTCGGGCTTGATCGCGGTCGGCGCGAGCCGGGCCGACTGCACAAACACGGCCGCCCAGTAGGAGCCGGCTTGAAACGGCTCGGTGCCCGCATCGACGACGACGGTGACTTCCTGTGACTCACCGGCCGCCAAGGCGAAACTGGCCGGTGCGAGCGTGACACGTCGGCCGAGTGCGCGCGGGTGGGTGACGTTGTTGAAGTCGGGCTGACCGTTGGTGATCTGCCAGTCTTCGGAATAGACAGTCACCGGCGTGGCCTCGGTGCCGGAGTTGGTGACCTTGAGTTTCATCACGCGTTTTTCGCCCGGGGCGAGGTCGGTGATGAGTTCGGCTTTGTCGACGCCGATGGTGACGCCGGCGAAGGCGAGAAACGGCGCTGCCACGAAGGCGAGCGCGAGGAGCAAGTGCGGAGTTTTCATAGTAGGAACGGATTTTTCAGAGCAGATTGAATTCTAGTTTTACGGAATAGAGGCCGGCGGGATCGTCCGTCGTGGCCTGGAAGATCACGTCGAAGGCGAACTCGACCCAGCCATGGGTGTTGCCGCCGCGGGCGATCTCCACGGAGGAAACCGATGGCACAAAGATCGAACCGCCGTCGGCGTCTTGGAGTTGCAGATCAGTGACCGGCTTGGTGTCGCCGGGGACCGATTGGTTCACGAAGTAGCTGCGCACGGCGCGCAGTTTCAGCCGCCAACTGTCGGTGCTTTGGATTTGGAGGACCAAACCGCGCGGGACGGTGACTTCGGCTTTTCCCGTAGTGGCGTTGTAGGCGCCGGCGGGCACGCTGATATTTACGACGGTTGTGAGGAGTTGCAGCGATTGCGAAGCCGACAATGCCGGCAGGAGCGCCGCGAGCGCGCTCCCCGCGATCAACCGTAAGGCGCGCCCGAGTAAGTTGCGGAACGGGCGCACGGGTTTGGGCTACTGCGCCACCAGCGTGTAGGTGAGCGTGAGCAAGTAGGCGCCGGGAGGATCGAGGGCCAAATCGCTCTTCATCTGGTAGTCCACCGGAATCACATTGCCCGGCTTGCCGTAGCCACCGCGGCTGCCGGTGGAGACGGTCTGCTCAACGATGCCGGCAAACGGGGCGTAGGCGACGACGCCCGTGCGGATCGCGAGTGCGCTGGAGGGTTTGAGTGGATCGACCGCCGTGCCCACGGGCGTGAAGGTGAACGAGGCGTTGCCGGCGCGGGCCGAGAGGCGCCAGGCGCGGTTCGCGGAAACGCTGAAGGTCGTCGCTTTCACGGCCTCCTTCGTCGCGAGACCGGTGGTGACATCGTAGTCGGCCGCCGCGAAGGCGAACGTGACGTTGGTGGCGTCCACCGTGAGGCTCAGCATCTCGGCCACGGAGGCGTTGATGGTAACCTGTTTGGTTTGAGCCGACAAAAGCGGTGTTCCCAGCAGAGCGGATACCGCGGAATAGATGAGTAGGTTTTTAATTTTCATAGACTGAAACGACCCCTCAACTTACGCGCATCGACTTGCTCCCGCTATGGGGCCTTGACCCCTTCCTGGCTTTGCCGCGCAGGTGGCGCCCACCGGCGGACGCCAACCGCCTGGCCGGGTCACTCCGCAAGCGCCGCAAGGTCGCGCATGGCCAGGGCTCGCGCCGTTAAAATGACGAGCCTACGGAAATTTGCCACGTGCCACCCGGGTCGCCGACGCGCGGGTTCAGGTTTCTGCCGTATTCGACGCGGATCGGGCCGACGAGCGTCAGGTAACGCACGCCCAGCCCCGCGGAAAAGAGCCGGTCGCCTGATACCGGATACGTGCGCAGCTCGGCCGCCGTCGCGAGCGCGTCGCCGAATACCACCACCGACCACGTGGCCGAAAGCGCCTGCTCCAGATCGACGTTGGCGAGCGTGTAGCTCTTCGCCCCCACAAAGCGCCCGTCCGCGCCGCGCGGCGCCGCTTCGCCCTCGCGGTAGCCGCGGATGCTGCTGCCGCCACCGGGAAAGAACCGCTTGTTCACCGGCAGCAGGCGGTCGTTGGTGCCCCACGTGGTGATGACACCGTGCGTGAGGGCCGCGTGCACCCAGCGCCCGCCGCCCCACGGGGTGTGATAGGCCGCCCCTGCTTCAAACCGCTGAAATTCCGCTTCGCCGCCGAGTGCGCGACTCGCCGCTTCCACTTCGCCGAACCAGCGGTAACCCCGCCGCGGTCGCAGCGGATTGTCGCGGCGGTCCCGTGCGAGCCCGGCATCGAGACTCGCGACGGTGACGTCCTGTTCGTCGTTGGAGCGGGTGAACAGTTGGTTTTCGCGATTTCGCAGGGCTTGGAAGGTATAGCCCGCCGTGCCTTTCGCCCCGAACCAGGGCACCGGTGCGCAAAACGCCAGATTCGCGCCATATTCCTGTCGCACGAACGACAGTTCGTCCCGTTGCAGGCCAAACAGCCGCGCGGTGCCGTCGACCGATTCGTTGAAGATTTCCGGCACCGTGTAGGTGAGATCTCCGCGTGTGCTTTTCATCGATTGCACCAACAACAACCGGCTGCGATGCGCCCGGCCGAAGAGATCGTGTTGGCGCAATTCCAGTCCGCCGCGCACTTGCTCGTAGGTGCCGTAGCCGAACAGCAGATTGGCTTCCACGCTCCGTCCCTCCCGCACCGTAAAGACCGCGGTGCGCACCGGCCCCGTTGTCGGTTCATAGCGCAGATCGACCCTCTCGAACACGCCCAGCCGCGCCAATCGGAACCGGGCTTGGTCCATTTCCAGCGGATTCAGCAGTTCGCCAGCGAGCGTGTGCACCCGCCGGCGGAGGACGTCTTCGCGCGCGTGCACGGCGCCGTCGATGCGCACCGCACCCAGCCGCACCCGCTCGCCGGCGTCCACGTTCAGCACGACGGCCACGGCTTTACGTCCGTCGCCGACAGTGCCGACTGTTTTCGTCGCTCGCACGCGCGCATCGGCGTAACCGGCTTCGAAATACGCGCGCCGCACTTCGCCGGCCACGCTCTGTTGCCACGCTTCCGTCCAGATCCGGCCGTTCCACTTGTCCCATTTCGGTAGGACGACTCCGGCCTCGTGCGCTCCGGCGACCGTCACGTCGCTGACGTGCCAGCGCACTCCTTCCGTCACTTCGATCACGAGCGACACCGCGCCCGTGCGGTCGTCGATGTCGACCGTGCGCGTCCGCACCTCCGCTTCGGCCAATCCCTGCTCACGCAGTTCCGCCTGCAAACTGTCCCGCGCCCGCGCCAGTCGGTCCGGCGTATACGCGCGGCTCGCCTTGCCGGGAAACAGGGCCGCCTCGCCTACAAAAAAGCTCCGCGCCGCCTTCTCCTGCAGGGCGTGCAAGCCGACGAACGTCACCTCGTTCACAAAAAGCCGCGCACCCGGCGTTACGCGAAAGCGCACCTCGCCGGTCTGCAGCGTGCGCGGCACCGCGGCCACCATGCTCCGGTCAAAGTCCCGCCCGGCCGTCGTGCCGTCCGCTTCGTTCCATTCCACCCGGATGGTCGCGTTGGCAAATCCCTCCGCGTGCACGGCCGACATGAGCATGAAGGTCGCGTCCTCCACCGCATTCGCCCCGAGCATCGCGCCGCGCGTATCGCCGAGCAGGCGTTCGAGCGACACCCGCAGATCGCGATCCCGCAACCAACCGATGCCCGCCACCTTTAACGTAGCCGGGGGCGGTCCTGCGTCCGGCCGCGTCGAGCACGCCGGTGTCGCGGCGAGCAGCGCGGCGCCGAGCAGCGTGCCGCTGACGATTTTGACGAGACGTTGGGGCAACCGGGCCGTGCTCATGGATGTTTCGGGGTTTCCTTCGAACCGCCCTTTGAAAAGACGCGCCATTTCACGCCCGCATTAAATTCGTCGAACTCGTCATACTCGCCCACCAGCGACCAGCGCTCACTCAGGCGATACTCGATGCCGTAGGTCTCTTTCGCTTGGCGCGAGACGTCCTCGCCCGACGTGAACGTGAGTCGCTGCCCAGTTTCGCTCTCGCCGCCGAGACTCGTCATCAGACTCTGCCCGAAATACGCGCCAAGCCGCGCGACGCGTTGTTGATCGGAGAACGTCACTTCGGCGCGGGGCGCTTCGCCGGCCATCACCAACAACAGCACCTGCCCGGCCTCCAGCGGCGGACTCGAGCTGAACACCACCACCGGCGCAGATGCGGCGCCGCTCACTTCCAGGCGCAGGTCGTAGTTCATCCGGCGCACGGTGCCCACGAACGAGACCTGCGGCTCGATGTCTTGCTCCGGCGTCAGACTCACGCGTCCCTCCTGCACGACAAACCGGGCGAACGGCAGTTTCACCGACCCTTCGTCGATCGTCGCGTCGCCCCGGAGCAGCGGCTCGCCCAACGTGCCGCCGAGCTGAAAACGCGCCGACGCCACGCCGTCGAAGAGCGCCGTGCGCAACCGCAGAAATTTTTCGCCCTGCACGGCCACCGCCAGGGTCCACGTCTCGAACGGCGGCACGTCCACTGCGAAATAGGGCGGCCGCCGCGTTTTCGTCCGCACGCCGCGCGGCACCAGCGCCCGCACATCGGAAAACAGCAGGCTCTCGCGCAACCGCACCGTGCCCGCGATCTGCGGCGGTCCGCGCCCGGGTGACTGCAACTTCAAATCCAAATCGGCCCGCACCAACATTCCCATATCGCGCACCAGCGGCAAATTTTCGCCCTTGAGCGCCACCGCGAACGTCAGCCCGTCGACCACGCCGCCGCTCTCGGTCGATTTGGTTGTCAGGTCCGGCAGCCCCACGGTGCCGCTGAGCGTCACCGTTTGGCCGCCGCTTTGGGCCGTGACTGTCTTCAGTTCCACTGTGCGCCCTGCCAAAATTACCTCGGCGCTGACCTCGCGCAGCGCACCGAGTGACCCCAAAGGCCGCGTCGCGCCTTCGCTCAGCTTCACGCTTCCTTCCAGCGTTCCGTTGCGGAATGAAACGTCTGCTGCCAGCCGTCCGCGCGGCGCTACCCACTCCGGCAGGAAGCGCGCGAATGCCGCGATCTCGCCCTCCGGCAAATCGATCCGTGCCTCTGTTCCCGGTCGCAAGCCCGGCCAGCGGCCACTTGCGAATCCGCGCCACGTGTCCGCCGCCACGGGCATCCGTGCACTCGCCCGCACGGCCTGTCCTTCGATGCCAGCCGCCAGCCGCACCAGCCGGACTCCGCCCGTGTCGGCCGCAAGTTCCAGGTCGAGCGCCTCGACGGTCGGCAGCGGCTGCTTGAAGCGCAACGGATCCGCCGTCACGCGCGCCGCCTTCAGATTGATCGTGCCTTGGGGACGCGCCCACGTGCCCGTCACGCGCGCCACGGCCTCGGGCGCCTGCACCGCGAGGCCCGTGAACTCTCCCAACTGCGTCCAAAAGCGCGCCGTCGGCGCCGTCGTCACGTTGAGCGCCAGTTCGCCGTCCGGGAGAAATTCCCACAGCTGCGCCGCCGTCGGATTTACGCGCAGAGGGATTTTTCCGATGGCGCCGACGACCGCTTTTCCCTCTTCGATCACGCTCAACTCCTCGATGCGCAGCCCGGTTTCGTCGCCGCGCAAGGCCGCCGAGAGTGCCGCCGAATTTTTTCCACCCAGTGCGACCGTGCCCTTGCCGTTCAGCGAATACGTCAGGGCTCCGCGGTCCCAAGTGCCTGCGGCCACCAGCGAGTCCACGCGCCACGCCGGCCCGCGCACGAGGCCCAACTCGCGCACCCATTCCGACGCGCAGTTCGTGATCGCCACATTCACCCGCCCCACCGGTCCCCCTACAAACTCGGCTTCGATCCGACCTTCCGGCCCCGCGAATCGCAGCCCTTCCGCTGCCAGATTCGGCCGCCAACGCAGCTCCGCCGGTTGGGTCAGCGCGAGACGCAATTTTCCGTCCTGCGACAGCTCCCACTTCGTCAAACGCATCCCCTCCGCGCCGACCGATCCCGTCGCCGTGACCTTCGTCGCACCGGCCGTCGCCGCCAGCGTCGCCGACTCGGCGGTCGCGCCTACCCCCGTCCACGTCGCGGCCAAGCCCAACGGATTCAAGGCGCCCAGCGTGACCGCGTCGCTGCGGGCGGTTCCGGTGTGGTGCAGTTGAGCCAACGGGCCGCCGGCTTTCACCGTGAAGGTGAGCGAGCCGAACCCGATGCCGGCCGGTATCCAGCGGGCTACGGTCGCCCGGCGCAGCTCGCCCTCCGCCGCGCCGTCGAAAATTTCCTTGGTTACAAAATCCCAGCCTCCGCTCCAGCGCAGTTTTTCACCCGCCACACCCGCCAACGTGCCCGCCTTAACCCGCACGCGCGGCCATGCAAAATCTCCCATTGCCTCGATCAACGCCACGCTCCACCCCGCTTTGACCACGTCGCGCGCCGTGAGTTGAAAATCCAGCACCGGCGTTTCGCCCGGTGCAGAGACAAGCCGGGCCTCGCCGTTGGCCGAGCCGGTCGCGTCCAGCCACGGGAGTTTCGCCAAGTCCGCCGCGATCGTCAGATTCGCCCCGCTGGGTCGCATGTGACCGCCGCGATCCACCGTCACCGGAGCACTCAACTTTAGGGTGATGCCCGGCAGGATCGCGTCCAACGATTCCACGGTAAACGCGTCGAGCCCGCCCTGTCCGCGCAACGCCGCGGCCAGCGGCGGCACCGCACGCCCAGGGAGCGGTTCACCCGTGGCCGTTGCCACCACCGCCAGCTTTTTTTCTTTCCACGTGAATTCCCCGCGACCGCGCACCGTCGCGTAAGTCTCGCCGAGCCGCAGTCTCTCGCCCGGCACGTCGATGGCGGCCGCGAGAAATTTGGCCTCCTCCGGCAGCCAGCCATTTTCGCCGAAGCGCGCGCTGAGCTCGGCGCGCTGACCCCACCACCGCAAGTCGCCGGAAACCGTTTCCGCGCGGCTTTCGAGCGTGACGCCGCCTTCCGACGCGAGCCACGTGAGCCGGATAGGCTCACCTAAGAACGTGATCGTCACATCTCCGTTCAAGCCGCGCCACGCGAGTTGCTTTGCCGTCAGTTGCTGTCCGGCCCACTCGGCTGCCGTGCACGTCAGTTCCACTCCCGGCCAGCGCACCACGCCGGCCTCCGCCTTTGCGCGCGGCACCCAGCGGCCGAGCTGGACCGCGACATTCTGCAATGTTTTCCGTAACGGCTTCCAACCCTGCGCGGTTTCCACAGGGTTCGCCGGTGTCGCGCGATCCACCGCTTCAACTGACCACCGGCCGATGGTTACGTCACCGCGGCGCCAGAGTGCGAAGATGGGCGTATCCAATTCTACCCGTGACGCCCGCACCCGCGCCGCCGGCAGTCGAAACGCGACGTCGTGCAGCACAAACCGGGTGTAGCCGCTGCGCTCGTAGCGCGCAAAGGTTAGTCCGCGCGCCGGACCCATTACTCCCAACATCACCCCCAGCCACCACGGCAGGAGGACCACCGCGGCGACGGCCAACCCGAAGGCAACGATGCAACCCTGGCCGATTTTTCGGCGCAGGCTCCGCGCCACCATTCTGCGGTGGGGAGTCGCCGCGTCGTCGCCGTCTTTCAATGGGTTCGGACTGACCATCAATTCTTCTGGCGGGTCTTTTGCAGCTGGGCGAGTTCCGCCTCGGATTTTTTCAATTTTTCCTGCGTCTCGGCAAAACGACTACGACTCTCGTCGAGGCCCTTCGTGAGGCGTTCGATGTCGGCTTTGGCTTGGTCGAGTTGGGTCTGCATGACGGTGGTCTGCGTCTTGGCGATCGCCACTTCACCCTGCTGTTTGATGAAGGTCACTTTGGCGTCTTCCGCCTGAGCCTGGAATCCGTTGGCGAGCACCCGGGTTTTGTCCAACTGCGTTTGCAGCTCGGCGGCGCCGGCTTTGGCGTCGTCCGCTTGGGTTTTCATCCGGACGGTTTCCGACCGCGCGGCCTGTTGATCGGTTTTTGCTTTGGTCGTGTCGTCCTTGGCCGCATCCAACTCGGCCTGGAGCAGGGTGGTCGCGGCTTCCCGTTGCTCCAAACGATTCCCGTTCTGGCGGATTGTCGTGTTGCGTTCGTTCAGCGTGTTCGCGAGGTAGGCGACGATTACGAGCAGCACGCCCGTGAGCGCTGCCAAGGCGATGATCCACGGCCACAAACTCGGTTTCGTCGCTTGGATTTCTTCGCGTGGCGGGAACGCCACATCGCTTGGCAGGGCCTTTCCGTCGGCGGTCTGACGGAAGGGTTTTTCTGGACCGTTGGAGGGAGGAGTAGGCATAGGCCGTGAGGATAGGTCCCGCGTCGTTGGGAGGATATGAGGTATTACCCGAACATCGGCGGAGCGACCCGGCCACCACCGCTGCGTCTCCCGACAGGTGTAGACCCCATAGTTTGGTTCCGTCGCCGGGCGCATTATCCCGATCGAAAGGCGCGCTCCGGCCATTGCCCGCGGACGCCAGGGCCACCCTCCACCGCTTACCAACTATGAACTTGTCCACGACTCTCACCGGATCACATCTGCGCACCTATCAGGCGATTTTTCAGCATCCGCTTGCGCACAATCTCGGTTGGCACGACGTGTATTCGCTTTTCCGCCACATCGCCCGCGTCGACGAGGAGCCGAATGGGAATTTCAAGGTTACGCGCAACGGTCAGACGTTGGTGTTGCATCCTGCTCGCACGAAAGATGTGTCCCCGACCGAGGAGGTTTTGGCGCTGCGCCACTTCCTCCAAAACTCCGACGCCGTCGCCACGGACCCGCAGAACGGCGCGGGCAATTGGCTGCTCGTGATCGATCATCGCGAGGCGCGGCTCTACGCGTCCACGGCCGCCGAGACGGTGCCGCAGCGGATTCTGCCGCCTCCGCGCGAGCAATATTCCCGACAGGCGCCGAACGCTCATCAGCTCCTGCGCGGGGAAGACAAGACCGAGCCGAACAGCTTTTTCGAACCAATCGCGGCTGTGCTGCGCGCCGCTGACAAGATCCTCGTGTTCGGCAACGGCACCGGCGCGAGCAGCGAAATGGACCTGTTTACCGCGTGGCTGGCCAAACATCACGCTGACCTCGCCCGGCGGATTGTCGCGACCGTGGTCGTCGACGAGCACCATCTGACCGAAGCGCAATTGCTCGCGCAT
>CALRZR010000186.1:0-15701 GCA_943372705.1 Opitutus sp. GAS368 | reverse complement strand
CTTCCGCGAGGGCGCGGTTGTTAAGAAGGGAGACTTGCTCCTGAGTATCAAACCCGACGTTTACAAAGCCCAGGTCGAGCAACAGGAAGCCAGTCTCGTGGCCGCCCGCACCGGCGTGGTGCTGAGCAAGGCCCAGCTCCTCAAGTCGCAGGACGATCTCAAGCGCAACGAGGACCTCTACGCGAAAAAACTCTTGTCCGATTCCGAAATTATGGCCGCCCGCACCTCTCTCGAAGTCGCCCAAGCCAACTTTGAGAACGCCCAGGCCACCGTCCGCCGCACCGAGGGCGCGTTGAATCAAATGCGGGACCAGCTCACCAAGACGATCATCTACGCTCCCATCGACGGCAAAATCAGCTCGCTCAGCACCGAACTCGGCGAACGGGTCGCCGGCACCGGCTCCTACGGTGGCGCCGAAGTCATGCGCGTGGCGGACCTGTCGAACATGGAGGTCCGCGTGAACATCAATGAAAACGACATCGTGAACGTGAAGGTCGGTGACAAAGCCAGGATCGCCATCGACGCATTCCCCAGCCGCAAGTTCGACGCTGTCGTCAAGGAGATCGGGTCCGCGGCCAAAGTTACCGGTATGAACACGCAGGACGAGGTGACCAACTTCCTGGTGAAAATCCGCATTTTGGACAAAGACGTGCCGTTGCGCCCGGGCATGAGCGCCAATGCCGACGTCGAGACCAAGACGGTGGAGAACGTCGTCGCGGTGCCGATCCAGAGCGTCACGGTCCGCTCAAAGGAGAGCAACAAGACCCTCGAAGAAGTGGCCAAAGGCCGCGAGAAAACGGCCGTGGAAAACAAGGGCGAAGGCGCCGCGGCCGCGGTCAACGACAAGCAGCAGAAGCAGGCGGACAAAGCGGACCGCGAAAATCTCCAGCGCGTCGTCTTCGTGAAGGACGGCGACAAGGTGAAACTCGTCAAAGTCGAGACCGGGGTGCAGGACACCACGCACATCGAGATCAAATCGGGCCTCAAAGCCGGCCAAGAGGTGGTGAGCGGCTCTTTCGGTGTCATCACGCGCACGCTCAAGGACGACATGAAGGTGACCCTCGATAAGTCGAAGAAAACTCCGGACAAGAAGTAGTTCTCCGTCGGTGATCCTGCCTCCCGCCACACCATGAACGCCACTCCTGTTGCTCCCGCCGCCCAGCGCACGGTTCGCCCGCCGGGCCCGCTCGTCATTGAAATTGAGGGTGTGACCAAGCTCTACAAAATGGGCTCGGAGATCATCCACGCGCTCCGCGGGGTGAACCTGAAGATTCACCGCAACGAGTATCTGGCGATCATGGGCCCCTCCGGCAGCGGCAAGTCCACGCTCATGAACATGCTCGGCTGCCTCGATACGCCGACGGCCGGCCGTTACGAATTCAGCCAGAAAAACGTGGCGACGATGAGCGACGACGAACTCGCCGATATCCGCAACCGCGAGATCGGTTTTGTCTTCCAGACCTTCAACCTCCTGCCGCGCTCCAATTCGCTGCACAACGTCGAGCTCCCGCTGATTTACGCCGGGCTCGGTCGCGGCGAGCGCCTCGCGAAAGCCCAGCGCGCCCTCGAAAACGTCGGCCTCGGCGAGCGCATGGGCCACAAGCCCAACGAACTCTCCGGCGGTCAGCGCCAACGCGTCGCGATCGCCCGTGCGCTCGTGAATGATCCCTCGATCATCCTCGCCGACGAGCCGACGGGTAACCTCGACTCAAAAACGGGCGAGGAAATCATGGCGCTCTTCGAGCAGCTTTACGCGCAGGGCAACACGATCATCGTCGTCACCCACGAAGAAGACATCGCCCGCCACGCCCGCCGCATCGTCCGCCTCCGCGACGGTCTGATCGAGAGCGATTTGCCGGTGGAATGAGGCGATTTTTGAATTTGGATTTTCGAATTTCGAATTTCTCTACCTTGATCATCCACGCCCCGAGGCCTGTTCGTTTCGATTTGTTGAAAATCGGAAATTAGAAATCGAAAATCCGATGACCCGCATCGTTTACGAGACCACCGAGTCGTTCGCCATTGCGTTTGCGCAGATCGCGGCGAACAAGCTCCGCTCCATGCTCACGGCGCTCGGCGTGATCATCGGCATTGTGGCCGTCACGCTCATGGGCACCGCCATTCTCGGCATCGATGCCGGCGTGGAACGCAGCCTCTCCGGCTTCGGCGACGATGTGCTCTACGTTACCAAGTGGCCGTGGAAGGACACCAGCGATTGGTGGGTCTACCGCAATCGCCGTGAAATCAACGTCGAGCACGCACAGCCGATCAACGATTGGATCGCCGAGCACCCGAACAGCCCGCTCAAGCTCGCCGTGCCCGCGACCGACTGGGGGGCCAGCGTAAGTCGCGGCGAGAATCGCGTGAACAACATCCGCATCGTCGGCACAACGGCGGACCTAGGGCGCATTGTGCGCTCCGATATGAAGGAAGGACGTTTTTTCACCGACATCGAGAACCGCAGTGCTCGCAACGTCGCGGTGATCGGCTTCGACGTCGCCGATGCGCTGTTTCCCAACGAGTCGCCAATCGGCAAAGACATCCGCATCCGCAACCAAGTCTACAACGTCGTTGGCGTGGCCGCGCGGCAGGGTAGTTTTCTCGGACTCTTCAGTTGGGATTCGCAGGTGATTTTACCCATCGGGGCGTTTGGACGCTCGTTTCCGGTCCGCTTCGCCGATCCGGAAATCCGCGTGCAGATCGACCTCGACCGCGTCGAAGAAGCGCGCGACGAGATCCGCGGCATTATGCGGCGCGTGCGCGGGCTGAGTCCGGAAAAGAAGGACGACTTTGAGATCAACAGCCAGCAGGTGATCCGCGAGCAGCTCGACCCGGTGAAGCGCGGCATCGCCATCGGCGGCCTTTTTATTACCGGCCTCGCGCTCTTCGTAGGCGCGATCGGCATCATGAACATCACCTACGTGAGCGTGAAGGAGCGCACGAAGGAGATCGGCACGCGCAAGGCGCTCGGTGCCCGGCGCCGCACGATCCTGCTCCAATTTCTCATCGAAGCGGTGAGCATCTGCCTGCTCGGCGGCATCGGCGGCCTGGCGACCGCGTGGGGGCTTTCGGCGATCGTTGGGGTGCTCATGCCGACGTTCCCGTTGGTCTTTTCCATGGGGCTCGTGCTGCTCGGGCTGGGCGTCTCGGTGTTTACCGGCATCTTCAGCGGCTTCGCGCCTGCGTGGCAGGCCAGCAAACTCGATCCTGTCGTCGCGCTGCGCTACGAATAATCCGAACGCGCCATGCTCATCGCCGAAATCTTCCGCCTCGCGTTCTCCTCGCTCACCGCGAACAAGCTCCGCTCGAGCCTCACCGTCCTCGGCATCGCCGTCGGTGTGTTTTCCGTGATCGGCGTTATGACGTTTATCAACGGCATGCGCGGGTCGATCGAGAGCGGGCTGAACGTCCTCGGGGCGAACAGTTTTCAGATCAGTAAATTTCCCGCGATCAGCTTCTCCGATTGGAACCGCTTCCGTAACCGGCGCGACGTCACCTACGCCATCGCGAACCGTTTCAAGGACCTCATGGGTGATTCCGCGAAGGTGAATCTCCAGATCGGCCGCGGTGGCCAGATCGTGATCTTTCGCGACCGCCGCACCAATCCGAACGTGCGGCTCATGGGCACCGATGAGAACTACGTCACGGCGCTCAATTTCGAGATCGCCGCGGGGCGCAATCTCGGCGCCGACGATGTCGAATACGGCCGGCCCGTGTGTCTCCTCGGCTCCGACGTGGTGCAGAAGCTTTTCCCGGACGAAGAGGCGCTCGGCAAAGTCGTGCGCATGAACGGGCAGAACTACACTGTCGTCGGGCTGCTAGCGCCAAAGGGCTCTGCGTTTGGCGGCAACCCGGACGCGCTCGTGATGACGCCTATTTCGCGTTTCCTCGCGGTCTACGGGCGTTCGATGCGCTCGATTAATCTGAATGTGCAGGCGCTCAATCAGGCCGAACTTACGGCCACGCAGGACAAGGCGGTCGGGATGATGCGCCTCGTGCGCGGTCTGCATCCGGAAGACCTCAACGACTTTGAAATTTTCTCCAACGAATCGCTCATCGAGGCGTTCAACAAAATCGCCGACGTCGTCGCGGCGGGAGCGCTCATCATCAGCGCCATCGCGCTGCTGGCGTCGGGGGTGGGCGTGATGAACATCATGCTCGTAAGCGTGACCGAGCGCACGAAGGAGATCGGCATTCGCAAGAGCATCGGCGCGAAGAAGCGCAGCATCATGCTGCAATTCCTCTCCGAAGCCGTCGCGCTCTCACTGATCGGAGGACTCGCTGGCGTGGCCGTAGGGGTGGGCGGCGGCAATGCCGCGGCCTATTTCATGAATACCGCGATCACATTTCCGTGGATGTGGGCCGGCATCGGCCTCGGGGTGTGCGGAGGCATCGGCGTGATCTTCGGTCTCTATCCGGCCTGGAAAGCGGCGTCGCTCGATCCCATCGAGGCGTTGCGCTACGAATAATCGTGGGCGGCGCGGGCTGCCGTATACGTCAATTGACCGGGGAACGGAGGCCGGCCGCTATGGCTCCACTCACCCTCTGCGGATTTCGGAGCCGTGGAAGCGGATCTGGATGCGGAAGACTTTTTTCACGCGGCACGTGATCAGGCCGGTCGCGAGGTCGACGCGTTCGGGAATCTCGATGCGGTGGAGATCAACGACGGCGTGGAAGCCGCGCTCGGAAAAGACGTCGATCAACATCGCCAGCGCCTTCGGGTCGGTGAGAAGCGGGTCCTCGGTGTTGACGTGCGCGGCGCCCGAAATCGCGTGGCGCTGCACGATCGGCATGATCTTCTTCGCGATGAATGTGACGACTTGGCCGAAGAGTTCCGGTTGGTCGAATTCGTAGCCGTCGAGGCGTTTCACCAATTCCTGGCGGGCGTGGACGATGATTTCGTTGGCCACGGGCACGTTGCGCAGGCGGTCGACGGTCTGCGGGTCGAGTTCGAGGGTGCTCTGGTAATCGAGCTCCTTGAGGATGTTTTGTTCGACCTCGTGGAGCGTGCCCTGGGCGTTGATGAAGTGGTAGTGAAACGTCTCTTTGAGCGATTGGAGGGCATCCCAGGTTTGCTCTTTGAAGACGCGGTAGCGGCGGCGGGCGAGGGTCTCGTCGTGGTCGGTCGGACGGTCCTCCATGAGGTGGCCGACGCCGGAGCGGAGGACCTCTTCGTTGTGAAGTTTGGTTTCCTGACCGCGCTTGAGCTGGCGGGCGACCGATTCCTTTTCGTCCACGAAAAGGACCATGATGTGCACGGTCGGCTGGCGGAAATGGATGCTGAGCGGGGTGCCGTAGAACTCGCGGCGCAGGCCGTGCATTTTGCCGACGAGGAGCTTCAAACATTCGACCTGCACGTTGGTGCGCGGGAAACCGTCGAGGATGGCGCCGTCGTGATATTCGGGGCGGAGGAGTCGGCGGAGCAGGAGGCCGACGACTTCGCGATCACCGACCATGTTGCCACCGTCTTTGAGGGCTTTGGCTTCCGGGGAATCGAGGAGCGCGCTGATCACGATCGGCGGGCAGGTGAGGCCGCGGGCGCGCGTGATGAATGCCGTGTTGGTGCCTTTGCCGGCGCCGGGCGCGCCGCCGAGCAAGATAATCTCTTTGGGGAACCGCAGCTTTTCGCGGCCATATTCTTCCTCCAAGCGCTGCCAGACCGAGCCAAAGATCAGCTGGGCGTCTTTGATTTCGAGGTCGGTGAGCTTGGGGGCGACCGAGGCGGTAGCGGGGGCTTGGGGCTGGGCGGCGGGCGTGGACATGTCGATGGTGAGACGCGGAGGCTTAGAGGGTTTTGCGGGAGGGTCGGACACAAGGCAAATCTCGCGGCGGCCGGCGAGGTGTCGTGCGAAACGCGAGCCCGGGGTGTGGATGCACTGCGATTTGCACGACGCGGTGCGGGCGCCCGCGTCGCGGTCGGATGTGGCAAAAAACTAACCCGCTGATGCACCGTGGGTTTCCGCGTTTTCGGAGGCGCTGGCATGCTTCAGGCGAAGAGAATGGCATGACTCCCCTTATTCTCTCCTTCCTCGTGCTGGGTGCCCTGTTGTGTCTCTTGGTGACTGCCGATCACGAATCGGCGGATGCCGTCGAAACCGCCCGCGTGCGGGACTTCGAAAAATACTAAAAATCTTTCGCGCGCCGGAACCTCACGATGCGACCTCGGTCAAATTGGGCCGGCGTAGATTCGTCGGCGTAGCCGGCGGATCCGCCAAGTTGAAGCTGGACCTGGCGGGGTCGCGCAAGCGGCCCCGCCTTGTTTTTGGCATTTCGCTTCCCGGTCGCGCCGCCCACACTCGTTTCCCTCCCCATGCGCATTCTCATCGTCGACGACGAACCGGCCATCCGCAAAACGACGCGCATCGCGGTCGAACTCGCCGGTCACACCGCCGCGGAGGCGCCCAACGCGCTGCGCGCGCTGAAGGCGATCGAGGACGATGCGTTCGAGGCGGTGTTGCTCGATCTCAAGCTGGGCAACGACGACGGTCTGGATGTGCTCGCCAAACTGCTCAAGGCGCAGCCCTCGCTGGTGGTGGTGATGTTTACGGCTTACGCGAATATCGCCACGGCGGTGGAGGCGATGCGGCGCGGGGCTTTCGACTTTTTGCCGAAGCCGTTTACGCCGGACCAGATCCGTGCGGTGTTGGCGAAAATCGAAAAGACGCGCGCCCTCGAAAGCCGCGTCCGCGCGCTCGAAAACCAGCTCGCGGCTGAATCGCCGCCGGTCGATTTGGTGTCGGCGGAGCCCGCCACGCAGCGTGCGATCGAGATCGCGTTCAAGGCCGCCGCGACGCCGGCGAATATTTTGATTCTCGGCCCGAGCGGCACCGGCAAGAGTGTGCTCGCCCGCGAAATCCACCAGCGGAGCGCGCAACGCGAGGCGGCGTTTGTGACGGTGAGTTGCCCCTCGCTTTCGCGCGAGCTGCTCGAGAGCGAGCTCTTTGGGCACGTGAAGGGCTCGTTCACCGGCGCGGTGGCCGATACGCTCGGCAAAGTCGCCGCGGCCGACGGCGGCACGCTGTTTCTCGATGAGATCGGCGAGATGCCGCTGGAGATTCAGCCGAAGCTGCTGCGGCTCCTGCAAGAGCGCGAATACGAGCGCGTGGGCGAAGCGAAGCCGCGGCGCGCAAATGTCCGCGTGATCGCGGCCACGAACCGCGCGCTGGCCGACGAGGTGAAAGCGGGGCGTTTCCGCGAGGATCTGTTTTACCGGCTGAATGTGATCGGCGTGACTTTGCCGGGACTGCGCGACCGACCGGCGGACCTGGCGCGGTTTGCGGAGAGTTATTGGCGCTTCTTCGCGGCGCGGCTCGGCAAGAAAGTCACCGGGCTGGCGCCGGCGGTGAGTGTGGCGTTCGCTGCGTATCGCTGGCCGGGCAATCTCCGCGAACTGCGCAATGTGATCGAGCGCGCGGTGATTCTCGCGTCGGGCGAGATGATCGAGCTGATCGATTTGCCGGACGAGTTCGGCACGCCGCCGGATGCCGCGATCGCGGTGGGCGCGCGCGTCACGCTCGATGCGCTCGAGACTGAGCATATCCGCCGCATCCTCGCCTCGGCGCGCAATCTCGACGAGGCGGCGCGCACGCTCGGGATCGATCCGGCCACGCTCTACCGCAAGCGGCAGAAACTGGGGCTCCTCTGAGATGTTGCGGACGCGCCTCTACCTCGGTCTCTTGCCGCTCCTGCTGATTCTCGTCGGCACCGGGGCGTATGCGATCCGCGTGGGGCGGGAGCTGGCGGGCTCGTTGTCGCGCGACCTCGTAAACAATTACCACGCGATCTCCGCGCTGCAGCAGATGCGCGAGGCGGCGACGCTGATGAACAATGCGCTCCGCGACGCCCAGCGCGGCGATTTGCTGGGAGCGCGGCGGGCATTTGACGAGCCACGCGCGGCTTTCATGCGCGAGCTGATGGGGCAGGCGCACAGTTCGGCCGGCTCGCCGCGTGCGACGCTCGTGGTGGCGCTCGACCAGGCGTTTCAGGATTTCTCCGGGCGCGCGGAGGCGGTGTTGCGCTCCGGCGCGGGCGGATCACGGATCGACCAGCAGGGCGACACCGCGGCGCTCCTGCGGGTGCTCGACGCCATTGAGACGCTCACGCGGCGCGACGCGGCCGCGGCGCAACAGACGGCGGCGCGGGTCGAACAACTCGCGGCGACGACGGAGCGCGTGCTCCTGCTCGCGATCATCGGCGCGGTGTTGTTGTCGATCTTCGTCGCGTGGCGGATGGCGGCGGCGCTGCTCAAGCCGATCAAGGCGCTCACGGCGTCGGCGGTGGCGGTGGGCGAAGGCGACCTCGACCGCACGGTGCCGGAGATGTCGCGCGACGAACTCGGGCAACTCGCGCGGGCGTTTAACACGATGGCGGCGAAGCTCCGCGCTTACCGCGAGGCGACACTCGCCAAAGTCCTGCGCACGCAGCGCACGATGGAGGCGACGCTGACCTCGGCGCCGGACCCGGTGTTTGTGGTGTCGCGCGAGGGCACGACCGAAGTGCGCAATCCGGCGGGCGCGGCATTGGGGCTCGCGGAGTTTCCGGCCGACATCGCGGAGCCGCTCGCGCACGTGCTCGCGACGGGCGAGCACTATCTGCCGGGTGACTACGCGAAGGTGGTGTCGCTCGGTGGGCGCCACTACCTGCCGCGCATTTTGGCGATCGGCGACAAGCTCACGGAGTTCACGGGGGCGGCGATCGTTCTGCAGGACGTCACGAAGTTTCGGCTGCTCGATGATGCGAAGACGAATCTGGTGGGCACCGTGAGCCACGAGTTGAAGACGCCGCTGACGAGTCTGCGCATGGCGGTTTATTTGCTGCTGGAGCAAAAACTCGCAGGGCTGACGGCGACGCAACGCGAGCTGCTGGAATCGGCGCGCGACGATGCGGACCGGTTGCTCCGGATTCTCGATAATTTATTGGACCTCGCGCGGCTGGAGGCGGGCGCCTCCACGCTCAATCGCCGAGAGGCGTCGGTGGGCGAACTCGTGGACGACGTCGCGCGCGAGGCGCGGGCGTTGGTCGAGCCGGCGGGCCGCACGCTGGCGGTGGCGGTGGTGCCGGACGTCGCGGCGCTGCGGCTATCGGTCGATGCGGAGCGGCTGCGCCACGTGTTCATGAATCTGCTGACGAATGCGGTGAAGTATTCGCCGGAGGGCGGCGTGATCGGGCTCGCGGCGACGCGGGATGCGGAGTTCGTGCGGTTCGCCGTGCGCGACGAGGGTCCGGGAATTCCCGCTGAGAGCGTGGCGCGGGTATTTGATCGGTTTTATCGCGCGCCGAATCAGGAGAAGAGCGGCGCGGGGCTCGGGCTCGCGATCGCCCGGGAGATTGTCGTTGCCCACGGCGGCAGCATCGCGTGCGCGAGCGAGCCGGGGTGCGGGGCGGAGTTTTATTTCCGGCTGCCGCTCCAGGCGGGCTGAATCTTTGGCTGCGGAACCGGCGCGGTTGCGAACGGCGCCATGCTCTCGGCGCGGCTGGCTTCGACCTCGAAGGTTTCCTCGACGAGTTTTTGCAGACGGGTGACGGAGAGGCGGAGTTTCCACTCGCGGCGCAGGCGGCCGGCGTTGGCGGGGTGGTAGTTGAATTCGGCGACTTCGGCGGCGAGGTCGTCGGCGTGGGTCAACTGGCCGACTTGGTGTATGAGCTCGAGGTCGGCCTCAAAATAGTCGGCGTTTACGAGCAACAGCGGATTCTTGAGCAGGCGGGCCTGCGGATAGAGGCAGCGCGCGAGCACGGCCTGGGCAAACTGTTCGGTGGGCACGCCGTGGCGGCCGCAAAAACTCTCAGCCAGAGTCTTTTTTGTGATCATGGGGTTGGGTAGCGCTGAGTTGAGCGACCCCAAAATCGCTGTCCAGTAGCAAAAACCCCCAGCTTTAGACTTTCTTGGTGATGATGCGCGGAGCCGTCTCCATCTGGCCGCGGGTGACGCCGAGCTGGTTGATGAGTTTCAATTCGCGCCAGAGCTCGGCGCCGGTGATTTCGCCGCGAAGGAGTTGGGCGTAGCGGGTGAGCGTGCGGGTGACTTCGTCGGCGCTTTCGTTGACGAACTCCACGCGGAAGCTGCGGGCGCCGAGTTCGAGGAGGTGGGCGACGTATTCGGCGCCGGTCTGGGCGCGGTTGTTGAAAACGGTGTTGCGGCAGCCGGCATCGGCTTTGAGCGGGAGTTCGGCGCCGACGCGGTCACGGAGGGCGACGCGGTGTTTGTCGCAGGGGCGGCCGCAGTCGCGGTAGTCTTTGCCGTCGGAGAGGAACGCGCAGAAGACGCAGTGCTCCATGTGAAACATCGGCATGTGCTGGTGCACGGTGATGTCGAACCACGTGCCGGGTGCACCGGCGAGGAGGGCGGTGAGCTGCGTGATGTTGAGATCGTAGCTGGCGGTGACGCGTTCGAGGCCGTGGTGCTGGAGGAGGTATTCGGCGGTGAGGGGATTCGCGACGTTGAGCGAGAAATCGCCGCGGCGACGGTCGGCTTTGAAAAACGCGAGGTGGTCGTGATTGCGGACGAGGTAACCGTCGGCCTCGGAGGAGCGGACCTGTTTCAAGATCCACTCTTCGCCGGGTTTGAAAATGCGGGGCGGGGCGACCCAGATGGAGGAAGGAAGCTGAGAGTTGAGAGTTGAGAGCTGAGAGTTCGGAAGGGCGGATTCGGAGGCTTGGAGCTGGCGGAAGCGGGTGACGGCGTCGCGGTAGTGTTTCGGGTTTTCGAATTCGCAGTAGATCGTGCGGGCGCCGGCGGACCAGGCGGCGTCGAGTTGTTCGAGGAGACGGATGACCGCGATCAGCTCCGGCGGCTGCGCGGCCGCGGCAGGTGAAGTGGAAGCGGTGGACGCGGGATTGAGGGAGGAGAGGCGGGCGGAGCTGTCGGTGAGCTGCCAGCGTTTGGGCTGGGCGCGGAGGGATTCGAGAGCGGTGGCGGTTTCGCGGCGGAGGCGGTTGAGCTCGCTGATCGGGACGATCACGTCGCCCTCGAGGAGGGAGCGGAGATCGCCGAGTTTGAAGGGCGTGCCACCGAGGCGGCCGAGCTGCTCGCGGAGGCGTTCGGGCGTGAGCGGTTGTTTGTCGGCGGGGGCGAGCGGGACGGCGGAGTCGAGTTGGACGACGTGCCCGAGGCCGTCGTTGGCCACAAGGGTGAGCGGGGTGCCGACGCGACCGTGGACTTCGAGGGTGATGGGGCGGGTGAAGCGGATTTTTTCGCCTTCGAAGGTGGAGCGCACCTCGCGGTCGAGAGCGGGGTCGTTGGTTTTCCAGACGAGTTGGCCGGCGCGCACGCGGCGCCAGTCGATATCGCCATGGCCGAAGCGAAGCACCGTCTCGGTGGGGGCGCCGGCGGGCGCGGGGCGCGTCTCGACTTGGTAGACGCGGCCGCCCTGTTCGCGTTCGTCGGGTTTCCCGGCATCGAAGACCACGCCGTCGCCGGGCTTGAGGGGCCCGTTCGGCAAGCACAGGGCGGAGGCGGCGAGACTGAGGGTGACGGATTCTTGGTGGACGCGGGTGACCTCGCCGAGGAAGACGCCGCGTTTGGTGCCGAAGCGGGCGTGGGCGAGTTCCTGATTGTTGATGCCGCGGAACCAGCCGGTGTAGAGGCCGCGCGAGAAACTCATCTCGAGTTCGTAGCGGGCGGTTTTGGCTTCAAATTTGGGGACGGCGGTGCCGGTGAGATCGGCCAGCACTTTGTCGAGGGCCTGGCGGTAAACGCGGGTGATGCTGGCGACGTATTCGGCGGATTTGAGGCGGCCCTCGATCTTGAGCGACGCCACGCCGGCGCGAACGAGATCGGGGAGGACTTCGAGGCCGGAGAGGTCCTGGGGGCTGAGGAGGTAGCGGCGGTCGCCGAGGGGGACTTGGACGCCGTCGGAGATGAGATCGTAGGGGAGCCGGCAGGCTTGGGCACACTCGCCGCGGTTGGCGGAGCGGCCGCCGAGCGATTCGCTGGTCAGACACTGGCCGGAATAGGCGACGCAGAGGGCGCCGTGGACGAAAACTTCGAGCGGGAGAGGCAGCGGAGAGTTGAGCGCTGAGAGCTGCGAGCCGGAGGACGGCGACGCTGAAAGCTGCGCGGCGTTGATGGCGGCGATGTCGGTGAGGGAGTTCTCGCGGGCGAGGACGACGAGCTGCGCGCCGAGTTCGCGGGCGAAGGCGACGCCGGCGGCGCTCGTGATCGTCATCTGCGTGGAGCAGTGAATCGGGAAATCGGGCGAGAGGCGGCGGATGAGCCGACAGATGCCGATGTCCTGGACAATGGCGGCATCGACACCGCTCGCGATGATGCCGCGGAGGTAGTCCTCGGCGTCGGCGACTTCGTTGGCGAAGACGAGGGTGTTGAAGGTGACGTAGCCTTTCACACCGCGGCGGTGGAGAAACTCCATGAGCGCGGGGAGATCAGCCTGCGTGAAGTTTTTCGCGCGCATGCGGGCGTTGAAGCGCTCGAGGCCGAAGTAGATGGCATCGGCGCCGTTTTCGATGGCGGCGCGGGCGCATTCCCAGTCGCCGGCGGGGGCAAGTAGTTCTGGGCGGATAAAGGTGGCGGACGGGGCGGACATGGTGGGCGCTGCTTACGCGGGAGCCGGATTGAGCGGGATGCGGCGCACGGGGCTCGCGACATGCGGCGCAGCACGGCGCAGGCTGGCGGCGAAGAAAATGGTCACGATAAAGAAGCCGACGGAGACGTAGCCGAGGTTGGGCAGGCCGAGCAAGTGGCCGGCGGGATCGCTTGTGACGAAAAGGCCGGCGATCACGTTGGCGAGCGCGCCGGCGGCTTGTTGCAGGGCGGAATTAACGGCCATAAAACCGCCGCGGTAGCGCGCTTCGACCGCATTGGTGACCATGGTCATCGCGGGTGGGAAACGACCGGACATCGTGACCATGAAGAGCGCCATCATCAGCGAAACGAACGCGAGTGACGACGTCCCGAGGCGCGTCATCACGAGGGCGACCGCGCTGGCGGCGATAGAAATGGCGACGAGCAGGCGGAAGCGTTCCATGTGGTCAGCCATCCAGCCCACAAGCGGCATGCTGATGAACGCGCAGGCACCGCCAACGGCGTAGGCGACAGGGAGTTGGGCCTCGGTGATGCCCATATTGGCGACCATTGAAGGGGCGATGAAAGGCACGAGGCAACCGCCGCCCATGATAAGCACGCCGCCGAGAGCGAGGGCGCGTTGATAAATCGGGTGCGAGAGGATCTCGCGCATCTGCCGGATGGGCTCGTGGCCAACCACGGCAGTGCGGAGGTGGGGCAAGACGTAGGCGGCGAGCGCGAGGTTGGCGGCCGAGCAGGCGGCCAAGAGGAAGAACGGGCCGTGCCAGCCGAATTTGCCGGCGAGGACGAGTCCGGCGGGGACGCCCAACACGGAGGCGACCGGGAAGGCCGACATGACGAAACTCGTGGCGCGGCCGCGGCGCTCGGGCGGAATGATGTCGCCGATCATCGCGCTGACGAGTGAACCGGAGAGCCCTCCGCATGCGCCGGCGGCGAGACGGGCGACGAGCAGCCAGTGGTGGGTCGGCGCGAGGCCGCAGGCAAGGGTGGCCAAGCCGAAGCCGGTATAGGTGAAGAGGAGGGCTTTCTTCCGGTCGAAACGATCCATGAAGAAACCGCCGATAAAACCGCTCACCGCGGCGGCGATCCCGTAGCAGGCGACCAAGTGGGTGAACTGGGCCGGCGTGATGTCGAAAACGCGCATCAATTGGGCGCCGAGCGGCATCATGATCATGAAGTCCAACACATGGGTAAATTGCACCGTCCCCAGCGTGAGCAGGGTGGTGATTTCCCGGCCCTTGGGGAGCGCGTGGTGTTGGACCGAGGTGGGCATGAACGGGAGGAGCGTTGGCGTTTTTGCCGAAAGCGCAATTGCTCGTCAGTGGCCGGGGTCGAAGGGTGGGAGGGATTTCGAATCGGGCGCCGCGATGACCGGTGCATTTGAAAATCCGCCGGTGCGGGCGTAGTCGCGCAGCAGGGCGAGGAACTGCTCGGCCCCGCGGCTCTGGTAGCGCTGAAGATGGCGGATGACGGCGAGTTCACGCGTCGGTGCAGTGCCGGAGATGTGCAGGTAAATGAGGCTGCCCTCGTCGTCGTGAGTGTGGGCTACTTGGGGTAGGATGGAAATGCCCAAACCCATGGAAACAAGGAGCTTCAAGGTGGCGACCTGGGCGCAGCGGTAGCCGATTTTCGGGACAAAGTTGTGATCGCCGAAGAACCCTTGGATTTGCGCGGCGAGCGTGCTGGTGTCGCCCATCGTGACGAAGGTTTCCTCGGCAAGGTCCGCGATATCGATCTCCTTGCGGCTGGAAAACGGGTGGTTGTGTCCGACTACCAGGAGGAGCGGCTCGGTTAGCAAAGGCTCGATGGAAACACGCGGATCTTTCAGCGGTAGAGGCACTACTGCCAGATCGAGCTCGCCCTCGACGACCCCGCGCACCAGCGAATGCCGGAAATCCTCGCGGGCGTGGATGAGGAGGTTCGGGTGCTTGGTGCGGCACTCGGAAATCAAGGGGGCCACCAGGTAGGGCATGATGGTGGGCACGGCCCCGACCGTGATGCGACGATCTAGAGAAGGGTGATCGCTGAGCTCTTTGGCGGCGTTTTCGACCTCGAAGAGGATGCGCCGGGCGCGTTCGAGAAAGGTGGCGCCGGCTTCGGTGAGCACCGCTTTCCGGCCGAGACGGTGGAAAAGCTTGTGGCCGATCTCGCTCTCAAGATTTAAAATCTGTTGGCTCAGAGAAGGTTGAGAGATATTTGAGCGCTCGGCGGCACGGGTGAAGTTCCCCGTTTCGGCGACGGCGACAGCATAGCGAAGTTGGCTTAGTTCCATAGGCAATAACGATAGCAGCAATAGGAAGTCGCGATTTCAACTATTGAAAGACGTGTCGTATACTCTGCGAGTCGAAGCCTTCACGGCCCGACCAAACAAAAGACAAACCTATGAAAAACGATACCATCACCCTAGCGGTCATTCTCGGCACCCTCGTTGCCGGCGCCGCGTTTCTGCTTTCTTCCCAGGCCCCAGTCAGCGTGGAAGCCATTGTTGGCTACGGCAGCGTGTTCGCGCTGATCGGCGTAGCCGCCCTGGAATACCGCATTGATTGGAAATGGCTCGGCGGCCGCTAAGTTAAAGCCGCAGAGATAGAAAAACCTGCAACAGGGGCTCGGGCATTCGCCCGGGCCCCTTTTTATTTTTGGAGGCGGCGCCGAGAGAGAAAGAGGTGGTTGCGCGACGGTTTTTCGCGAAACTTTCGGCAGGATTGGCAGTTTCTTAGACAAAACCCGCGCGCGATGACGCTCTTCCGGCATACACCGACACACTCCGCACGCATGGAGGATGCCTCACACGATGACTCTTGGAAAACATGGTTTCAGCTCTACGGCCCGAAACTGCTGCTTTGCGCCCGGCAGTGGACGCGCTCGGTGGCGGACGCTGAAGATGTCGTGCAGGAAGCGTTCGTGCGGTATTGGCGGCACCAACGCGAGCTCCCGGGCGAGCCGATGGCGCTGCTCGTCACGTCGGTGCGTCGCGCGGCGTGCGATCTGGCCCGGCGGGAAACACGGCGCGCGGCGCGGGAAGAGTGGGCCGATGGCGGGATCGAAGACCGAGCGCCCGTTTTCCAGACTTCGCTGGAGGCCGACGATCGACGTGAGGCGGTCGAGGCCGCCATGCGCCGTCTACCCGAGGAGCAACGAGAGGTCTTGGTCCTCAAGATTTGGG